>NZ_JBHWFF010000049.1:38198-42479 GCF_042733785.1 Streptomyces sp. NPDC059695 | reverse complement strand
TGGTTTTTGGTTTTGTGTGGTGGTGTTTTACCCCACCACCCCCCTTCTCCTTTGTTTGGTTATCGTTCCTACACGCGCCCGCCCCCCACTTTTGCGCGTTGTCCTGCGTGACGCCGACGACGCCCTACCCCTTCCGCGCCACCACCAGCCTGCACCGCGGGCTGCCGTCCTCCCGGCGGCCGAGGGGTTCGACCGGGGTGAGGGAGACCTCGAAGCCGGACGCCTCCAGGCGGGAGCGGACGTCCTGGAGACGGAAGGTCCGGTAGTACATGACGAACGGCGGGCGCAGGACGGCGTTCCGCACGCGCATCGCCGCGTCGAAGCCCCACAGGGTCCAGTAGAGGCGCGAGCCCACCGGCGGTGGGGCGGGGAGCGGGAAGGCGAAGGTGCCGCCGGGGCGCAGGGCGGCGTGGACCTGGCTGAAGAGGGTGCGCTGGGCGGCCGGCAGGAAGTGGCCGAAGGCGCCGAAGCTGACCGCCAGGTCGAAGACCGGGGCGAAGGGGAGGGCCAGGGCGTCCGCGCGGACCAGGGTGGCGGTCGGGTGGGCGTCCCGGGCCCGGGCCAGCATGCCCGTACTGAAGTCGACGCCCGTGATCCGGCCCGCACAGACCGAGCGGAGGACGCCGAGGCCCGCGCCGGTGCCGCAGCAGACGTCGAGGCCGGAGTCGAAGGGGCCGAGCGGCTCCAGGGTGCGGGTGACCGCGTCCAGGAGATGGTCGGAGGTGCGGAAGGGGGTCGCGTCGAACTTGCTCGCGAGCAGGTCGTAGCCGTGCTCGACCGAGGAGAGGGCCTGGGCGGTCAGCTCTCGGAGGCTGGGACCCTGCGGGGTGAACATGCCTCCGAGCCTAGGGGTTCTCCCGCCGACGGTGCGGGCCTCGAGGGAAGACACCCTCGCCCTGAGTACGGAAGACACCCCCGCCCTGAAGAGGGAGGACACCCCTGCGTAGGGAAGACACCCCTCAGCGGTGACGGGCCGTGCGGGTCAGAGCGCGCTGCGTACCGAGGGGGCCGGCCAGGACGGGGCGATGCCCGTGAGCTGGCAGACGAGGAGGTAGAGGGGGATCGGCGGGGTGTAGGGGGAGGTGCCGTCGGGGTGGTGGATGAGGCGCGGGCGGCGGTCCGGGATCTCGGCGCCGGGGGCGTAGCAGGAGGGCAGCGGCCAGGTGAGGTCGTGGTCGGAGCCGGCGGGGACGAGCCACCACCACCAGTCGGAGTCGGCGTAGACGCAGCCCTTGGCGGGGAGCCGGGAGAGGATCTTGAAGCCGAAGCGGGCGGGGACGCCGACGGCGTCGCAGCCGAGGCCGGTGTGCAGTCCGGCGGGGACGGCGAGGCGGGTGGCGCCGAGGTCGTGGATCCGGGTCCCGTCGCGGAGGGGGTCCGGTGAGCGGCGCTGGGCCGGTACGGAGGCGTCTTCGAGGATTCTGCGGGCTCGAGGCCCGATGCGGAGGGACCTCAGCACGGTTCCCCCATGCCGTGGGCGAGTTCCGCCCAGACGACCTGTGCGGTGCCGTGGCCGGTGCGGTCGGCGCCCCAGGCGCTGCAGAGCGCGTCGACGATGAGGAGTCCGCGGCCTCGTTCCTCCTCGCCGCAGTCGCGTATCCGCGGGTCGGCGGGGCCGCCCTCGTCCCGCACGGCTATCCGCAGCGTCTCCTCGCCCTCGCGGAGCTCGCAGACGATCCGGTCGCTGGCGGTGTGCACGACGGCGTTGGTGACGAGTTCGGAGACGACGAGGGCGACGGTGTCGCGGATCTCGGGGCCGCAGCCCCAGAGGATGAGCCGCTCCTCCGCGAGCCGGCGGGCGCGGGCGACCGAGGCGGTGCGGGCCGGGAGCTCGAAGGCGAAACGGCGGACGGGATCGGTGTGCTGCTGTGGGCGCTGGGCCATGACCCGAGGGGCTCGAGGGCTCATGAGAGCTGAGGGCTGCGCGTTACCAGAAGCCACGACCGGTTCCTCACAACAGTGGGCAGGACTGCCGTACGGCGCTGTCGCCGTGGCGCGGGGGCGCACGGCGGCAGCGTGTACTGGTTCACCGGAACACTGTCCTCCTGAGTCGGACACTTGGCAAGTGGCACTCTGAAAATTGCAGAGTGCCGTGTTCTCTCTCGCCCTGCTTCGTGGCACACTCGTCCAAACAGTGCGTCGGGGAGGTCTGAGAGTGAGCGAGCCGCGGTCCGCCCCCACGGTGGGACAGGTCGTCCTCGGAAAGCGACTGCAGGACCTGCGCGAGCGGGCCGGCATGAAGCGGGAAGAGGCCGCGAAGATCCTCCGAGTGGCCCCGGCCACCGTCCGGCGCATGGAGACCGCCGAGGTCGCGCTGAAGATTCCGTACGTGCAGCTCCTGTTGAAGGAGTACGGGATCACGGACTCCGAGGCGGAGGGCTTCGTCGCCCTCGCGGAGGAGGCCAACCTCCCCGGCTGGTGGCAGCGGTTCCACGACGTGCTGCCCGGCTGGTTCTCCATGTACGTCAGCCTGGAGGGGGCGGCCGGCCTCATCCGGGCCTACGAGCCCCAGTTCGTCCCCGGTCTGCTCCAGACCGAGGAGTACGCCCGCGCCATTCTGCGCAGCGGGGCGGTCGGTGGCGGCAGCGATGCCGGCAAGGACGAGGACGCCGAGCGCCATGTAGCCCTACGGATGGAGCGCCAGTCCCTGCTGACCAGGGATGACGCCCCGAAGTTCTGGGTGATCATGGACGAGACGGTCTTCCGCCGACCCGTCGGTGACGGGCCCGAAGTGATGCGCGACCAGCTCGACCGGCTGCTCGAGGCGTCGGAGCTGCCGAACGTCACCCTGCAGATCGCGGAGTTCGCGTCCGGGCACCATCCGGGCACCTACGGACCGTTCGTCCTGTTCCGCTTCGCCATGCCCGAACTCCCGGACATGGTCTACAGCGAGTACCTGACCGGCGCCGTCTATCTCGACGCGCGTCCCGAGGTGGCATCCCACCTGGAGGTCATGGACCGCATGGCGGCGCAGGCCGCGACTGCACAACGCACGAAGGAGA
Source organism: Streptomyces sp. NPDC059695 (assembly GCF_042733785.1). Classification (NCBI taxonomy): domain Bacteria; kingdom Bacillati; phylum Actinomycetota; class Actinomycetes; order Kitasatosporales; family Streptomycetaceae; genus Streptomyces; species Streptomyces sp. NPDC059695. The sequence goes on along the minus strand of NZ_JBHWFF010000049.1, from coordinate 39,477 downwards.
TTCTCCGGAATCTCCGCAAGGAGCTGTGAATGGATCGCATATACAACGGCATGCCCGCCGCTGAGCTCGGTGCCGAGGGTTGGCACAAGCCCTGGAGCGGCGGGAACGGGGGCAACTGCGTGGAGGCCATGAAGCTGGCCGACGGCAGAGTCGCCGTGCGACAGTCCGCAGACCCTGAAGGACCAGCGCTCATCTACACCCACGGGGAGATCGCCGCTTTCATCCAGGGCGCCAAATCCGGACAGGCTGACTTTCTGCTCACCTGAACCCTTCCGTCCCGCCCCTACCATCGCGTAACTCTTGTTGCAGTGCCACCCGTTCATCCCGACCAGGAGAGCCGATGACCCAGGACCCCGCATCCGTTCGGATCGACACCAGCAAGCCGCATCCGGCGCGGATGTACGACTGGTTCCTGGGCGGCAAGGACAACTACCCGGTCGACGAGGCGATGGCACGCCAGCTGCTCACCGTCGACGCCCGGGGCCGGGACATGGCCCGCGTCAACCGGGCCTTCATGCACCGCGCCATCCGCTGGCTCAGCGCCCACGGCGTCCGGCAGTACCTGGACGTCGGCACGGGCATCCCGACCGAGCCCAACCTGCACCAGATCGCGCAGGAGGCCGCGCCGGAGTCCCGCATCGTCTACTGCGACAACGACCCGATCGTGCTCGCGCACGCGGCCGCCCTGCTGCGCTCGACCCCGGAGGGGGCCACCGAGTACATCCAGGCGGACGCCCGCGAGCCCGAGGTCATCCTCGAAAGGGCCGGAAAGGTCCTTGATTTCGACCAGCCCATCGCCCTGTCGATGCTCGCCCTGCTGCACTTCGTGGGCGACGAGGACGGGGCGTACGACCTGGTCTCCAAGCTCGTCGAGAAGCTCGCGCCGGGCAGCTACCTCGTCCTGTCCCACGTCACCGGGGACTTCAACCCCGAGGGCGCGGCGCAGGCGGCCGCCATGTACAAGGCGCGCGGGCTGACCCTGCGGCCCCGCTCGCGCGACGAGCTGGCCGCGTTCTTCGACGGGCTCGAGTTCGTGGAGCCCGGGGTCTCGCTCACCGCCGAGTGGCACCCGGAGCTGGGCGTGCCCGTTCCGGTCGAGGGCGACGACCCCATCCCCGGGTGGGCCGCGGTGGCGCGCAAGCCCTGACCCCGGTCCGTACGCGGAGGGGGCGCCCCCCGGGGGGGGGGGGGGCCGCCCCGCCGCGGCCCCGGGGCCCCCTCGCACCCACAGCACCGCGCCGCCCCGCCCGGGGGGGGGGCCGCGGCGCGCCGGGGGTCG
>NZ_JBHWFF010000049.1:20865-38188 GCF_042733785.1 Streptomyces sp. NPDC059695 | reverse complement strand
GGGGCGCGGGGCTCGCCCCGCGGCGGGGGGGGGGGGTGGGGTCTCGCCGCCCCGGCCGCCGGGCCGGGGTGGGGGTGGCGCCCGCGGCCGGCCGCCCCCCCCCCCCCCCCCCGCTTCGTCACGGCTGCACCAGTGTCACCAGGAAGCTCCCGGGCCGCCCGATGTTGCCGGCCGCGTCGATCGTGCGGTACTCGACGGTGTGCGTGCCGTAGTCCGGGGTCGCGTCGTCCCACGGCACCGCCCGGCTCCGCCCCAGCTTCCCGTACACGAGGTCGTCGATCACGGTGCCGCCGGGCGAGAAGCGGAACGGGGCGCCGGCGTCCGTCGGCCAGCCGTAGTACGTGTACCAGCCGTCGCCGTCGACCCGGAACTGGCTGACCACGGCCCCTTCCCGGTCGTCCCGCGCGGTCAGCCGCATCGTGAACGCGCCGTCGTAGACGTACTCCACCGGGCGCCCGGGACGCCGTACCGTGCGCAGCGGCTCGGACAGTTCGTACGAGGCCGTGGCCGGGCGGGCGTCCACCGTCCAGGCCAGCTCCTCGTCCGTGCCCGCGAGACGGGCCGTGAGGGTGTGGGTCCCCGCGGTGATCCGCAGCGAGCGGAGGTCCAGGTCGCGGTCGTCGCGGCCGTGCGCCGCGACCGGGCGGCCGTCCAGGCGCCAGCGCACGGCGGGGGTGCCGTCCGCCGTGTGCGTGGTGTCCGCGTGGACGACGCTCCGGGCCCCGACGGGGGACCCGGTCGGGGTGTGGCCGGTGAAGCCGGGGGTCCCGGGGCCGCGGACGGTCGTCAGCGAGGGGTCCACCGTCCAGCTCACGGTCCGGGTGAGCGCCGCCGAGGCGCGGACGGCCGGATCGCGGACGAAGGGCGTCGGGTCGGTGACCGTCGCCGTCAGGGTGTGCGTGCCGGGGGAGACCCGCAGCCTCCGCAGGTCGACGGTGCGGGCGCCGCGGGTGTCGAGGCTCCGCCCGTCCAGCGTCCAGATCACCGCGAGGGCGCCGCCCGTCGGGTGGAGGGTGTCGACCCACACGGTGCGGTCCGCGCCGACCGGCGCCGTGTTCGGGGTGTGGTCCTGGACCAGGTTCACCCTGGCCGAGATCGCCCGCACCATCACCTCGCGCTCCACCTGGTCGAAGGCGTAGCCGAGGGTCTTCATGAGGGAGTGCCGGCTCGGACGCCACACGCCCGTCGTGCTGTACATGCCGCCCTCGTGGCGGCCGATGACCCCGCCGGACTCGCTCTCCTCGCCGAGCCAGCGCCACCACTTGGCCCGACCCTCCCGCATCTGGCGCTCCGTCAGGAGCGTGTGGTGGGCGGAGGAGGGTTCGGGCCCCTCGTAGGCGGCGCCCGGGACGCCGCGCGCGTAGTAGTCGTACTCGTCCTGGAGGCCGCCGAGCGAATGCCCGATCTCGTGCGGGGTGATGAGCGAGGAGAGCGCGTTGCCGCCGGAGGCGGTGGCGTAACTCCCGCCCGCGCCGCCGTAGGTGGAGCTGTGGGCGAGGGCGACGATCTGGCGGTTGGCGCGGCTCGTGCCGGGGACGAGGTCGGCGAGCGCGGCGGCCTTCCGGCTGTCGACGGTGAGCAGTCGCTGCACGCTGTCCGGGTCGCAGCCGCCCCAGAAGCCCATGTCGAGCGCGGTGTCACGGGCGGGGGCGGCGAGGCCCGGGTCGCAGTCGACGCCGGACTCCGCCGAAGGGGCCTCCACCGCCCACACGTTGACGTACGAGCGGTAGGAGGCGAAGGGCTCGACGCTCCACAGGGTGTTCAGGTGCCGTTCCAGGTCGGCGCGGAACGCCGGCATCTCCGCGGCCGTGTATCCGTCGCCCAGGAAGACCAGGTTGAACCGGCGGTCGGCGGGCCCGGTGGTCTGCACGGGCACGACGGCCGGCCCCTCGCCGGGCGTGGGTGTCCCGGCGGCCGCCGGCGTGGTTCCCACCAGGCCGGCGGCCAGCAGACAGACCGCGGCGAGGCGGGCCACCGCACGTCGAACGCCCTTGTTCTGTGAGGTCATGGGGCGCGAGCCTAGGCCGCACCCCCGGGCTCGTAAAGGTGTTCGTCAGCCGTCCGTTCGTCCCTCGGCCATGTCAGCTTCGCAGCCAGGCCAGCCCCGGGTGCTCCGCCGTGTAGCCCGCCACGAGACGGCGGGCCACCGCCACCGAGTCCACCAGCGGGTGCAGCGCGAAGGCCTTGACGGCCGTCTCCCGCGAGCCGCTCTCCACCGCCGCGAGGACCTCGCGCTCCACCGCCTTCACGGCGGTCACCAGGCCGACGGCGTGGTACGGCAGCGGCGCCACCGACACCGGGTGGGCGCCGTTCGCGTCCACGAGGCACGGGACCTCGATCACCGCGTCCGCGTCGAGCACGGAGAGCGTCGAGCGGTTGCGCACGTTGAGGATCAGGGTGGTCCGCTCGTCCCGCGCGATCGCCCGCATGAGCGCGAGCGCCACCTTCTCGTAGCCGCCCGACTCCAGATCCTCCTCGTCGCGGTCCCCGGTCCCGGCGGCCTCCCGGTTGGCGGCCATGTAGGTGGCCTCCCGGTCGGCGAGCGTCCGGTGCCAGGCGTCGAGCGCCGGGGTGTCCGGCTTGGCCATCTCCCGGTAGAACGCGCCCTGCTGGTCGCGCAGGTACGCCCCGCGCGTCCGCTCGGCCGTCCGGTAGGCGCGCACCGCCTCCCGGTTGAAGTAGTAGTAGTGCAGGTACTCGTTGGGGATCGCGCCGAGCGAGCGCAGCCACTCCGGGCCGAAGAGCCGGCCCTCCTCGAAGGAGCCGAGCGCCTCCTCGTCGGCGAGGAGCCGGGGCAGCTCGTCGCGGCCGCCGACCCGCAGCCCGCGCAGCCAGCCCAGGTGGTTGAGGCCCACGTAGTCGATCCAGGCCTCGTCCGGGTCCGCGCCCAGGACGCGGGCGACCCGGCGGCCCAGTCCCACGGGGGAGTCGCAGATGCCGACGACCCGGTCGCCGAGCACCCGGGACATCGCCTCCGTGACCAGACCGGCCGGGTTCGTGAAGTTGATGACCCAGGCGTCGGGGGCGAGTTCGGCGACCCTCCGGGCGATCCGTACCGCGACGGGCACGGTCCGCAGACCGTACGCGATGCCGCCGGCACCGACCGTCTCCTGGCCGAGCACGCCCTCGTCGAGCGCGATCCGCTCGTCGGCGGCCCGGCCCTCCAGACCGCCGACCCGGATCGCCGAGAACACGAAGTCCGCACCGCGCAGCGCCTCGTCGAGATCCGTCGTGGCCGTCACCACCGGCGCGTCCGGCGCGCCCTCCGCCTGGTCCGCGAGGACCCGTGCGATGGCCGAGAGCCGTCCCTCGTCGAGGTCGAAGAGGGTGACACGGGTGACCCGCCCCTTCGCGTGGTCGCCGAGGAGGGCGCCGTACACCAGCGGCACCCGGAATCCGCCGCCTCCGAGAATCGTCAGTTTCATGCTCGTACGCTACTCGGGCGAGTCCTCCGAGCAGCGGGATTCCGGGCCGCCGTCCACGCGGGCGTCCACATGGCGGGCGCCCGCCCCTCGCGCGGCGTGGGGGACAATGACGCCATGTCCCGACGCAAGACCCGCCCCCGCACCTCCCCGGCCTCCCGTACGGCCCAGGGCGCCCCCGTGCCCGCCGTGACCGCGACCTCCCCCTGCCCCTGCGGTCTCGGCGCCGCGTACGGCGCGTGCTGCGGCCGCTTCCACGCGGGCACCGGCGGTACGGCGCCCACCGCCGAACTCCTCATGCGCTCCCGCTACAGCGCCTTCGTCGTCCGCGACGAGGCCTACCTGCTGCGCACCTGGGCGCCGGAGACCCGGCCGGCCGAGGTCGACTTCGATCCCGGGATGCGCTGGGCGGGCCTGGAGATCGAGGAGACCGGCGAGGGCACCGCCTTCCACCAGCACGGCACGGTGACCTTCACGGCGCGCTACGTCCACGGCGGCGAGGCGGGCTCCCTGCACGAGCGGAGCCGGTTCGCACGGCACGAGGGCGCGTGGGTGTACGTGGACGGCGACATCACCGACTAGCCCGCCCCGGCGGCCTCACGGAGCCGCCGGCGCACCGCTCAGCGCGCCCCCGCGCCCGTCGTCACCCGGCCCCGGGGGAGACCGCTCGCGAGGTCCTCGGCGACGATCCGCTTGGCGATGGCGTCCGTCGCCACCCGCAGCTCCGGACCGCTGGGCCGGCCGCGCTCCCGCGCCACGACGTCGGAGAGCCAGTCGCCCCAGGCGTGGGTGATCACGTCCGCCTCCCGCCTGCCCGCCGCCGTGTGGGAGAGCAGGTTGCCGTCGCGGGTCAGGAACCCCTCGTCGACCATGCGGTCGAAGACCGGCAGCAGCACCTCGGGCGGCACTCGCCGTCCGGCCGAGATCAGCCCCAGGCTCGCGTGCCCGACCGTCCGGGTGAAGAGCTCGACCTGCATCACCGCCCAGGCCCCCGCGGTGTCGAGCCGGGTGTCGGAGGCGGCGACGATCGACCGGGCCGTCTCGTAGTCGGTGCGGCGCAGGATGCGGCCGACGGACAGTTCGAGGAGCTTCTCCGAGTCGCCGGTCGCGGCGGGGGAGCTGAAGCCCTCGCCCATGTCGGGGGCGGCGGCGCGGGCCGAGTCGCGGAGCGTCACCTGCTTGAGGAAGAGGGCGACCACGAAGCCGACGGCGGCGACGGGCACGGTCCACAGGAAGACGGTGTGGAGGGTGTCGGCGTAGGCCTGGACGATCGGCTCCGCCACCCGGTCCGGCAGTCCGTGCAGTCCGGCCGGGCTCTGCGCGGCCTGCGCGATCCCGGCGGGGTCGATGCCGAGGCTCCCGGCGACGGCGGCGGCCTCGCCGACCCCCGCCGTGAGGTTGGGCTTCAGGGAGTTGGCGTAGATCGTGCCGAAGACGGCGGTGCCGAACGAGCTGCCGAGGGTGCGGAAGAAGGTGACGCCGGAGGTGGCGGTGCCGAGGTCGGCGTAGTCGACGGTGTTCTGCACGGCGATGGTCAGGACCTGCATGCACAGGCCGATGCCGGTGCCGAGGACGAACATGTACAGCGATTCCAGCCAGGTGCCGGTGTCCGGCCCCATGAGGGAGAGCAGGAAGAGGCCGACGCCCATCACCAGACAGCCCACGATCGGGAAGGTCCGGTAGTGGCCGGTCTTGCTGACGACGTTGCCGCTGAAGATGGAGGCGATGAGGAGGCCGACGACCATGGGCAGGGTCCGGATGCCGGACATGGTGGCCGACTCGCCGTCCACGTACTGCAGATAGGTCGGCAGGAAGGTCATCGCGCCGAGCATGGCGAAGCCGACGACGAAGCTGAGCACGGAGCAGACGGTGAAGACGGGGTTCCCGAAGAGCCGCATGGGCAGCATGGGTTCGGCCGCGCGGGTCTCCACCCAGCAGAACAGCGCGAGGGCGGCGAGCCCGCCCGCGAAGAGCCCGATGATGACGCCGGATCCCCAGGCGTACTCGTTGCCGCCCCAGCTGGTCGCCAGGATCAGGGCGCTGGAGCCGACGGCGACCAGCGCGATGCCCGCGTAGTCGATGACCGGCCGGCTCGCGGAGCGCACGGAGGGGATCGTGCGCGCGGCGGCGATGACGACCAGGATCGCGATCGGGACGTTGACGTAGAAGGCCCAGCGCCAGGTGAGGTGGTCGGTGAACAGGCCGCCGAGCAGGGGGCCGATGACGGTCGAGACGCCGAACACGGCCCCGATCGCACCCTGGTACTTGCCGCGTTCGCGCAGCGGGATCACATCGGCGATGAGCGCCATCGAGGTGACCATCAGACCGCCGGCGCCGATGCCCTGGAGACCGCGCCAGACGATCAGCAGCGTCATGTTCGTGGCGAGGCCGCAGAGGAACGAGCCGGTGATGAAGACGACCGCGGAGATCTGGAAGATCACCTTGCGGCCGAAGAGATCGCCGAACTTGCCGACGAGGACGGTCGCGACCGTCTCGGCGAGCAGGTACGAGGTGACCACCCACGACATGTGGGCGGCGCCGCCGAGGTCCGAGACGATCGTGGGCAGGGCGGTGCCGACGATCGTCTGGTCGAGGGCGGCGAGGAGGACGCCGAGCATGATCGTGCCGAAGACGATGTTGCGGCGGCGGCTGTCGAGCACGGGTGGCTCGGTGGCGGCCGGGGGCGCGGGCGCTGCGTCGCTGGTCGTGGTCACTCTCGCAGCGTCACACCGGCACCGGCCCCACGCATGAGGGGGTCGGCCGAACGGGTGTCCCCGGAATGGCGGGGGAGGGGCTCTTCCGTCAGGGGGTGACGGCCAGTTGGGGGTGGTGCTTGGCGAGGATCTTGTTGGCCCGCGCGAGGGCGGCGAGGGCGTGCTCGCGGTCGGCCCGGTCCTCCGCGCAGAGCGGCCCCCGGAAGCGGTACACCTCGCGCGCCGCGCAGTCCGCGTCGACCTCGGCCTGGAGGACGTGCAGCGGCAGGCAGGCGCCGATCATCGCGGCCACGCTGTCGGGGATCGGTACGGGAACGAGGCGCGAGGGCGAGGTGATCACGGGTCAGTCCTAGTCGGTCCGGGGAGGGTACGGAAGGGTCTCCTCTCCATACGTACCGGATCGCGGTACGGGTTCAGGTACGGCCGTGTCGCGTCCGGGCAACGGTGGATCACGCCGGGGGAGGACCGGGCGGGCCGGACCGGCCCGCGCCGAGGGCCGACGGCAGGGGCGTTCCCGCAGGTACGGGGCCGGGGGGCGGCGGACGCGTTGCGCACCGTTCTTGCGTATCGCCCGGAAGTCCGGGGCGGGCGCGGGCGGTTCGCGCCGGCCGAGTGTGTGGCATATCACGTTGCGGTCCGGCTCCTTCCCCGTGGCCGGATCCCGTGCCTCCTACGTGAGGATCTCGGCCAGGTCGTACGAGACGGGCTCGTCCAGCTGCCCGTAGCCGCAGGACTCCGGCGTCCGGTCGGGGCGCCACCGCTTGAACTGCGCGGTGTGGCGGAAGCGGTCGCCCTCCATGTGGTCGTAGCCGACCTCGCAGACCCGCTCCGGCCGCAGCGCCACCCATGACAGGTCCTTCTTGCCCGACCAGCGGCTCGGGGCCCCCGGCAGCCTGGCCCCCTCGTGCGCCGCCTCGTCCGCCCAGGCCGCCCAGGGATGCCCGTCCGGGGGGTCCATCCGGAGCGGCTCCAGCTCCTCGACGAGCTCGGCGCGGCGGACGGCGGTGAAGGCCGCGCACACGCCGACGTGCTGGAGGGCGCCCCCGGAGTCGTACAGGCCGAGCAGCAGCGAGCCGACCACGGGACCGTTCTTGTGGAAGCGGTATCCGGCCACGACGACGTCCGCCGTCCGCTCGTGCTTGATCTTGTACATGAGGCGGGCGTCCGGACGGTAGACCAGGTCGAGCGGCTTCGCGATCACCCCGTCGAGTCCGGCGCCCTCGTACTGCTCGAACCAGCGGGCGGCGAGCTCGGGGTCCCGGGTCGCCGGCGCCAGGTGGACCGGGGCGTCGACCCCGTCGAGCATCCGCTCCAGGGCCTTCCGGCGCTCGCTCAGCGGGGTGTCGAGGAGCGAGTCGTCCCCGAGGGCGAGCAGGTCGAAGGCGATGAACCGGGCCGGGGTGGTCGCGGCCAGCATCCGGACCCGGGAGTCGGCGGGATGGATGCGCTCGGACAGCCGGTCGAAGTCGAGCCGTCCGTCGTGCTCGATCACGATCTCCCCGTCGACGACGCAGCGCTCCGGCAGCCGGGCGGCGAGTGCCTCGACCAGCTCGGGGAAGTAGCGGGTGAGGGGCTTGCCCGTGCGGCTGCCGATGACGAGCTCCGGCCCGTCCCGGTGCACGATCGCGCGGAATCCGTCCCACTTCGCCTCGTACTGCATGCCGGGCGGGATCCGTTTCACGGCCTTGGCGAGCATCGGTTTCACGGGCGGCATCACCGGAAGATCCATGGGGTGATTGTCCGGTATGCGGGAGTTGTCGGCGAGCCCTAGGCTGACCGGCATGGCAGGCAAGGCGGCAGCGGTGGAACTGGAAGTCGGCGACCGGACCGTACGGGTCTCCAACCCCGACAAGGTCTACTTCCCCGAACCGGGCTACACCAAGATGGACCTGGTCCAGTACTACCTGGCCGTGGGCGACGGGGTGACCCGTGCCCTGCGGAACCGCCCCACCACCCTGGAGCGCTACCCCGACGGGGTGACCGGCGAGTCCTTCTTCCAGAAGCGCGCCCCGAAGTACCTCCCCGACTGGATCCCGACGGCGCACATCACCTTCCCCAGCGGCCGGTCGGCCGACGAGATGTGCCCCACCGAACCGGCGGCCGTGCTCTGGGCGGCCAACCTCGGCGCCGTCACCTTCCACCCCTGGCCGGTGCGCCGGGAGGACACCGACCACCCCGACGAGCTCCGCATCGACCTCGACCCGCAGCCCGGCACGGACTACTCCGACGCCGTGCGCGCCGCCCACGAGCTGCGCGCGGTCCTCGACGAGCACGGGCTGCGCGGCTGGCCGAAGACCTCGGGCGGCCGGGGCCTCCACGTGTTCGTGCCGATCGCCCCCGAGTGGACGTTCACCCAGGTCAGACGGGCGGCCATCGCCTGCGGCCGGGAGCTGGAGCGGCGGATGCCGGACCGGGTCACGATCAAGTGGTGGAAGGAGGAGCGCGGCGAGCGGATCTTCGTCGACTACAACCAGACGGCCCGGGACCGCACGATCGCCTCCGCCTACTCCGTACGCCCCCGTCCGCACGCCCCCGTCTCGGCGCCGCTGCGCTGGGAGGAGATCGACGACGCCGTGCCGCGGGACTTCGACATCAGGACGATGCCGGCCCGGTACGCGCAGGCCGGTGACGTCCACGCGGACATGGACGACGAGCGGTTCAGCCTGGAGTCGCTGCTCGAACTGGCCCGGCGGGACGAGGCGGAGCACGGTCTGGGCGACCTTCCGTACCCGCCCGAGTACCCGAAGATGCCGGGCGAGCCGAAGCGGGTGCAGCCGAGCCGGGCGAAGAAGGAGCCCAAGGAACCCAAGGAGTCGAAGGAGCCCAAGGAGTCCAAGGAGCCCAAGAGGCGCGAGAAGGGCTGAGGGCCGGGAAGCTTCCGGGTGGGCGTCGCCGGCCCTCGGCGTTCACTCTAGAACAACACGAACGATCGTGCCAGAAGTGTGCCCCGTCCAGTCCCCGCCGCCGTCAGGCGGGACCGGCCAGCGCCTCGCGACCCCGCTCCGTGGCCGAGGCGAGCAGGCGGGCCGTGATGCCCCGCTCGGCGCGGGCGTACACGCCGGAATCGTCCAACAGCACGGACTGCGCGTTGGCCGCCTCCATGAGGGCGATCACCTCGAACGCCAGCTGCTCCACGTCGGCGTCCCCGGCGAGCTCCCCGGCGCCGCGTGCCTCCCTCAGCGTTCTCTCCATGTACGCGGTCCAGTCGCGGTGGGTCCCGGCGACGGCGTCGTGGACCGGTCCGGTGCGGGCGTCGAACTCGGCCGAGACCGCGTAGAAGAAGCAGCCGCCCGCGAAGACCCGCTCCGAGGAGTACGTGAGCCAGCTGCGGCACAGCTCGCGCACTCGCCGCACCCCTGGCGGCAGGTCGTTCAGCGGGGCGACGACCCGTTCGGCGAAGACGGCGACGGCGGCCCTGACGGTCGCGAGCTGGAGCTCCTCCTTGGAGCCGAAGAGGGCGAAGACGCCGCTCTTGCTCAGCTTCAGCTCGGTCGCGATCCGCCCCAGGGACAGGCCTTCGAGTCCCTCGACCGAGGCGATGTCCATCGTTCGGCCGAGGACGAGACGCCGGGTCTGGTTGCCCCGCTCGACGCGTCCGTCGGTCCTGGTCCCGCTGCCGCTTCCGGTGTTGCCGTTCATATGCCCCATCGTACTGAACGCACGACCGTGCGGATATGTCGGCGTAGCCCCGGACCTGCCCGGACTACCCCGCCCGCTCGCCCGGGTCCCGCCGCTCCGCCGGCGCGAGCAGCAGCACCTCCAGGGCCCGCGCACAGGCCCGCGCCTGCGCCAGGTACCAGTCGAGCCGCGCCTCGGTGATCAGTTCGGGCGTCGCGCGGACCGCGAGCGCGAACCGCGCGTGCCCCGTGCGCTCCAGGACCGGCACGGCCACCGTCCGCACCCCGAGGGCCGACTCGCCGTCGTTCAGGGCGTACCCCGCCTCCCGTACGCGCGTCAACTCGGCTGCCAGAGCGGGTGGTTCGACGATGGTCCGTTCCGTGAACGCGTACAGCGGCGGCAGTGAGCGCGGCCCGCCCTCGCCCGCCCGGGGCCACGCCAGCAGCACCTTCCCGAGCGCCGTCGAGTGCAGCGGCCGACGCAGCCCCACCTTCGGGGTCACCGAACCGCCCGCCACGATCACCGCGTGCGGGCCGCTGCGCAGCGCCAGGTCCACGGTGGCCCCGGTCCGTTCCGCCAGATCGGACAGCTCGGGCGCGGCCAGGTGCAGTCCGCGCTGGTGGTACGAGAGGCGGCCCAGCTCGGTCATCGCCGGACCCAGCCGGTACCGCGCGGTCCTGGCGTCCTGCTCCAGGAAGCCCGCGCCGAGCAGGGTGCGGGCCAGCCGGTGCGCCGTCGAGGTGGAGAGGCCGAGCCGGCGCGCGAGGTCGGAGGCGCTCAGGTCGGGCCCGTTGTCGTGGAAACAGTGCAGCACGTCCAGTGCGCGGCGGACCGCCTGGGCGCCCGCCGGCGGTCGGGCGATGCCGGCCTCGGTCGTCATAGGGTTCGCTCCCCGTGGGTGATCGGGCTCCCACGCTCCCACATGGCGGGAGCCGAATCGGGCCCGGTGCGAGGTCGGAAACACTCCGTTCATACGCAATCCCACATCGTGGGAGCCGAGTTGTGGGCGGCGGAGCAACCGTGGCAGGGTTCCGGCCAGCACACCACAGCGGCACCGAGCCGGAAGGAGCAGGCCCGCGATGAACGCACGACACGTGCCGGGCGCCCTCCGCGCCCCGCTCGCCCTCACCCGGCGCCGCCACATCGACCTGGTGCGCGTCGCCGGCACCGGCTGTCGCTGACACCCGGCCCTCACCCGCCCCACCGGCTCCGCTGCACGCCCGGCTCGCGCCGACGCGCCCGGCGGTGACATCCGGCCACACGGTCGGCCTCCTCGGAACCTGCCGACCTCTCCGGTACCTGCGGGCACCTTGAGCGCCTTCGACGGCTCGGGCGGCTTCGGTGCTTCCAGCACCTCCGTGCCGCCCGTGCCGAGCCCGCCGCACGCCGGTCCTCCGCCGGCCCCGCGGGGCGACGCCCCGGCCCACCGGCCCGGTCTCCCCGTCCCACGACACCTTCCCGACCCTTCACACCCCGGGATGCCCCCATGACGTACGCCCGCGTTCCCGACACGCTCTGGTTCACCCGCTGCCCCGTCCCCACCGCCACCGGTGTCGCCGCCGACCGCGGCTGGCTCGCGGGGGAGTTCGCCCCGGACGGCATCGCCGTCCGCTCGCTCCAGGACGCCGAACCCGGCGCCGACCCCGCCACCCACTACACCCACGCCCTGCCCGGACTCTTCCGCGAGGGCGGCAACGTGCCCGCGCTGTGGGCCCGTTCACGCGGCGAGCGCACCCGGCTCGTCGGACTCACCTGGATCGAGGAGCGCCAGGTGGTGCTCGTCGCCCCCGGCTCCCCGGTGCGCGGCGCCGCCGCCCTGCGCGGACTGCGGCTCGCCGTGCCGCGCCACTCCGTGCCCATCGACTTCTGGCGGGCGATGGCCCTGCGCGGCTTCGAGGGCGCCCTCGCCTCGGCGGGGTACGGACTCGACGACGCGGTCCTCGTCGACGTACCGGCCGACGGCCACCGGGGCCAGTGGGCCGCCGGGCTCGACGCCCTGCGGCGCGGCGAGGTCGACGCCGTCTACGTGAAGGGCGCCCTCGCCGTCGAGGCGGCCCGCCGCGCCGGCGCCGAGGTGGCCGTCGAGCTCGACGACCTCCCGGACCCCGTCCACCGCGTCAACAACGGGACCCCGCGCCCCCTCACCGTCCACCAGGACCTCCTGGACGCGCACCCCGAACTCGTGGCGCGCTTCCTCGCCGTGCTGCTCCGGGCCGCCGACTGGGCCGCCGACGAGCCCGCCGAGGTCGCCCGGATCCTCGGTGCCGAGACCGGAGCGGGCGCCGAGGGAGTCGCGGGCGCCTACCGGCCCGGCACCCACCGCACCCTCCACCCGGACCTGTCCGGCACCCGGCTCGACCTGCTCGCCCGGCAGGAGGAGGCCCTGCGCGCGCACGGCTTCCTGCCCGAGGCCGTGGACGTGCGGGCCTGGGCCGACCCGGAGCCCCTGCGCCGCGCCCGCCTGATCGCGTCCGCCACCGCGCCGGAACCGTCCGCCCACCCCGTCCCGTAACCGCAGAGCCACCCGTCCCGTAACCGCCGAGCCAACCCCGCCCGTCACCGCAGAACCCCCGCCCCACCCCGCCCCGCCCCGCCCTCTCCCGCCCCCGGAGGAAGACCGCCATGCGCCCACTCACCCCGCTCGCCGCTCTGGCGGCCCTCGCCGCCCTCTCCACCGTCACCGCCTGCGGCGGTGCGGACACCGACGGCGACCCGAAGGGGACGACGAACGGGAAGGGCACGGTCACCGTTCGCATCCCCGACCCCGGCAACGCCGGCGTCCTCGCCCGCGGCAAGAAGGACGGCAGCCTCGACAAGGCCCTCGCCGCGGTCGGCGCCAAGGTGGCCTGGACCGGCAGCGCCGGCCCCTTCGCGCCGGCGGCCCAGGCGATGAACGCCGACCAGCTCGACATCGCGACCGGCTCCATCACCTCCGGCATCACCTCCCTCTCGCAGAGCCCCGGCTTCGCCTTCTTCACCGCCACCGACCCCGACCCGGTCGGCGAGGGCATCCTCGTCCGCGAGGGCTCGGACATCGCCTCCGTCCGGGACCTCGTCGGCCGCAAGGTCGCCGTGAACAAGGGCGGCACCGGCGAGTACCTGCTCCTCAAGGCCCTCGCCCAGGCCGGGATCCCCGCCGACAAGGTCGAGCGCGTCTACCTCCGCCCCGACCAGACCGCCGCCGTCTTCAACGCGGGACAGGTCGACGCCTGGGCGGTCTGGTCCACGTACGCCGTCGCCGAGATCGGCACCGGCAAGGCCCGCTTCGTCGCCGACGGAGCCGCCATCCGATCCGACAACTACAGCCTCAACGCCGTCCGTTCGGGCTTCGCGAAGGAGCACCCCGAGATCGTCAAGGCGCTCTACGCCTACCTCCACGAGAACAGCGCCAAGGAGAAGAAGGACCCGGCCGCCTACCTCAACGTCTTCACCGACGCCGGTCCCACCGCCGTCACCGGCAAGGCCAGGGACGTCCAGATCGCCTTCACCGGCAAGGGCGGCACCGTCGACCCCATCGGCCCCGAGGACATCGCGCGCTTCGAGACCGTCGCCCGCTTCTACGCCGACCAGAAGGTCACCCCGGACAGGGTCGACATCGCCGCCCACCTCCTCGACGTCGAGAAGCTGTCATGACGGCCCCCACGCAGGAGCACGAGAGCACGGAAGGGCTCGTCGCGCCCCGTCCGCCGCTCCGCCGGGCCCGCTCCCGCACCCACGCCGTCACCGTCCGCGCCCTCGGCCCGGTCGCCCTCCTCGCCCTGTGGTGGGCCTCCTCCGCCACCGGCCTGCTCACCCCCGACGTCCTCGCCTCACCCGCGCAGGTCCTCGACGCGGTGGGGGAACTGTGGGGCAACGGGCAGCTGCCCGACGCCCTCGCCACCTCCCTCACCCGCTCCGGGCTCGGCCTCGTCATCGGCCTCGCCGCCGGACTCGTCCTGGGGATCACCACCGGCTTCACCCGGCTCGGCGACGAACTCCTCGACTCCTCCCTCCAGACCCTCCGCACCATCCCCTTCCTCTCCCTCGTCCCCCTCTTCATGGTCTGGTTCGGCATCAACGAGACCGCGAAGATCCTGCTCATCGCGGTCGCCACCACCTTCCCGATGTACGTCTCCACCACCGGCGGCGTCCGCACCACGGACCGCAAGCTCGTCGAGGCCATGCGGAGCTTCGGTCTGGGCCGGCTCGCGATCGTCCGCCAGGTCGTCCTGCCCGGCGCCCTGCCCTCGCTCCTCGCCGGCCTGCGGCTCTCCATGACGCTGAGCGTCATCGCGCTGATCGCCGCCGAGGAGATCAACGCCACCGCGGGCATCGGCTATCTGATGTCCCAGGCCCAGAGCTACGCCCGCACCGACATCCTCGCCGTCTGCATCCTCGTCTACGGGCTGCTCGGCCTCACCGCCGACGTCCTCGTCCGAGGCCTGGAGCGGATCCTCATGCCCTGGCGCACCGCCGGACCGGGAGGGACGACATGACCGCCGTACGGGTACGGGGACTGCGCCGGGTCTTCGGAGACCGCGCCGTCCTCGACGGACTCGACCTCACCATCGGGCGCGGCGAGTTCGTCGCCCTCCTCGGGGCCAGCGGCAGCGGCAAGACGACCCTGCTGCGGATCCTCGGCGCCCTCGACGGAGCCGACGGGGGAGAGGCCCTCGTCCCCGCCGTCCGCACCATCGTCTTCCAGGAGCCCCGGCTCATCCCCTCCAAGAAGGTCCTCGCCAACGTCACCGTCGGGCTGCCGCGCGGCGCCCAGACCCGGGCGACCGGTCTGCGGGCGCTCGCCGAGGTCGGCCTGGAGCGGCACGCCGACGTCTGGCCGGCCACCCTCTCCGGCGGCGAGGCCCAGCGCGTCGCCCTCGCCAGAGCCCTCGTGCGCGAGCCCGAACTCCTGCTCCTCGACGAGCCGTTCGCCGCGCTCGACGCGCTGACCCGGCTCCGCATGCAGGACCTGGTCGGCGAACTGCGCCGGATCCACCGGCCGGCCGTCCTGCTCGTCACCCACGACGTCGACGAGGCCGTGCGCCTCGCCGACCGGGTCGCCGTGCTGCGCGACGGCCGGCTCGTCACCGACGAGCCCGTGACCGTCCCCCGCCCCCGCGACCCCGGCGACCCGGCCTTCGTGGCCCTGCGCCGCCGCCTGCTCGCCGACCTCGGCGTCCACGCGCCCGAGGTATCCCGTACCCCCTCTCTCGAAGGAGCCCCGGCATGACCGTCGTCATCGGTGTCCACCGCAGCAACCCCTCCCTCTACCACCTCTCCCGCCTCGGCTACGCGGAGGAGGAGCTCGCCGCCCTCGGCGAGACCGTGACCTGGCACCCGTACACCGACGGGGTCCGCACCGGCGCCCATCTCGCCGACGGGACGATCGACTTCGGCGGCACCGGTTCCACCCCGCCCGTCACGGCGCAGGCCGCGGGACACGACATCGTCTACACGGCAGTCTCCGCGCCCCGCCCCGACCACGGCGCCCTCCTCGTCCCCGAGGACAGCCCCGTCCGCACCGTCGCCGACCTGAAGGGCGGCACCGTCCACCTCGCCGTCGGCTCCTGGCAGACGCACCTCGTCGCCAAGGCCCTGGACGACGCCGGGCTCTCGTACGCCACCGACATCACCCCCGTACGCGGAGACTCCGGCAGCGAGGCGCGGCTCCGCGCCGGCGAGATCACCGCCTGGGTCGCGCAGGGCGCGGAACTCGCCTCGGCCCGCCGCACCGGCGGGCTGCGCACCCTGGTCCGCACCGGCGACGTCATCAGCGACCGCTCCGTGTTCTTCACCCGCCGTGACCTGGCCGAGCAGCGGCCCGAACTCGTCGAGGCGCTCACCCGCGCGCTGCGGCGCGCCGACGACTGGGCCGCCGCGCACCCGCGCGAGGCCGCCGAGATCGCCGCCGCCGACCAGGGCGGCACCGTCGAGGACTGGGAGACCGCCCTGAAGGCCCTGCCCTGGACCATCGAGGAGGTCACGGAGGAGTTCATCGCCGAGCAGCAGCGCGCGGCGGACATCTTCCACCGCACCGGTTTCGTCGACCGCGCGGTCACCGTCGCCGACGCGCTGCCCCGGAAGGCCTGAACCGATGACGCACCCGGCCCCCGAAGTCCTCTGGTACGTGATCCCGCGCGAAGGCGCCTACCCGTGGGAGCCCGAAGGCCGCCGCCCGGTCGACCTCGGCTATCTGACCCAGCTCGCCGGGACCGTCGAACGGCTCGGCTACACCGGCGCGCTGCTCGCCACCGACCTCTACGACGTGTGGCCGCTCGGCTCCGCGCTCGCGGCCTCCACCAGCACCCGCTTCAAGCCGCTGCTCGCCGTCCACCCCGGCCTGATCTCACCCACCCTCCTCGCGAAGATGGCGCTGAGCTTCGACAACCTCTTCGGCGGCCGGCTCCGCTTCAACGTCGTCAACGGGTCGACGAACTCCCTTCGGGAGTACGGCCTGCACGTGGAGCACGACGAGCGGTACGCGCTGAGCGCCGAGTACTGGTCGATCGTGAAGCGCCTCACGGCCGGTGAGGTCTTCGACCACCAGGGGCGGTTCTACGACCTCAAGAACGCCGGTGCCTCCTTCCGCGACCTGCGCCCGGTCCAGGCACCGCACGTCCCGCTCTGGTTCGGCGGTTCCTCGGCGCCCGGCATCGAGATGGCCGCCGAGCACGTCGACGTCTACCTGACCTGGGGCGAACCCCCGCACCTGCTGAAGGAGAAGCTCGACCACGTCCGGGCCCGGGCCGCCGCCCACGGCCGCACCCTCCGCATCGGGCTCCGGCTCCACCTGATCGTGCGGGACACCGAGGACGAGGCCTGGGCCGCGGCGGACCGGCTCCTGGACGTCACCAGCGAGGCGACCTACGCCCGGCAGCTCGGCGACCGCGCGGGGGAGGACGGCGTCGGCTGGCAGCGCCAGTTCCGCCAGCACGGCGGAAGGGTGCCGGCCCGGGCACGCGAACTGGAGACCCACCCGAACCTCTGGCCCGGCATGAGCCTGTTCCGCCCCGGCCCCGGCACGGCCGTCGTGGGATCCGCGGCTCAGGTCGTGGAGCGCCTCAAGGAGTACCAGGAGCTGGGCGTGGACACGTTCATCCTGTCCGGAAACCCCCTCCTTGAGGAGGCCTACCGCGTGGCCGAGACGGTCCTCCCGGCGCTGGGCGTCACGCGCTGAAACCCGTCGGCGCGCCGCATTGATCGAACGTTGATGGCCCGTTTACGACCCCGCGGCAGTGTGTACGGCATGCAGACCTACACGAGCGTACTGACCGCCCCGGAGCCCGACATGACCTGGCGCGAGAACGCCCTGTGCGCCCAGGCCGGGCCGGAGTTCTTCTTCCCGGCGCCCGGTTCGTCGACGCGCGAGGCGAAGCAGCTGTGCGGGGCGTGCGAGGGGCGCGTGGCGTGCCTGGAGTACGCGCTGGCGCATGACGAGCGGTTCGGGGTGTGGGGCGGGCTCTCCGAGAAGGAGCGGGGGCGGCTCAAGCGGCAGAGCCGCTGAGCCCCCCGGGCGCGCCCCCGGCGGCGGGGGGGGCAGCCCGGCGCGCGCGCGGCCCGCCCCGCCCGGGCGGCCCCCGCGCTGAAGAC
>NZ_JBHWFF010000049.1:3418-20855 GCF_042733785.1 Streptomyces sp. NPDC059695 | reverse complement strand
GGGTGGGGGGGGGGCTCCCGTTTGCTGCGGGGGGGCCCCCCCCCGGGCCGCCCCCCCCCCCCCCCCGGGTCGCTCCGGCGTCGGCGGGCGGCTCAGCCGGCCGCGCGCGCGGCCATCCGGGCCTTGCGGGCCGCGAGCTTCTCGTCGAACTTGCTGGCCTCGCTGTCCAGGCCGTTCATGTACAGACCC
Source organism: Streptomyces sp. NPDC059695 (assembly GCF_042733785.1). Lineage (NCBI taxonomy): Bacteria > Bacillati > Actinomycetota > Actinomycetes > Kitasatosporales > Streptomycetaceae > Streptomyces > Streptomyces sp. NPDC059695. The sequence goes on along the minus strand of NZ_JBHWFF010000049.1, from coordinate 20,666 downwards.
AGCTCCTCCTGGGCGCGCAGGCCGTCCGGGCCGAGGCCCTCGATCTGGAGGACCTTGAGGAAGCGCAGGACGGGCTGGAGGACGTCGTCGTGGTGGATGCGCATGTTGTAGATCTCGCCGATCGCCATCTGCGCGGCCGCCCGCTCGAAGCCGGGCATGCCGTGTCCGGGCATCCGGAAGTTGACCACGACGTCCCGCACGGCCTGCATGGTCAGGTCGGGGGCGAGCTCGAAGGCCGCGCCCAGCAGGTTGCGGTAGAAGACCATGTGCAGGTTCTCGTCGAGCGCGATGCGGCTGAGCATCCGGTCGCAGACCGGGTCGCCGGACTGGTGTCCGGTGTTGCGGTGCGAGATGCGGGTGGCGAGCTCCTGGAAGGCGACGTACGCGACGGAGTGCAGCATCGAGTGCCGGTTGTCGGACTCGAAGCCCTCGCTCATGTGCGCCATCCGGAACTGCTCCAGCTTGTCCGGGTCGACGGCGCGGGAGGCGAGGAGGTAGTCGCGCATCACGATGCCGTGGCGGCCCTCCTCGGCGGTCCAGCGGTGCACCCAGGTGCCCCAGGCGCCGTCGCGGCCGAAGAGGCTGGCGATCTCGTGGTGGTAGCTCGGGAGGTTGTCCTCGGTGAGCAGGTTGACGACGAGGGCGATCTTGCCGATGTCGGTGACCTTGGACTGCGACGGGTCCCAGGCCTCGCCGTCCTCGAAGAAGCCGGGGAAGTTCCGGGCGTCGGACCACGGCACGTACTCGTGCGGCATCCAGTCCTTGGTGACCTTCAGGTGCCGGTTGAGCTCCTTCTCGACGACCTCTTCCAGCGCGTAGAGCAGGCGCGCGTCGGTCCACTCCGCAGAGCTGCCGAGGTGGGGAGAGGTGAGCGTCACGGGAACTCCTGGGGACGGAGAAGGGCATACGGGCATACCTACGGATTCGTAGGTTACGAGACCGTAGGTTAAGGCTCCGTAAGGCGTCGGCCAAGCTTGTCCCGGCGATGTCCGATTACGTTCCGTTATGTGCGCTGCTCCGACGGGGTGTCGGAGATGCAGGTCACGTCCTCGTCGGCAGATGCCGGCCGTGGTGTCGACTACGCAGCGCTGAGGCCCCGCGGCTCAGAGCAGATGATCGGCCGCACCGGCCTTCACGGCGGAGATGAGCGCCCGGAGCGCCTCGACGGAGTCGCTGACGTACGCGCCGGGCGCGAGGGTCGAGCCGATGTAGGCCCGGCCGGAGTCGTCGAGGCCGAAGCGGAAGCAGTTCGCGCCCTCGCTGCAGAAGGCCTCGTCCCAGTCGATCGCGGCGGCGGGGGCGGTCGGGGCGGCGGGGGCGTCGGCGGAGACGTTCATGGTGTGGGGGCCCTTCACAGATCCTGGGATACGGCGTGGACGAACGCGCGTGATGCGGTCGTGGACAGCGCGAGGGCGCGCAGCCGGTCCAGCAGCCCGCGGTAGCGGCGCAACTGCATGTCGGTGTCGAGCAGGAGCGAACCGTGGGACGAGTCGAGTTGGACCGTGTCGAGCTGCGGCACCGGCGCGGACACATAGGTGAACGACTGGCCCGCCCCGGGGAAACCGCCCGCGGTGAAGGGGATCACGCGCACGGAGACGTTCTCCCGCTCGGTGTGGGCCAGGATGTGCTCCAGCTGGGCCCGCGTGACCTCCGGTCCGCCGAACCGCATGCGCAGGGCGGCCTCGTGGATCACGGCCTCGTACCGCACGGGCCGGTGCTCCCGGTCCAGGATCTGCCGGCGGCGCAGCCGCAGGGCGAGCCTGGCCTCCAGGTCGGGGCCCGGCAGGGCGGGGACGGCGGTGGCGAAGACCGCCCGCGCGTGCTCCTCGGTCTGCAGCAGGCCCGGGATGTGGGTGGTGACGGAGGTCTCCAACTCCGACGCGTGGAACTCCAGTTCGGCGATGTCGAGGAGCGCGGGCGGCAGCAGCCCGCGGTGCTCCTCCCACCAGCCGCGGTCCCGCTCCTGGGCCATGCCGGCGAGGAGGTCGACGAGCCCGGTGTCCGGGCAGCCGTAGTTGAAGGCGAGCGTGCGGACGCGCTCGGCGCTGATCCCGAAGCGGCCGGACTCGATGTTCGGGTTGCGGGTGCGGTCGACGCCCAGGAGGGCGGCGGCCTGCTGGGCCGGCATCCCCGACTGTTCGCGCAGTCTGCGCAGTTCGCTCCCGAGGCGCTGCTGTCGCGCCGTCGGGCTGCTCCTGGGTGGCACGCGCTCTCTCCCTTTCGCTCCGTGACGCCGCGGCTCCGGACGGGCCGCCGTTTTGGCCGGAATGGCATGAGTGCCCACAAGTAGTAGCACTGTGCTCCGGTCGTACGCTACGGTCGGTTACGCGCGTCTCACACGGGGCTACCATGCCCGTGTGCAGGAACCCCCCCCCATGCACGAGGAAATGTGAGCAACCGATGACGGGCGCCCTGCGTTGCCTCCCGACCGCCGCCGCGGCCGGGCCCATACCCCCTGCCGCGGAGAACCTCAGCTACTCCCTGCTGCTCCCCGGCGGCGCCTACTGCGCGGGACTCGCGCGCGATGCGATCCGCTCGCTCCTCGACCGGCACGGCCTCTCGGACCTCCGCGACACCGCCGTCCTCGCCGCCTCCGAACTCGTCTCCGCCGCCTACCGGTTCACCCCCGACCGGGAGATGATCCTGCGCGTCCGCTGGCAGTTCGAGGCCCTGCGGATCGTCCTCTACGACCAGCATCCGGCGCATGCCGCGCCCCGCGCGGCCGAGGAGTGCCGCGACCGCCGCAGCCGCAGCATGTGGCTGCTGACCGCGGCGGTCGACGCGCACGGCGGGGACTGGGGACTCGCCCCCGTCCTCACGCCCGGCGGCGGCACCAAGTCCTGGGCCTTACTCCACCGCTGAGGGCCGTCCGGCCGGTCAGGACCGGGCCGGGGCCGTCCCCCTGACCTCCTCCGCCGTCGTCTCCCGCAGCTCGCCGTCGAGCAGCAGCCAGCGCGTGATCCCCAGCGACTCCAGGAACGCCACGTCGTGGCTCGCCACGATCAGGGCCCCCTCGTAGGCGTCGAGGGCGGCCGTCAGCTTCCGCACCGACGCCATGTCCAGGTTGTTCGTCGGCTCGTCCAGCATCAGCAGCTGCGGAGCGGGCTCCGCCAGGAGCAGCGCGGCCAGCGTCGCCCGGAACCGCTCCCCGCCCGACAGGGTGCCGACGGGCTGATCCGCCCGCGCCCCCCGGAACAGGAACCTCGCGAGCCGTGCCCGGATCGCGTTCCCCGTCGCGGCGGGCGCGAACCGGGCCGCGTTCTCGACGACGCTCAGCCCGTCGTCGAGCACGTCGAGCCGCTGCGGCAGGAACCGGAGAGGCACCCGCGCGTCGGTCTCGCCCGACACCGGCTCCAGCTCCCCGGCGATCGTACGGAGCAGCGTCGTCTTCCCGGCGCCGTTCCGGCCGACCAGGGCGATCCGCTCCGGGCCCCGCAGCTCGAAGGCGCCGTCGACCCGGGCGCCGTAGCGCAGCTCCAGGTCCCGCAGGTGCAGGACCTCGCGGCCCGGCGGCACCGAGGTGCGGGGCAGCTCGACGCGGATCTCGTCGTCGTCCCGTACCGCCTCGACCGCCGCGTCGAGCCGCTCGCGCGCCTCCGAGAGGCGCTCCGCGTGCAGGGTGTTCTGCTTGCCGGCCGTGACCTGCGCGTCGCGCTTCCGGCCGTTCGCCACGATCTTGGAGGCGACCTTGTTCTCGAAGCTCTTCTGTCCGTACCGCTTGCGCCGCGCCAGCTTCATCCGGGTGTCCGCCAGTTCGCGCTTCTGACGCTGCACGTCGGCCTCGGCGACGCGCACCATCCGCTCCGCCGCCTCCTGTTCGGCGGCGAGCGCGGTCTCGTACGCGGACCAGTTGCCGCCGTACCACTCGACCTCGCCGTCGCGCAGGTCGGCGATCTGGTCGACCCGCTCCAGGAGTTCGCGGTCGTGGCTGACCACGACCAGCACCCCGGACCACTTCTCCACCGCCTCGTAGAGCCGTGCGCGGGCGTGCAGATCCAGATTGTTGGTGGGCTCGTCGAGCAGGAGTACGTCAGGTCGCGCGAGCAGCAGCGCGGCGAGGCGCAGCAGCACGGACTCGCCGCCCGAGATCTCGCCCACGGTCCGGTCCAGGCCGACGTGGTCGAGGCCGAGCTGGTCGAGGACCGCACGGGCCCGCTCCTCCACGTCCCAGCCGTCGCCGACCGCGGTGAAGTGCTCCTCCGAGGCGTCGCCCGCCTCGATGGCGTGCAGCGCGGCGCGCCGGGCGGCGATGCCGAGGATGTCGTCCACCCGGCGCGAGGTGTCCAGGACCAGGTTCTGCGGGAGGTACCCGAGCTCGCCGGTGACCTTCACCGTGCCGTCCAGCGGGGCCAGTTCGCCCGCGATCAGCTTCAGGAGCGTGGACTTGCCGGAGCCGTTGACCCCGACGAGCCCGGTGCGGCCGGGGCCCACCGAGAGCCGGAAGTCGTCGAGGACCGTGGTGCCGTCCGGCCAGGAGAAGGAGAGGGAGGAGCAGGTGATGAAAGTGGGGTGATGCGCCATACGGGCCTCCGGGGTCGCGCGAGCGTGAGAAAGGGAGCAACGCGGGAGACACCGGGGCGCGGGCACGGGAAGATACGGCTCGTACGCCGAGGTCGAGAACGGCACACGCGGCACAGGGGGCACGCGCGGCTCGGTGTCTCGCAACCTCAGACGAGCAACGTCCTTCTCCGATCGGGTGACGACAGGGTCAGGACCGACCGTACGTCCCGCACCGGAGGAGCGGCAAACGATTAAACGGGGACCGTCCTACGGGTGCTCGCGGAGCAGCTCCGCCAGGTCCTGGTCCCAGTCCAGGTACTGGTGCTCGCGCCCCGCCGGGACCAGGTGCTGCGAGCGCTCCAGGAAGCGGCGCAGCTCGGACGTGCGCACATGGACCATGGCCACGCCCTCCGGCGCGTGGAACTCGACCACCGTGCGGTCGTAGCCGTACGGGCGCAGGCGCACGTCCCCGACCCCGGCCGGGCGCTCGACGCCCTGGACGAGCAGCTCGCGCGCGAAGGCCCAGGAGACCTCGACGCCCTCCAGGGTCGCCGGCGGCGGGAAGGCCATGCTCACGGCGTACGGATCCCCGCGGTCGTACCGCAAGGTGGCGGGGACGGTCTCCATCCGGGGCGCGGACGCGACCAGACGGGCCTGCACGGCCTGCTCGATGACGGCGGACAAGACCGGCTCCTCTCACACGGGCTTCGGATCCTGTGCGTCTCCCCGACACCAGGGCACCTGACACCCCTCAAGACGAGCGGGGCGGCCCGAACGTGCACTCGCTCCCCACGTGACGTGTGTCACCGACGGCGATCCCGCGAGGTCAGCGGTCCTCGGCGACGTCGTCGTCCGGTTCCGCGCAGGGGCCGGAGCGGTCGCAGTACGGCTGGTTCTCCGAGGCCCCGCAGCCGCAGAGCATCACCCGTGTCTCGTGCCGCTCCCCGTACGCGCCGGCCACGACCAGGTCGCCCCGGACCACCAGCTGCCCGGCCGGGGTGCGCCGGACGGTGGTGGGGGAGTCGCCGGGCTCGGGCACGGCGTCCTCGGGGTGGTGGTGGTACTGCAGCGCCCCGGACGGGCAGCGGCGGACGACCTCGGCCACCCGGGAGGGCTCGGCGGCGCCGGGCAGCACCCACGGGCGCCGGGACAGGTCGAAGACCTCCGGCAGGCCGTGGACGCACTCGGCCGCGTGCAGGCAGCGGCGCGGCTCGAACGTGACGGTGATGCCCTCGCCCTCGTACTCCTTGAGGCGGGGCCGCTCCTCCGTCGCACCTTCACCTTCCGTCATGCGACCAGCCTAGGAAGGCCCGGCCGGGGACGCACCCTGGACGGGGAGCGGCCCGGGGCACTAGCTTCCGGCGCCATGACGTCCATGGGGAAGACGAGACGAACGATGTCGGTGGGGCTGATCGGGGCGGCGCTCGCGCTGACCCTGGCCGCCCCGGCGCGGGCCGGGGAGACCCCCACGGCGGCGGCCGGCTGGCAGCTGACACCGACCGGTACCGACGCCCGCTTCCGGGGGCTCGCGCCGGTCGACCGCAGGACCGCGTGGGCCGCGGGCTCGAAGGGCACGGTGCTGCGCACCACCGACGGCGGCCGGAGCTGGCGGAACGTCTCGCCGCCCGGCGCGGGCGAGCTGGAGTTCCGCGACGTCGAGGCCTTCGACGCCCGCCGGGCCGTCGTCCTCGCCATCGGGGAGGGCGAGGCCTCCCGGGTGCTGCGCACCGAGGACGGCGGCGCCACCTGGACCGAGTCCTTCCGCAACACCGACGCGCGGGCCTTCTACGACTGCATGACCTTCTTCGACCACCGGCACGGACTCGCCATGAGCGACCCGGTCGACGGGAAGTACCGCATCCTCTCCACCCGCGACGGCGGCCGCTCCTGGCAGGTCCTGCCGAACGCCGGAATGCCGGAGGCGCTGCCCGGCGAGGCGGGCTTCGCCGCGAGCGGCCAGTGCCTGGTGTCGGCAGGACCCCGCGACGTGTGGCTGGCGACGGGCGGCGGGGCCACCGCGCGCGTGCTGCATTCCGCCGACCGCGGGCTGACCTGGACCGCCCGGGACACGCCGATCCCGGCCGGTGACCCGGCCCGCGGCGTCTTCGGGCTCGCCTTCCGCGACCGTGCGCACGGCATCGCCGTCGGCGGCGACTACCGCAAGGACCAGCCGTCGCCGCGGGCCGGCGCGGTCAGCGCCGACGGGGGCCGCACCTGGCGCCCCTCGGTCACGCCGCCGCCCGCCTACCGCTCCGGCGTCGCCTGGCTCCCGCGCGGCAAGGCCTCGGCGCTCGCCGTCGGCCCGACCGGCACCGACCTGACGACCGACGGCGGCCGCACCTGGCGCACGGTCGACACCGGCTCGTACGACACGGTCGACTGCACCCCCGACGGCTCCTGCTGGGCCGCGGGCGAGAAGGGCCGCATCGCCCGGCTCGCCGTCCGTCCCCAGGGGCAGGCCCGCGGATGAGGGCGGGGTCGTGGCGTCCGGCACCGCTCCCTGATCCGGCCTGATCGACAAGCCACCCCCTAGGCGGGCAGCTCCTCCCGGTACGCGGCGATCCCGTCGGCCGTCTTGGTCGCGTAGAACTCCGTGATCCGGTACGCGCACACGCCCTCGACGCTGAACGGGTCGGCCGCCGCGATCCTCTCGATCTCCGCGCGGTCGACCCCGGCGGCCAGGATCACGCCGCCGTCCCGCGGGTTCTTCCGGCCCGACGCCAGGAACACGCCCTCGGCGTACTGCGCGTCGAGCCACGCGACGTGGGCGTCGAGCAGCGCGTCCACCCGCTCGACGGGCGCGGTGTAGGTCAATTCCAGTACGAACATGATCGTCAGGCTACCGCCCGCGGTCCGGGCGGAGCCGTGACGTCCCAGCCCTCGGAACGGCACGCCCACCGGCCGTAGGGTGGCCCGCATCATGACGATCATCGAGATTCCGGCGGGCTGGCCCGCCGACGAGAGCGCCGCCCGCGCCGTCCAGCGGGAGCTGCGCGGCCGGCTCGTGACCGACGAGGAGGGACCGGCCGTCGGCGAGGGCCACGTCACCGGGCTCGACGTGGCCTACGACGACGAGCGGGACCTCGTCGCCGCCGCGGCCGTCGTCCTCGACGCGCGGACCCTGGACGTGGTGGAGGAGGCGACGGCGGTCGGCCGGGTCTCCTTCCCGTACGTCCCCGGACTCCTCGCCTTCCGGGAGATCCCGACCGTCCTCGCCGCGCTCGCCGCCCTGACCGCGGACCCGGGCCTCCTCGTCTGCGACGGCTACGGCCTCGCCCACCCCCGCCGCTTCGGCCTCGCCAGCCACCTCGGGGTGCTCACCGGGCGGCCGGCCGTCGGCGTCGCCAAGAACCCCTTCACCTTCACCTACGAGCAGCCCGGCCCCGCCCGCGGCGACGCCGCCCCGCTGCTGGCCGGGGGCGAGGAGGTGGGCCGGGCCCTGCGCACCCAGGCCCGCGTGAAGCCCGTGTTCGTCTCGGTCGGCCACCGCGTCTCCCTCGCCAACGCCTGCGCCCACACCCTCCACCTCGCCCCGCGCTACCGGATCCCGGAGACCACCCGGCGCGCCGACTCCCTCTGCCGCAGGGCCCTGACCAAGGCGCTCGGGGACGTCTGAGTACGCGTACGGATACCGGCCGGCCGCCCGGCCCGGCAGAGTGGGCCCATGACGACACCCCTTGCCACCCCGCCGCGTTCGGACGGACGCGGCCTGACTCCGGTCCTGGCCGCGTCCGTTGCGCTCGCCCTCGCCTGGACCTGCGCCATCCTGTACGTCCTGGTCCGCTGGACGCTCGGATGATCGGGCGGCTGCGGTGTGTCGTCCTCGACTGCCCCGACGCCCTCGAACTCGCGACGTTCTACCAAGAGTTGATCGGTGGCGACATCGACAGTCCCGATCCCCGCTGGGCCGTCGGCGAAGGCTCGGCCGTCCTGCGCGGAGCGTGCGGCCCGGTCCTCGCCTTCCAGGGCGTCGCCGACCACCGTCCGCCCGTCTGGGGCGCGCCCGAGCAGCAGTTCCTCCTCGACGTACGGGTCGACGACCTGGCCGCCGCCCACGCGTCCGTCCTCGCGCTCGGAGCCGTACCGCTCGACGGCGGGAGCGGCGACGGCCCCTGGCGCGTCTACACGGACCCGGCGGGCCACCCCTTCCGGCTCGTACGGCCCTGACCGCCGGGACCGGAGCGGGACACCGGACCCGTTCCGGCTCCCTCAGCCCCGGTGCGCCACCCGGAAGCGGATGCCCGCCGCCCGGAGGCGGGCGGTCAGGGCGTCGCCCATCGCCACCGCCGTCGTCACCTGGCCCGCCGTCTTCGGCAGGGGATCGAAGGCGAGGCAGAGCGCCGACTCGGCGAGCATCCTCGCCGTCTCGTCGTAGCCCGGGTCTCCGCCCGAGACCTCCGTGAAGACCCGTCGCCCGCCGCCCTCGCCGACGAACCGGACCGAGAACCAGCTGCGGGCGCGCCGCTCCTCGGACGGTCCCCGCCCCGCGGAGTAGCGGTCCATCAGCCAGGACCGGACCGGCGGGAGCTGGGCGGCCGTGACACCCAGGCCGACGGCGGCGGCGCCCCCGAGGGCCATCGGGAGGGTCTTCACGGAGGCGTAGTGCCGGTAGCGGAAGTCCGGGCCGTACCGATCGAGGGCCGCCGCCGAGCGGGCCACGACCTGCGGGTCGAGCGTCGGCAGCGGCAGGGCCCAGGTGCCCGTCTCCCGGCTGAACCGCGGCCCGCCGAGCGGTGCGCGGGCCCGGCGGCCCACCAGGCGCGGTTCGTGCAGGCGCCGCTCGCGCGCCGCGTGCAGGATCTCGCGGCCCCGGCCGAAGGCCGTCAGCGCCGAGGCGAAGGTGCCTCCGGAGAAGGCGGCCCCGGCCCGCACGAAGCCGTCGACGCGCAGCGGCACGTCCTCGGGCAGCTGCCGGACGGTGAAGTACACGCCCAGGTCGTGCGGGACGGAGTCGAAGCCGCAGGCGTGCACGATCCGGGCCCCGGTCTCCCGGGCGCGGGCGTCGTGCCGTACGAACATGAGGTCCACGAACTCGGCCTCACCGGTCAGGTCCAGATAGTCCGTGCCCGCCTCCGCGCAGGCCGCGACCAGCCCCTCGCCGTACCAGACGTAGGGGCCGACCGTCGTCGCCACCACCCGGGCGGACTCGGCGAGTGCGCGCAGCGAGCCGGGATCGGCCGCGTCGGCGACCAGCAGCGGCAGCGCGGCGAGCCCCGGGCGGCCGGCGGCGAGCCGGTCCCGCAGCGCCTCCAGCCGGCCGAGGCTGCGCCCGGCGAGCGCCCAGCGGCACTCCGCGGGCGCGTGCTCGGCCAGGTACTCCGCGGTGAGCTCGCCCACGAAGCCGGTCGCCCCGTAGAGGACCACGTCGTACGGCCTCGTTCCGCTCTCGCGTCCCACGCCCGCCCCTGTCTCCATCAAGCCCCTCGTCTCGGCCGGACCGCGCCGCCGCGCGCGGTTGTCGTCGGCGGAGGATAGCGGACCAGCGGGGGGCTCCCGCCTCCGCCCCGGCCCCGGAATTTCCAAGCGCTTGCTCGGCTCGGGGGCTTGTGCCGAGTGGAACACGTTCCTAGCATCTTCGGTGTTACATCATTGGTGTCACACACTCCAGGGGGCTCGATGAGCACGACGCACACCGCCCGCAACGGCCCCCTCACCGGGGTGCGCGTGGTCGAACTCGCCGGCATCGGCCCCGGCCCCTTCGCCGCCATGCTCCTCGCCGACCTCGGCGCCGACGTCGTCCGCGTCGACCGCCCCGGCGGCGCGGGCCTCGGCATCGACCCCGCCCGAGACCTCACCAACCGCAACAAGCGCTCCGTCCTCGTCGACCTCAAGGCCGAGGACGGCCCCGCGACCGTGCTCGACCTCGTCGAGCGGGCCGACATCCTGGTCGAGGGCTACCGGCCCGGCGTCGCCGAACGCCTCGGCGTCGGCCCCGAGGCCTGCCTCGCCCGCAACCCCCGCCTCGTCTACGGCCGGATGACCGGCTGGGGCCAGGACGGACCGCTCGCCCCCACCGCCGGACACGACATCGGGTACATCGCGATCACCGGTGCCCTCGGCATGATCGGCCCCGACCCGGACGGCCCGCCCACCGTCCCCGCCAACCTCGTCGGCGACTACGCGGGCGGCTCGCTCTACCTCGTCATCGGTGTCCTCGCCGCCCTCCAGCACGCCCGGACGCACGGCGAGGGCCAGGTCGTCGACGCCGCCATCGTCGACGGCACCGCCCACCTCACCACCATGATCCACGGCATGCTCGCGGCCGGCGGCTGGCAGGACCGCAGGGGGGTCAACCTCCTCGACGGCGGCTGCCCCTTCTACGGCGTGTACGCGACCTCCGACGGCGGCCACATGGCGGTCGGCGCCCTGGAGGAGCGGTTCTACGCGGACTTCGTCCGCCTCCTCGGCATCGAGGACCTCGCACCCGCCCGCCACGACCTCGCCCGCTGGCCCGAACTGCGCGAGGCCGTCGCCGCCCGCTTCCGGAGCCGCACCCGGGAGGAGTGGACCACCGTCTTCGACGGCAGCGACGCCTGCGTCGCCCCCGTCCTCTCGCTGCGCGAGGCCCCGTCCCACCCCCACCTGGCCGCCCGCGCCACCTTCACCGAGCGGGACGGGATCCCCCAGCCCGCCCCCGCGCCCCGCTTCTCCGTCACCCCCGGCACCCTGCGCACGGGCCCCGCCCTGCCCGGTGCCGACACCGCCGAGGTCGCCCGCGACTGGGCCGTACCCGCCCTGAGGATCCAGGAGCCCGAAGCATGAAGCGTCAGCTGTACACCGCCGACCACGAGGCCTTCCGGGCGGTCGTCCGCACCTTCCTGGAGAAGGAGGTGCTGCCCCACTACGCCCAGTGGGAGAAGGACGGCATCGTCTCCCGCGAGGTCTGGCTCGCCGCCGGACGGCAGGGGCTGCTCGGCATCGCCGTCGACGAGGAGTACGGGGGCGGCGGCAACCCCGACTTCCGCTACGGCGCCGTCCTCGCCGAGGAGTTCACCCGGGCCGGCGCCCCCGGACTGGCCATCGGCCTGCACAACGACATCATCGGCCCGTACCTCACCTCGCTCGGCACCGAGGAGCAGAAGCGCCGCTGGCTGCCCGGCTTCTGCTCCGGCGAGCTCGTCACCGCCATCGCCATGACCGAGCCCGGCGCCGGATCCGACCTCCAGGGGATCCGCACCACCGCCGAGGACCACGGCGACCACTGGGTCCTCAACGGCTCCAAGACCTTCATCTCCAACGGCATCCTCGCCGACCTGGTGGTCGTCGTCGCCCGCACCACCCCGGAGGGCGGCGCCCACGGCCTCTCCCTCCTCGTCGTCGAGCGCGGCGCGGAGGGCTTCGAGCGCGGCCGCAACCTCGACAAGATCGGCCAGAAGTCCCAGGACACCGCCGAGCTCTTCTTCACCGACGTCCGCGTCCCGAAGGAGAACCTGCTCGGCGAGCTCAACGGCGCCTTCCTCCACCTCATGACCAACCTCGCCCAGGAGCGCCTGGCCATCGCCGTCGCGGGCATCGCCGGGGCGGAGCACCTCCTGGAGCTCACCACCACCTACGTCAAGGACCGCGAGGCCTTCGGCCGCCCGCTCTCCCGGCTCCAGCACATCCGCTTCGAGATCGCCGAGATGGCCACCGAGTGCGCCGTCACCCGGACCTTCGTCGACCGCTGCATCGAGGAGCACGCGAACGGGGCCCTCGACGCCGTCCACGCCTCCATGGCCAAGTGGTGGGCGACCGAGCTCCAGAAGCGGGTCGCCGACCGCTGCCTGCAACTGCACGGCGGATACGGCTACATGAGCGAATTCCCGGTCGCCCGCGCCTTCACCGACGGCCGGATCCAGACCATCTACGGCGGTACGACGGAGATCATGAAGGAGATCATCGGCCGCTCCCTGCTCGGCTGACCCCGTCCCGCACCCCTCGAAGAACCCTCACCGCGAAAGGCTTCCCGTGAGCACCGAAGCGTACGTGTACGACGCGATCCGCACCCCGCGCGGACGCGGCAAGGCCAACGGCTCCCTGCACGGCACCAAGCCCATCGACCTGGTCGTCGGCCTCATCCGGGAGATCCGGGCCCGCCATCCGGAACTCGACCCGGCCGCCATCGACGACATCGTCCTCGGAGTCGTCGGCCCGGTCGGCGACCAGGGCTCCGACATCGCCCGGATCGCCGCCATCGCCGCCGGACTCCCCGACACCGTCGCCGGCGTCCAGGAGAACCGCTTCTGCGCCTCCGGCCTCGAAGCGGTCAACATGGCCGCGATGAAGGTCCGCTCCGGCTGGGAGGACCTCGTCCTCGCCGGCGGCGTCGAGTCCATGTCGCGCGTCCCGATGGCCTCGGACGGCGGCGCCTGGTTCGCCGACCCGATGACCAACCTGGAGACCAACTTCGTCCCCCAGGGCATCGGCGCCGACCTCATCGCCACCCTGGAGGGCTTCAGCCGCCGCGACGTCGACGAGTACGCCGCCCTCTCCCAGGAGCGCGCCGCGGCCGCCGTCAAGGACGGACGCTTCGCCCGCTCGATCGTCCCCGTCAGGGACCGCGCCGGGCTCACCGTCCTCGACCACGACGAGTTCCTGCGCCCCGGCACCACCGCCGACTCCCTCGCCCGCCTCAAGCCCTCCTTCGCCGACATCGGCGAGCTCGGCGGCTTCGACGCGGTCGCCCTGCAGAAGTACCACTGGGTCGAGGAGATCAACCACGTCCACCACGCCGGCAACTCCTCCGGCATCGTCGACGGCGCCTCCCTCGTCGCCATCGGCTCCAAGGAGGTCGGCGAGCGCTACGGCCTCACGCCCCGCGCCCGGATCGTCTCGGCCGCCGTCTCCGGCTCCGAGCCGACCATCATGCTCACCGGCCCCGCCCCGGCCACCCGCAAGGCCCTCGCCAAGGCGGGCCTCACCATCGACGACATCGACCTGGTCGAGATCAACGAGGCCTTCGCGGCGGTCGTCCTGCGCTTCGTCAAGGACATGGGCATCTCCCTGGACAAGGTCAACGTCAACGGCGGCGCGATCGCGCTCGGCCACCCGCTCGGCGCCACCGGCGCGATGATCCTCGGCACGCTCGTCGACGAGCTGGAGCGCCAGGACAAGCGCTACGGCCTCGCCACCCTCTGCGTGGGCGGCGGCATGGGCATCGCCACCGTCGTCGAGCGCGTCTGACGTCCCGTCCGCACCCCTTACTCACGGAGAAGCAGCAGTCATGAGCGAGAGCACCACCATCCGCTGGGAGCAGGACGAGACCGGGATCGTCACCCTCGTCCTCGACGACCCCAACCAGTCCGCCAACACCATGAACCAGGCCTTCCGGGCCTCGATCAAGGCGATCGCCGACCGCGTGGAGGCCGAGAAGGACTCCATCCGCGGCATCATCTACACCTCCGCGAAGAAGACCTTCTTCGCCGGCGGCGACCTCAAGGACATGATCAAGGCGGGCCCCGAGCACGCCCAGGACATCTTCGACAGCGCGATCGAGATCAAGAACGCGCTCCGCCGCATCGAGACCCTCGGCAAGCCCGTCGTCGCCGCCGTCAACGGCGCCGCGCTCGGCGGCGGCTACGAGATCGCCCTCGCCTCCCACCACCGCGTCGCCCTCGACGCCCCCGGCTCCAAGATCGGCCTGCCGGAGGTCACCCTCGGCCTGCTGCCGGGCGGCGGCGGCGTCGCCCGTACCGTCCGCCTCATGGGCATCACCGACGCCCTCCTCAAGGTGCTGCTCCAGGGCACCCAGTACGCCCCGAGGCGCGCCCTGGACAACGGCCTCGTCCACGAGGTCGCCGCCACCCCCGAGGAGATGATGGACAAGGCCATCGCCTTCATCGACGCGCACCCGGAGTCCCACCAGCCCTGGGACGTCCCCGGCCACCGGATCCCCGGCGGCACGCCGTCGCACCCGAAGTTCGCCGCCAACCTGCCCGCCTTCCCGGCCAACCTGCGCAAGCAGCTGAACGGCGCGCCCTACCCGGCGCCGAAGGCCATCATGGCCGCCGCCGTCGAGGGCTCCCAGGTCGACTTCGAGACCGCGCTCGTCATCGAGAGCCGCTACTTCACCGAGCTGGTCATCGGCCAGACCGCGAAGAACATGATCCAGGCGTTCTTCTTCGACCTCCAGGCCGTGAACTCGGGCGCGAGCCGCCCGAAGGACGTGGCGAAGGGGCAGGTCCGCAAGGTCGCCGTGCTCGGCGCGGGCATGATGGGCGCCGGCATCGCGTACTCCTGCGCCCGCGCCGGCATCGAGGTCGTCCTCAAGGACGTCTCCGCCGAGTCCGCGGCGAAGGGCAAGGCGTACTCCGAGAAGCTCTGCGCCAAGGCCGTCTCCCGGGGCCGCACCACGCAGGAGAAGGCGGACGCCCTCCTCGCCCGCATCACGCCCACCGCCGACGCGGCGGACCTGGCCGGCTGCGACGCGGTCATCGAGGCCGTCTTCGAGGACACCGGGCTCAAGCACAAGGTCTTCCAGGAGATCCAGCACGTCGTCGCCCCCGACGCCCTGCTGTGCTCCAACACCTCCACCCTCCCCATCTCCGTCCTGGCCGAGGGCGTCGAGCGCCAGACCGACTTCATCGGCCTGCACTTCTTCTCGCCCGTCGACAAGATGCCGCTCGTCGAGATCATCAAGGGCGAGCGGACCGGCGACGAGGCGCTGGCCCGCGCCTTCGACCTGGTCCGGCAGATCAACAAGACGCCGATCGTCGTCAACGACTCGCGCGGCTTCTTCACCTCCCGGGTGATCGGCCACTTCATCAACGAGGGCGTCGCCATGGTCGGCGAGGGCATCGAGCCCGCCTCGATCGAGCAGGCCGCGGCCCAGGCCGGCTACCCGGCGAAGGTGCTCTCCCTGATGGACGAGCTGACCCTCACCCTCCCGCGCAAGATCCGCAACGAGACGAGGAAGGCCGTCGAGGAGGAGGGCGGCACCTGGGTCACCCACCCCGGCGAGGCCGTCATCGACCGCATGGTCGACGAGTTCGGCCGCCCCGGCCGCAGCGGTGGAGCGGGCTTCTACGAGTACGGCGAGGACGGGAAGCGCGGCCGGCTCTGGCCGGGCCTGCGCGAGCACTTCACCAGGCCGGGGTACGAGATCCCGTTCCGCGACATGCAGGAGCGGATGCTGTTCTCCGAGGCGCTGGACACCGTCCGCCTCCTGGAGGAGGGCGTCCTCACCTCGGTCGCCGACGCCAACATCGGCTCCATCATGGGCATCGGCTTCCCGGCCTGGACCGGCGGCATCCTCCAGTACGTCAACGGCTACGAGGGGGGCGTCGCGGGCTTCGTCGCCCGGGCGCGCGAGCTGGTGGAGACGTACGGCGAGCGGTTCGCCCCGCCGGCGCTCCTGGTGGAGAAGGCGGAGCGCGGCGAGGTGTTCACGGACTCCTGAAGGCCGTCCTGAGCTCCTCGCTCAGGGACCGCTGAAAGGCCGTGACGAGGGCCTGGACCACCATCGGCTGCATGTGCGCCGAGAGCGACCGCATCGCGCTCAGGTGGTCCGGGTCCTCCCCGCTCTCCCGGTAGGGGTCCCACACCTCGTCCCGGAAGAGCCGGGAGAGCTCCTGGGCGGCCGCGCGGGCGTGCTCCAGGAGCACCGTCCGGGACGCGAGGATCGTCTCGTGCTCGATGGGCACGTCGAGCAGCTCGACACCGAGCCGCAGCAGCGCACCGTCGAGCCGGTAGGCGTCGCCGGACCGGTCCGCGGCCGTTCCGCCGGACCGCCCGGCGGCCGTCTCGCCCGTCCGGTCCGCGGTCGTCTCGCCGGTCCGGTCCGCGCCGGTGCCGTCCGTCCGGTCGAGCACCCCCATCGCGGCCAGCCGGTCCACGTCCCGCTCGGTCAGCGCGCGCCCGGCCCGGCGCTCCAGCTCGCGCCGGGTGATCGTCTCGGCGGACTCGGGAGCCCACGACGCCACCAGGGCCCGGTGGATGGCCAGATCCTGCGCGCTCAGATCGGGCGGCAGCTGCTCCAGGTACCGCTCGATCGCCGCCAGCGTCATCCCCTGACGCTGGAGCTCCTCGATCAGCGCGAGCCGCGAGAGGTGGTCCTGCCCGTAGTGCCCCACCCGCCGTGCGCCGATGACGGGCGGCGGCAGCAGTCCCCGGGTCCCGTAGAACCGCACGGTCCGCACCGTGACCCCGGCCCGCGCGGCCAGCTCGTCCACGGTGTACACGGGCCCCTGGGCCTCGCTCGCCTGCTCCATGGTTCAACAGTATTGCTGTCTCACCACTGCTGTAAAAGCCCCCGGAGGGCTTGTCCCCGCGGTCGGACCGGGGATCAGAGAGGCGCGGGCGACGAGAGCGCCGTGTCGACGGAGTCGAAGGTGACGCCGTGGTCGGCCAGCGCCTCGGCGACGACGCCGCCGAGCGTGGTGAGGGCCAGCAGGAGGTGCTCGTCGCCGATCTCGCGGTCCTTGCGGGCCAGGGCCACGCGGAGCGACTTCTCCAGGACGGTCTTCGCCTCGCGGGAGAAGGTGAGGCGGCCCGACCACCACCCGGCGTCCGTGCGGTCGCCGGCCAGCGCGCCCGCGCCGTGGGCCTCCTCGACGCGCTCGACGATCGTGCCGACGTCGATGCCGAGGCCCGCCAGTGCCTCCGCGTCCGCCCGGGACAGTCCGGCCCGGCGCCGCGCGTCGGAGAGGGCGGCGACGAGGGAGGGGCGGGGGGGGCGCGGGCGGGGGCGCGCGCCCCCCGCCCCCCCCCCGCGGGGGGCGGGCGGGGCGCGGGCGGGGGGCGGGGCGGGGCGGGGGGCGGGGCCCCCCCC
>NZ_JBHWFF010000049.1:0-3409 GCF_042733785.1 Streptomyces sp. NPDC059695 | reverse complement strand
GTGCCCCCGCGCCCCCCCCGCGCGTCCCCGCGCCGCGCCCGGGGCCGCGGGGGGGGGGGGGGGGGGGGCGGGGGGGGGCCCGCGCGGCCCGCCCCCGCCCCCCCCCCCCCGCCGCGCGGGTGTCCTCGCGGTCGAGCAGGGCGAGGAGCAGGTGCTCCGGGGTGACGACGCGCGCGCCGCCCCGCTCCGCGTGGGCGGCCGCGCCCTTCACCGTGGCGCGCGCGGCCTTCGTGAACCGTTCGAACATCACTGCCTCCCGTACTTCTTGTGGACGGCCTGCCGGCTGACACCCAGCTCGGTCGCGATCTCCTGCCACGACCATCCCTGGTTGCGCGCGCTGCGCACCTGGACGGCCTCCAGCTGTTCCAGCAGTCGTCGCAGCGCGGAGACGGCCCGCAGTCCGACCCGGGGGTCGCGGTCGCCGGCCCGTGCGGCGAGATCGGTCGCATCGGTCATGCTGTCAATGTAGGTTGACAAACGGGCGGGTGTCAACCCTGGTTGACATCGCGAGCGGACCCCTGTCAGTGCCGTCTCCTACGGTGATCCCATGACGGTGATCGAGTACGTACGGGGGGACGCCACCGCGCCGCGGGCCGAGGGCGTCAAGATCGTCGCGCACGTCTGCAACGACCTCGGGGGCTGGGGCCGGGGCTTCGTCCTCGCGGTCTCGCGGCGCTGGCCGGAGCCGGAGGCGGCCTTCCGGCGCTGGCACCGCGAGCGGGCGGGGAACGACTTCGGTCTCGGTGCGGCGCAGTTCGTCCCGGTCGAGCCGGGCGTCTGGGTGGCCAACCTGGTGGGGCAGCGGGGGATACGGACGGCGCGGAGCACCGGGGTGCCCGTGCGGTACGAGGCGATCGACGCCGCCCTCGGACGGCTCGCGGACAAGGCGGTCGAGCTGGGCGCGTCCGTGCACATGCCGCGCATCGGCTGCGGACTCGCCGGCGGCACGTGGGACCGGGTCGAGCCGCTGGTCCTGCGGCGGCTCGTGGCGCGGGGGATACCGGTCACCGTGTACGACTTCGGCGGGTAACGGGCGCCGGGGCGGGGTGTCGCAGGGGTGTTCGGCCGGGCGGGCTAGAGTCGGCGGCTGTTCGCATCGGGGGAACTGGGGAGCAGGGGGAGAGCGATGTACACGCAACTCAGGGAGACGGCCGACGAGTTGGCCGGAGTCCTGTGGCGGGAGCACACCGTCTACCGGGAGCGTGGCGGCGGGGTGGTGATCCGGGGCGAGCACGTGCGCCGCTGGATCAGCCTCGCCCCGACCGGGGGCAAGGACCGGGCGCTGCTGCGTGCCGGGCGGATCCTGGACGGCGGGACGACCGCCCCGGCCCGTACGGAGGTCGTGATCGACCTGACGGCCGGGACGGCGGAGCTGGCGGCCGTGTGCCGCGGCCTGCTCGCCGACGTCGCCGCCGTCGTGGAGCCCGCTCCGGGGCCGTCCCGTGCCGGAAGGCCGGGGAAGCCGGAGCGGCCGGGGAGGCGCGAGAGGCCGGGACAGTCGGCACGTGCCGACCGTCCCGGCCGCCGCCCCCGGAGGGAGCGGCACACCAGCGCCGGTTCCTGGTTCGTCCTGCTCTGTGTCGCCGGGGTGCTCGGAGCCTGGCTGTACAGCCTCTTCGGCGGTTACCCGTACTGAGCGGCTGCGCCTACCGCCTTTAACGGGGGGACGGGCCGGTCAGAAGCCGGTGACGGGGTAGTGGTCGCTCAGGTTGCTGTACGTGTACTGCTTGCCCCAGCTGGAGACCGTCCACGGCGCGGACTGCTCCTGCACCACGTGGTTGGTCCAGCCGGCGGGCCGGGCGTTCCCGGAGCGGTAGAGGACGTAGTCGAGGTCCTCGCGCGGGTCGTCCGGGTAGCGGTCGGAGGCGATCGAGTTCAGCTCGGTGTCGAAGGAGTACGGGTGGCCGGTGCGGGCGTCGGCCCCCACCAGGCCCGCGTCGGCGAGCATCGTGCCGTACTCGGGGGTGTGCGAGTCGACGTTCATGTCACCGGCGACGATCACCTGCTCGTTCGCCGGGATGTTCTTGGCGTCGAGGAAGGCGTCGATCGTCTTGAACTGCCGGCTCCGCATCTGCGCCGCCTCGCCCGCCGAGCAGCCCGGGTCGGTGGACTGGGCGTGCGTGCCGACGACGTGGACGAGGCTGCCGTTCACGTTCAGGACGGTGTAGGCGAAGCCCTTGTTCGAGTACCAGTCCGCGCCGCAGGCGTCCTTGTACACGTACTGCTCCTTGCGGACGATCGGCCACTTGCTGAGGACCGTCACGCCCCCGTCCTCGGGCGTGGTCGAGGAGTACGAACCGCCGGTGGCGTCCCAGCCGGACTTGCTGCGGCCCACGACGGGGGTCTGGTACGGGTACTGCGGGGCGGCGTTCGCCTTGAGCGCGTCCGAGGACGAGTTGTCGAAGGTCTCCTGGAGCACGACGACGTCCTGCCCCTGGAAGAAGGGGGCGGCGGGGATCGCCTTGGCGCGGTGGTCCTGGCCCCAGTTCGGGTACAGGGTCTTGGAGAACAGGAACGTGTTGTACGTGAGCACCTTCAGGCGCGGGGCCTCGGCGGCCGTCGCGGAGGCGGCGGACGCGGCCGGAGCGGCCGTCGCCAGGGTGGCGGCGGCGAGCGCGAGCGAAAGGGCGGCGCCGGGGGCGCGGCGGAGTGCGGCGAACGACACGTGAACTCCCATGAGAGCGTGGGGGGTTGGTCTGGCGCCGCACATACAATCAGCCGTGGTTACCTTCCGGTAGCCTCTGGATGCCGGGAATCTTGCCGAGCTCGCAAGATCACGCCAACTCTCGTCCCGGTGTCTGAATTGTCACCTTTTGGAACAGGTAGAATGCGCGCATGACCCTCGCGAACTCCACTGTCTTCAAGATGGACCTCGGTCCGCTCAACCCCGTCTGGGCCGAGCTCATCCTCGGTCTGGTGTTGTTCGGGCTCACCTTCCTCATCATGGCGAAGGGCATCCTCCCCAAGATCAAGCGCACCCTCGACGAGCGCGACGACGCCATCGAGGGCGGCACCGGTCGCGCCGACGACCTGCTCGCCGAGGCCACCGCGGTCCGCGAGCAGTACGAGGCGGAGCTCGCCGAGGCCCGCCACGAGGCCGCGCGCATCCGCTCCCAGGCCACCGAGGAGGGCTCGGCCTCCATCGCCGCCGCCCGCGCCGAGGGCCAGGCCGAGCGCGACGCGATCCTCGTCGCCGGCACCGCCAAGATCGCCGAGGAGCGCGCCGCCGCCGAGCGCGAGCTCAACGCCGACGTCGACGCCTGGGCCCACGCCCTCGCCGCCCGCATCGTCGGCGAGCCGGTCGGCGCCGACCGCGCCTGACCCCGCACTCCACGCAAGGGGCCGGGGGGGGGGGGGGGGGCCCCCCGCGCGGGGCCCCCGCGACGGGGGGGGTGCGGGGGGGGAGCCA
>NZ_JBHWFF010000048.1:47624-49029 GCF_042733785.1 Streptomyces sp. NPDC059695 | reverse complement strand
CTGTTCACCCCCCCCCCGCCGCGCTGCCGGGCGGCCCCCACCCCCCCCCGGCGCGGCGCACAGCGCGAGCGACCCCCCCCCAGCCCCCCCGCGGCCGCGGCGCCGGCCGCGCGCACCGTGTGCGAGCGGGCCGGAGGGCCCGGGCCGGAGGGCGTCCCCGCCCCGGGCCGGAGCCCGGGATCAGAAGACGCTGACCCCGTAGGCGCTCAGCGCCTCCGTCACGGGCTGGAAGAAGGTCGTCCCGCCCGAGGAGCAGTTGCCGCTGCCGCCCGAGGTGAGGCCGATGGCCCGGCTGCCCGAGTAGAGCGGGCCGCCGGAGTCTCCGGGCTCGGCGCAGACGTTGGTCTGGATCATGCCGTAGACGATGTCGCCGCCGCCGTAGTTCACGGTGGCGTTCAGGCCGGTCACCGTGCCGCTGTGGATGCCGGTGGTGGAGCCGCGGCGGGTGACGGACATGCCGACGGTGGCGTTGGCGGCGCTGGTGATGTCGACGCTGCCGACCGTGCCGGACTTGGTCACCGAGGTGTTG
The DNA here is from genome assembly GCF_042733785.1 of Streptomyces sp. NPDC059695. Lineage (NCBI taxonomy): Bacteria > Bacillati > Actinomycetota > Actinomycetes > Kitasatosporales > Streptomycetaceae > Streptomyces > Streptomyces sp. NPDC059695. The sequence goes on along the minus strand of NZ_JBHWFF010000048.1, from coordinate 48,500 downwards.
GTGTAGCGGACGATGCCGTAGTCGTTGGTCGGGAAGCTCGACCCGGCCGTGGTGCCGAGCACGGTGGTGTGGGAGGAGTTGGACCACCAGGTGCCCGCGCCGTCGGTGCAGTGGCCCGCGGTGAGGAAGTAGTAGTTCCCCGCTCCGTCCTTGACGTTGAAGCCGAGCGAGCAGCGCCAGCTGCTCGCGTAGATGGCGTCGCCGCCGGAGATCAGCTTGTTGAAGGTGCCGGGGGTGCGTTCGATGCGCAGCGCACCGGCGTCGGCCCCCGCCCGGTTTCTGATCTTCGCGATCTCGGCCTGGGAGACGGTGGAGTCGGCGGTGACGACGACCTGGCCGGTGGCGGTGTCGACGCGCCAGGCGGTGCCGGCGACGTCGGCGGCGAGGACGGCGTCGCCCGCGGCGGAGAGCTGGGCGGCGCTGAACGTCTGCGTGGAGTCGGCGCTGGCGGTGGGGACGCCGAGCGTCGCGGCGGCGGCGACGAGACCGGCCGTGAGGGCGAGCAGCCGGAACTTCTTCGTGGGGGTGGTGCGCGTGGTCCTCACTTCTTGTTCCTCCTGTGGGGGGAGATCCAACGGGTGGGGGGAATCAGCGGGGGACGCCGTCGGTGCGCTCGGTCCTCGTCGTGCTCCTCACGTCCTTCCGTGAAGCGGAGGGCCCTGGGCGGCAGCCCCATGAGGCACCGTCAAGTGACGTGTTCCTGACAGGTGTTGCCAGTGATAGTGACCCTCCCCGGGCGGACGCACAAGACCGCCGGACGCACGGGCGCCCCCCGCCGGCCGGGGCCGGGGGGGCCGCCCGGCGCCCCCCCGGAGGGGGGCTGTGTGGTTTAAAAAACAGAAGCGGGCGCCGCAAAAGTGTGTGTTTATATAGGGG
>NZ_JBHWFF010000048.1:19104-47614 GCF_042733785.1 Streptomyces sp. NPDC059695 | reverse complement strand
CACCTACAAGTCACGTGTTCCGGACTGGTGTTCCCAGTTATCGGGACCCCCCCCGGCCCCCCCCACACCCCCCCCCCCCCCCCGGCCCCCCCCGCCCGCCCGGGCGGGGGGCCCCCGCCGTACGCACAGCGGAAGGGGAAGGAGCAGCTCAGGCCGGGTTCAGCCGCCGCTCACCGGCCGGCACCGCCGTGTCCAGCGTGTTCCCGGGCGGCGGGAAGGGGCAGATGAAGTGGTCCGCGAAGGCGCACGGCGGCAGCAGCGCCCGGTTGAAGTCGACCGTCACCGAGCCGTCCGCCGCCGGGGCCCCGGGCCGCAGGAAGCGGAAGCGGTAGCTGTCCCTGCCGCTGGTGGCGTCCGCGAAGACCGCCCACAGGGAGCCGTCGTCCTCGACGGCCACCTGGAGGACGTGCTCGCCGCCGTGCAGTTCGAAGACCAGCTCCCCGGACAGGCCCAGGCCGCGCTCCCGCCCGTCGGCGTTCTCCACCCGTACGCTGCGCGCCTCCGGGTACGGACGGAACTCACCGGGCACCACCCAGTGCGCGTCGTACGGGGTGGCCTCGATGCCCCGGAAGGCCCGCCGCGCCTCCGAACCCGGGTCGAAGTCCCGTACGGCCCACAGCCCTTCGCGCCGCAGCACCACGAGCCGCCGGCCCGCCGACTCGACCCGGGACTCGTGGATCGGGGCGTGATCCGCGGTGAGCCGGACCGTGCCGGCGAACGGCTTGCCGTCGACGGTGACACCGTCCTCGGCGACCGCCGTCAGGACCACCTCGTCGCCGTCCTCCAGCCACTCGCCGGGAACGCCCGGGACGCGGCCCCCGGGGAAGTCCGCGAGCCAGTGGGTGCCCGTGAGGGAGAGCGGGCCGTACGACGAGGCGACCGCGGCCTCGCGCTGCTCGTGCCAGTGCTGCCAGTCCTGCTGTGGATCCGTGCTCATGGTGTTCAACCCTTCCATACGGGCTCGGGAAGCCCGAGGTGCGACCGCAGCGTGGTGCCCTCGTACTCCGTACGGAAGACTCCCCGCTCCTGGAGCAGCGGGACGACCCGGTCGACGAAGTCGTCGAGGCCGCCGGGGGTGAGGTGCGGGACGAGGATGAAGCCGTCGGCGGCCTCCGCGGCCGTGAACTCCTCCAGCGCCGCCGCGACCGTCTCCGGGGAGCCCACGAAGGACTGCCGGCCCGTCGACTCGACGACCGTCTGACGGATCGAGAGCCCCTTCTCCTCGGACAGCGCCCGCCATCTGCGCGCCACCGCGACCGGGTCGGCGACCCGCACCCGGCCCTGGACCAGCGTGGAGTCCGGGTCGGGGTCGACGTCCGGCAGCGGGCCGTCGGGGTCGTAGCCGGACAGGTCGCGGCCCCAGACCTGTTCGAGCGCGAGGATCGCGTTCTGCGGGGAGACCTGCTGCCGCCGGATCTCGGCCGCCCGCTCCTGCGCGTCGGCGTCGGTGTCGCCGAGGACGTACGTCACCCCCGGCATGATCTTCAGGTCGCCGGGGTCCCTCCCGTACCGCGCGAGCCTGCCCTTGACGTCGGCGTAGAACGCCCGGCCGGCCTCCAGGGTGGAGTGGCGGGTGAAGACCACGTCGGCGGCCGAGGCCGCGAACTCCCGCCCCTCGGCGGAGTCCCCGGCCTGGATGACGACCGGCTGCCCCTGCGGGGAGCGCGGTACGGGGAACTCGCCCCCGATCCGGAACTGCGGCCCGCTGTGCGCGAAGGGCAGCGTCCCGCCGTCCGGGGTCCGGGAGTCCCACAGCTCCCGGACGGTGCCGAGGAACTCGGCGGCCCGCGTGTACCGGTCGGCCCGGTCCAGGTAGCCGCCGCGCCGGAAGTTCTCCCCGGTGAAGGCGTCGGACGAGGTGACCACGTTCCAGGCGGCCCGGCCGGCGCTGAGGTGGTCGAGCGAGGCGAGCCGCCGGGCCAGTTCGTACGGCTCGTTGAAGGTGGCGTTGACGGTGGCGGCCAGGCCGAGCCGCTCGGTGACGGCCGCGAGGGCGTTCAGGACGGTGATCGACTCGGGCCGCCCGACGACGTCCAGGTCGTGGATGCGCCCCGCGTGCTCGCGCAGCCGCAGCCCCTCGGCCAGGAAGAAGAAGTCGAAGAGCCCGCGCTCCGCGGTCCGCGCCAGGTGCTCGAAGGAGGAGAAGTCGATCTGCGAGCCGGAGCGCGGATCGGTCCAGACCGTCGTGGAGTTGACGCCGGGGAAGTGCGCGGCGAGGTGGATCCGCTTCCTGTCCCGGCTCATGAGGAGGCCCCTGTCGTCGCGTACTGGCTGACCGGCCGGGCGAGTCCCAGATGGTCGCGAAGGGTGGCCCCCTCGTAGGCCGTACGGAACAGGCCCCGGTCCCGGAGCCTCGGCACGGTCCCCGCGGCGAACCGCTCAAGGTCCCGCTCCGGCGCCGCCGGCACGAGGTGGAAGCCGTCGACGGCCCCGCCCCCGTGCCAGCCGGCGATCAGCTCGGCGAGCGCCCCGGGCCCGCCCTCGTACGCGTCGAGGTCGACGGGCAGCGAGAGCAGCACGCGCAGCTGCCCGGGGTCCCGTCCGTGGGCGGCGGCCCCCCGGCGCAGTTCGGCGCGGAGGGCGGCGGCCTCCTCGGCGGAGGCGGCCCGGATCAGGGCCACGTCGGCGTGCTGGGCCGCGGTGTCGCGGGCGGCCGGGCGGGTGGCGTCGACGACGGTCACCGGGTTGCCCTGCGGGGGCCGGGGCACGGTCGAGGGGCCCTTGACCGAGAAGGTCGCGCCCTGGAAGTCGACGTGGTGCAGCTTGCGGCGGTCGATGAACCGGCCGGTCGCCACGTCCCGTATCTCGGCGTCGTCCTCCCAGCTGTCCCACAGTTTGCGGGAGACCTCGGCGACCTCGCCCGCCTCCTGCCAGAGCTCGGCGGTGGGCGGCGCCGGGCGGCGGCCGACGAGCCGGGCCTCGGCCCCGGCCGGGGAGACCGCGATCCGCCAGCCGGCCCGGCCCCGGCTCACCCAGTCGAGGGTGGCGACGGCGGCCTGGACGTGGAAGGGCTCGGTGTGGGTGGTGGTCACCGTCGGCACCAGGCCGACGGAGCGGGTCTCGGGGGCGACCCGGGCGAGGACGGCGAGCGCGTCGAGGCCGGGCCCGGCGAAGGAGTCGTCGTGGGTGAGGAAGTCGAGCGCGGCGGCCTCGGCGAGCCGGGCGAGCGCGACCGCCCGGGCGGCGGCGTCCGGCCCCGGGTCGGCGCGGCCGGAGCCCGGGGCGAGCTCGGCGGCGAGGTGGAGCGGTGGGGTGCTGGTGGTCATGCGGTCTCTCTCGGAGCAGGCGGGGCGCGGGTCAGTTCTTGGTGCGGGGCAGGCCGGGCGGGTTGATCTCCGACTTCTGCACGGCCTCGTTGGTCAGCCCCCACCGCTTGAGGACCTGGGCGTAGGTGCCGTTCTCGACGATGTGGTCGATCGCGGCCGCGTAGGCGGCGACCAGACCGCTGTCCTTCTTGGTGGTGGCCGCGATCTTGCCCTGGAGTCCGGCGCCCGCTCCGGAGAACTTGCCGACGGCCTCGGTCTGTCCGGCCGTGGCCACGTGGTAGGCGACGGTGGGGTTGGGGCCCAGGTAGCCGTCGATCCGTCCGGACTGGAGGGCGAGGTAGTAGTCGGTCGTGTTGTCGTAGTACTTGATGTCGACGCCCTTGCGGCCGGCCTTCTCGTTCTGCCGGGACCAGTCGACGAGGATCTTCTCCTGGTTGGTGCCGCTGCCGACGGCGATCCGCTTGCCCGACACGTCCTCGGGGCCCTTCACCGTCCAGCCGGAGCCCTTCTTCGCCTCGAAGGCGAGGTCGTCGAGCCGGTAGGTCGCGAAGTCGTACTTGTCCTTGCGCTCCTCGGTGACGGTGACGTTGGAGAGGACGCCGTCGTACTTGCCGCTGTCCAGGCCGACGAAGAGGTTCTCCCAGGAGACCGGGTTGAACTCGGGCTTCAGGCCGAGGGTGTCGGCGATCAGGGTGGCGAGGTCGAGCTCGACGCCGATCAGCGTCTTGTCGTCGGTGGCGCGGAAGGCGAGCGGCGGGTTGCTCTTCGCGGAGACGCCGAGGATCAGGGTGCCTCTCTTGCGGACGGACTCCGGCAGCTTGGCCGCGATCGCGTCGACCTTGGCGGTGTGGACGCGGTTCTGGTTCGGACCGACGTTGATGCCGGTGTCCTTCTGGCCCTCGGGCTTGATCTCGCCGACGGCGGCGTCGCCCGCGCCGCAGGCGGTGAGGAGGCCGAGGGCGGTGAGCGAGGCGAGGGCGGTGAGGACGGTGCGACGGGTCTTCATGGCAGTACTGCTCCTTCGGTGGGGTCGTGCGGGTGGTGGGTCAGAGGACCTTGGAGAGGAAGGCGCGGGTCCGCTCGTGGCGGGGGCTGTCCAGCACCTCGGCCGGCGAGCCCTGTTCGACGATCCGGCCCTCGTCCATGAAGACCACCGTGTCGGCGACCTCCCGGGCGAAGCCGATCTCGTGGGTGACGACGATCATGGTGGTGCCGGAGGCGGCCAGGTCCTTGATGACGTCGAGGACCTCGCCGACGAGTTCGGGGTCGAGCGCGGACGTCGGCTCGTCGAAGAGGAGCAGGCCCGGCTCCAGGGCGAGCGCCCGGGCGATGGCGACCCGCTGCTGCTGCCCGCCGGACAGCTGCTTGGGGTACGACTCCGCCTTGTCGGCGAGCCCGACGCGTTCGAGCAGCTTCCGGGCCGCGGCCTCCGCCTCCTTGCGGGGACGCTTCAGGGCCGAGACGGGCGCCTCGACGATGTTCTCCAGGACCGTGAGGTGCGGGAAGAGATGGAAGTTCTGGAAGACGAAGCCGATGCGGGTGCGCTGCCTGAGGATCTCGCGCTCGCGCAGCTCGTAGAGCTTGTTCCCGGAGCGGCGGTAGCCGACGAGGACGCCGTCCACGCCGACCGTGCCGCTGTCGACCTTCTCCAGGTGGTTGATGGTCCGCAGCAGGGTCGACTTGCCGGAGCCCGAGGGACCGAGGACGACGGTGACCTCGCCGGCCCGCACGTCGAGGTCGATGCCGCGCAGGACGTGGAGGGAGCCGAAGCGCTTGTGGACGGCGCGGATCTCGACCTTGGCCGTGGTGGTGGCCGTCCCGTCGGCGGGCTCGGCGGTCTTGGTCACGGAGCTCATCGGGCGCTCCCCTTCGCGTAGTGGCGTTCGACGTAGTGCTGGACCACGGAGAGCGCGGTGGTGAGCAGGACGTACCAGGCGGTGGCGACCATGAGGAGCGGGACGACGCGCCCGTTGCGGCCGTAGACGACCTGGACCTGGTAGAAGAGTTCGCCGATCGCCATGACGGAGACGATCGAGGTGCCCTTGAAGAGCGAGATGATCTCGTTGGCGGCGTTGGGCAGGATCGAGCGCATCGCCTGCGGCAGCACGATCCGCCGCACCTGCCGGAGCTTCGGGATGCCGAGGGAGGCCGCGGCCTCCAGCTGGCCCTCGTCCACGGCGAGCACACCGCCCCGGACGATCTCCGCCGCGTAGGCGGCCTGGTGCAGGGCGAGGCCCAGGACGGCGGCGCTCATCTCGCCGACGAGGCCCATCGTGTCGAAGGAGAGGAAGCTCGGCCCGAAGGGGATCCCGATGCTCAGTTCCTTGTAGAGGTAGGCCAGGTTGAACCAGAAGAGCAGCTGGACGATGAGCGGGATGGAGCGGAAGGCCCAGATGTAGCCGAAGGCGACGGACCGCAGGAACGGGCTGGCGGACAGGCGCATGAAGGCGAGCACGATGCCGATCGCGAAGCCCAGCGCGGTGCCGTAGAAGGTGAGCTGGAGGGTCACCCAGACGGCGTGCAGGATCGTCTCGGTGGTGAAGAAGGCGGCGAAGACGTCCCATTCCCAGCCGGGGTTGGTGACGAGGCCGTGGACGAACTGGACGAGCAGCACGGCGGTGGCGGCGACGGCCACCCACCGCCAGGGGTGGCGCACCGGGACGACCACGAGCTCGGGGGCGGAGGCCGTGGGGCCGGGGGCGTCCTTGGAGACGGACACCGGGGCGGGCCCGACGGCGGGCCCGACGGCGGGTCCGGCGGCGGGTTCGGCCGCGGGTTCGGCGGCGGGCGGATCGCTGGTGAGAGACATGGCGGTTCCTCGGGAACGGGGCACGGAGCGGAGAAGGGGGCGCGGATCAGGCGCTCAGCGGGGCGGGGAGGCGACACTCCCGGTCGCGCAGGAAGGCCAGGGCGGCCCGCGCGGCGACGTCGTTCTGACCGAAGGCGACCCCGCCGGTACGGGGCCGGGTGAAGGCGGTCCCGGCACGCGCGGTGGTGTGCGGGCCGAGGGCGAAACGGCGCGGGTGCGGGCGCCCGTCGTGCTCCAGGACCCGGCCGTCGACGGGGTCCACGACGAGCAGGCCGCCGCGGGTCGCCCGGGTCCCCTCCTCGAACAGGGCACGCAGCAGCGGGCTGCCGCTGAGCTCCAGGGTGGGGTCGGGGATCCGGGCCTCGACGAGGGCGCGGGCCTCGGTCCACTCCCCCGGCACGGCGGCGGACGCGGCACGGAAGACGCCGCGCTCCTCGTCGGTCTCGACGGTGACCTGCGGGCCGAGGAAGCGGACGACGCCGGCCCGGGAGAGGGCGAGGAGCTGCCGCAGCCGGGGGCCGGGCGGGCCGGAGGCGAGGTAGCTGAAGAAGCCGTGCCACCAGCCGCCGGGGTCCAGCCGCTTGCCGAGCCGCAGGAGCTGGCCGTAGACGGAGAGCAGGCCGGCGAAGACGGCGGCGTCGGGGCTGCGGGCGGGGTCGTGGCGGCGGACCAGGTCCTCGGTGACGTAGGCGCGCAGGCCCTCCTGGAGGGCTTCGGCGGAGTCGTAGCGGAGGCCGTCCAGGGGGTGGTCGAGGGCGTCGAGGTCGAGCCGGTCGGCGGGGTCGGGGACGGCGGCGGCGACGAGCGCGGCGAGCTCGGCCGAGCGCGGCGGCGCCTGCGCGTAGGCCCGCTCGAAGTCGTCCCGGGCGAGGGCGGTCCGCTCGGGGTGCGTGGAGAAGAGCCGGTGGTAGTGCGCCCAGCCGAGCTCCTTGTCGATGAGCGGCCACACGTCGCGCCGGAAGTCGATCGGCCCGGCGCGCCCGAGCAGGGCGTCGGTCTGCTCGGTGCCGAAGAAGCGGGGCAGCGGGGGGCGTTCGCCGTCGAGGACGTAGCCGATCTTCGAGTGGTACGGGACGCCCCGGCGCGATCCGACGTGCAGCACCGGCTCCTTGCCGGAGGGGACGTAGACGAGCTCGTCGCCCTCGCCCTCGTACCGGCCGCCGCGGCCCTCGGTGAGCAGCACCATCAGGTCGACGAAGGCGAGGCCGAAGCCCCGGACGAGGACGGGCTCGCCGGCGGGCAGGGCGGCGAGGTCGCTGTCGGCGGTGAAGTCGGGCGGGAGGTGGACGAGCCCGTGGCGGGCGGCGAAGCCGGCGAGGTCCCGCTGCTCCCGGTCCGGTTCGGCGTCGAGGTGGCCGACGGTGAGGACGACGAGGTCGGCGAGGAGCGGGACGGCGGTGCCCTCCAGCCAGACCCGCTGCCGGCCGTCCCGGGGGCCGCTGACCCGCAGGGCGGTGGTGCGGTGCTCGTGGACGGTGACGGAGGAGGGCAGCGCGGCGCGGGCCCGCTCGTACACCCAGCGCAGGTAGGCGCCCTGCTGGGGGCGGGTGGGGAAGGTGCGGCCGTCGATGCCGGCCCATTCGGCGAGGGTGGGTCCGGGGAGGACGGGGCCTTCGAGGTCGACGGTCTCGTCGGTGAACATCGTGACGTCCTCGGCCTGGGAGTTCATCCAGAGCAGCGGGGACTGCGCGGTGCGCCAGATCCGGCCGGGGCCGGGCGGGTGCGGGTCGACGAGGTGGACGTCGAGGGGCGCGTCGCCGTACATCTCGGGCAGGTTGGCGGCGAGCCGTTCGAGGACGCCGGTCCCCCGCGGCCCGGCGCCCACGATGACGAGGGAGGGGCGCGGGCTCATCGCGCACCGGCCGTACCGCGGGCGTAGTGCCGCTCGACGTAGTGCTGGCCGATGCCGAGGACCGAGGTGACGGCGACGTACCAGAGCGTGGCGACCAGCAGCAGCGGGATGACCTCGTACGTGCGGTGGTAGACGAGCTGGGTCGAGTAGAGCAGGTCCTGCACGGCGATGACGGAGACGATCGAGGTGCCCTTGAGGGTGCCGATCAGCATGTTCCCGGCGGGCGGGACGATCGCGCGCATGGCCTGCGGCAGCACGATCCGGGTGAGCCGGCGCCACCGGCCGAGGCCGAGGGACTCGGCGGCCTCGATCTGGCCCCGGTCGACGGAGAGGATGCCGCCGCGGACGACTTCGGCGGCGTAGGCGGCCTCGTGGAGGGTGAGGCCGATGACGGCGACGGCGACGGGGCCGAGGAGGTTGACCGTGTTCACGCCGAGGATCTGCGGGTAGAGCACGCCGATGTTGAACCAGAAGAGCAGCTGGACCAGGATCGGGGTGGATCTGAAGAACCAGACGTATCCCCAACTCACCGCACGCAGAACGGGGTTGGCGGAGAGCCTGAGGACGGCGAGCAGGGTGCCGAGGACGAAGCCCAGGGCCATCACGAGGGCGGTCAGCCACAGGGTGAGGCCGAGGCCGCGCAGGACGGACGCGGAGGTGAAGTACTCGGCGACGACGTCCCACTGGAAGGCCTTGTTGCGGACGACCGAGACGAGGGCGAGCGCGAGCAGGACCAGGACGACGACGGCGGCGGCCCACTGGCCGGCGCGGCGGGTCGGGACGATGCGTGGAGGAGGTTCGGCCGGCGGGGCCGTGGAAGGTGTCTTGACGAGGGTCGCGGACATGCGAGGGCTCCGTGGATGCCAGAGGGCGGATCGAACACGGGGTGCGCCTTCACACGCGCTGAGCCGCGGATCCGGGCCCCTCAGCCCGATCCGCCCTTCGAGGCTATGCGGTCAACACGCCCCGCTGTCAAGGGTGTCCGCACTCTGAGCCGTACGTCTCATCCTGGTTGACGCGGACCCGGATGCCTGTTCCACTGGGGCCATGCATCCGCAGCAGCTGGTCACGCGCTCCCACATCGACTTCGGTCGCGTGTGGTCCTCTTCCTGTTGAGCCGACCCGCCGCTTCACCCCGTCCGCGTGCTGTTGTCCGCGGCGCCTTCACACCCGGGCCCCTCGTGAGCGCCTGAGCTCTCCCCTCCCCTCGCTCTTTCCCGTACTCCCTTTTCCTCCTTCGCCCTGAAGGACCTTCATGACCTTCGCGTTGTCCGTGCACCGGACCACGACCACCGACCCCCTGGCCCGCCCGCTCCTCGACGAGCTGGCACACGAATACACGACCCGGTACGGATCCGCGCACGATCTGCACCGCTACCCGGCGGCGGAGTTCGCCCCTCCGCACGGCGCCTTCCTGCTCCTCATGGAGCAGGGCAGGCCCGTGGCGGGCGGCGCCTACCGCCGCTACGACGAGGACACCGCCGAGCTGAAGCGGATCTGGACGCACTCGGCGCACCGCAGGCGCGGTCTCGCCCGCCGTGTCCTCACCGTGCTCGAACGGGAGGCCGCCGCCCGCGGCTACTCCCGCATCTACCTGACGACGGGGCCGCGCCAGCCGGAGGCCAAGGGCCTCTACCTGGCGAGCGGCTACCGCCCGCTCTTCGACGTGTCCGCCGATCCCGAGTCGATCGGCCCGCTGCCGTTCGAGAAATTCCTGGAGAACCCGAAGCCATGAGTACGCGCACGAGTTCCGGCACCGCACGCACCACCCTCGTCTTCGCCCTGATCACCGCAGCGGCGCTCGGCCTCACCGCCTGCTCGGGCGGCGAGCCGGCGACCGCCCCGGCCGGGGCCTCGGGGGCGCCGGGCGCCGCGAAGGGCGCGCTGCCGACCGAGGACGTGGTGGCGGCGGTGAAGAAGAACGAGGCGGCGGCGAAGCTGCTCCCCGCCGACGTGCGGCAGCGCGGCAGTCTGACGTTCGCGGCCTCGGTGAGCAATCCGCCCAGCGCCGCCTACCTGCCCGACGGCAGGACCGTCGTCGGCGTGGACGCCGACTTCTCGGCCGCCGTGACGAAGGCGCTCGGTCTGGAGCTGAAGCGCGAGGTGGTCGGCTTCGAGGCGATCCTGCCGGCGCTCGGCAGCGGCAAGTACGACGTCGGCACCGGGAACTTCGGCGTGACCGAGGAGCGGCGCAAGACGATCGACTTCGTGACGTACATCAACGACGGGCAGGGCTTCGCCGCGCGCGCCGACAGCGACCTGAAGGCGGTCACGGACCTCACCCAGCTGTGCGGTCTGAAGGTGGCCGTGAACGCCGGCACCACCTTCGAGCGGACCCTGGAGAAGAACAAGGGCCGGTGCGGGGAGGCCGGGAAGCCGGCGTACGAGGTGAACGTCTACAGCGAGACCGGGGCGATCTGGATGTCGCTCCAGCAGGGTCGCAGCGACGTGGTGATGAACACGATCAACGGCGTGCGGTACGCGGTGACGCAGCAGAAGAACCTGAAGTTCCTCAACGAGTACCGGCGTCTCGACGTCGGCTTCGCCTTCAAGAAGGGCACTCCGCTGGCGCCGGCCTTCCAGGCGGCGGTGAACGGTCTGAAGGCGGACGGGACGTACGACCGGATCCTGAAGAAGTGGGGGGTGACGGCCTCGGGCATCGAGAAGTCGCAGATCTCCCCGCCGGAGATCCCGGCCCCGACGAAGTAGCGGCGCCGGGTCCCGGGGACTCCGGCCGGCGGGGCGGCCGGGTCCCGGGGGCGTCCGACGGCGAGACGGCCGGGTCCCGGGAACGCCGGCCGGTCTAGGCGGCCGGGTCCCGACGGGCCGTCAGCAGTCGCAGCCGCAGTCGCAGTCCCCGCAGCAGCAGTCCCCCTCGCAGCAGGAGGAGCAGTTGCTGCAGCAGTCACAGCAGTCGCAGCAGTCACCGGGGTCGCACTGCTGGCAGAGGCCCTCGCGCCGCTGTCGGCTCCAGGGGTCCTCGAAGGTCCCGCAGCACATCTGGCAGGTGCAGGCGAGGCCGATCCAGAGGGCGCAGCCGGCTATCAGGCCGCGCCGGTTGGGCGGCTCGGGCGGGAGCGGGCCGCCGGAACCGCCGGGACCACCCGGTCCGGGGACCCAGGGCCCGCCCGGGCCACCGGGGCCGCCGGGGGCGTACGGATTGCCGGGCACGGGCCCGCCCGGCGTCGCGTACGGGTTCCCCGGCACCGGGCCGTGGGCGCCCTGCGCGCCCTGGCCCGCCCCGTGCGAGCAGCTGGTGGTGCCGAAGGCGCGGTCGACCGAGGTGCGCAGCTCGTGGGCGAGGAGGACGTGGGCGAGCCTGCCGTTCGCGAACTCGGCGTCCTTCAGCGCGAGGCGGATGCCGTGGAGGGCGTCGTCGGCGAGCCGGCGGGCCTCCGCGCGGGAGGTGCCGGTGGCGGTGAGCGGGTTCCACGCGCCGGTCGCGGCGTCGGCCGCCTGGTCCTCGACGGCGTCGAGGAGGTGGGCGAGGCGGCCGAAGAGACGGCCCGCCTCGGCGAGCGGCGCCGCGTTCCCCGGCCGGCCGGCGAGGACGGCGGTGTGGGCGAAGGCCGCGGCGGTCGCCGTCTCGGTCGGCTCGGTGACGGTGAGCAGGGGCGTGCCGGGTCCGGCGAGGGCCTCGATGCCGGTCTGGCGGTCGACGGCGTCGACGAGGACGGCGGTGTCGAAGCCGAGGTCACGGCCGGTACGGGCGCCGGCCCGGTCCCAGGAGCGGGCGACGCGCCGGGCCGCTGCGGCGACGGGCCGACGGGCCAACAGGCCGTCCCGGTCGGCGACGTGGTCCCGCACCTTCGCCGAGGCGAGGACGAGGGAGACGGCGGCGGCGAGCCTGGCCCCCTCGCCGCGGGCGACGGGGGCGGTGCGCAGGGCGCGCAGCGCGCAGGGCCCGGCCTTGCGCCGTCCGGCCTCGGTCACCCCGGTCTGAGCCTCCGTCAGGACCGAGACGATGAGTCCGTCGTAGTTGGTGACGACGCGGGCGAACTGGCCGTGGTCGGCGCGGAGTGCCAGGCAGAGGCCGCAGAGGTGGGCCATCCACTCGGTCCTGAGCCCTTCGGTGAGCCGATGGGTGCAGGGTCTGACGATTCCGAACAAGGACTCCCCCGTGAGTCGTGGGCGGTGGCGGGCGAGGGTCCGCCGAGCGGCCCCGCGGCATCGTAGCGAGCGGCTTCGTTCACCCGTACGCGCCCATCGTCACCCTTGTGGCACGACTTTCATATTTTCATCTGCATGGCCCTCCTCCAGCCGCCGCATACCGTATGTTTTCTGACGAATCGCCAGGAAGCGGCCCTCACGTTCTGCACCAGTACCGTCACGAATCTCCTGCGCGCCGACTATCCACTTGGCGCGCGATCCGCATCATGGACGACGATAGGGACATGCGGAACCACAAGTGACCGCGCTGAAAGGAGGCGTCCATGGGATCGGTGCGCAAGGCCAGTGCCTGGCTGGGACTCGTCGAGGACAACGACGAGCGGTACTACGACGACGAGTACGCCGACGGTACCGAGGGCGGCGACGCCTGGGTGACGGACCCCCGGGTCCGGGTGGCCACGGACACCGCCGAGGAGCGGGGCCGCCGGATCGCCACCGTCTCCCCGGACGGCTTCCGGGACGCCCGTGCCCTCGGCGAGCTCTTCCGGGACGGGGTTCCGGTGATCGTGAACCTGACCGCGATGGAGCCGAACGACGCCAAGCGCGTCGTCGACTTCGCCGCCGGTCTCGCCTTCGGTCTGCGCGGGTCGATCGAGCGCGTGGCGACGCGGGTCTTCCTGCTGACCCCCGCCGACACCCAGATCGTCACCGGCGAGACGGGGCGGCGCCGGCAGGACGGCTTCTTCAACCAGAGCTGAGCGGGTCCGCCGGCCCGGCCCGGCACCTCCCGACGGGGTCGGGTCAGTGCACCGGGCGTCCCGAGCCGGCGGGCTCGATCGCTTCCCGCGTCGCGGGCACGCGCGGCGCCGCCGCCCCCTGGGAGGAGACGGGAGGCTCCGCGAGGCCGGCCGCATCCGAGGAACCGCGCGGCTGCGCGAGCCCCGGCCGCTCCGCGGAACCGGTGGGCGCCGCCTCCGGCGCCCGGGCGGACCCGCCCGGCCGCGCCGCGTCACGGAGCTCCGCGTCCCTGTCCGGGGACTCCGGGCCCTCCGTGGCCACGCGTTCCCCCTGAGCCTCGTCGAAGGCCTCTTCCTGATCCACCGGGCACTCCATGACCTTCGGCAGCCGCCGCGCCATCAGCGCGCCCACGAGCAGCAGTCCGGCGCTCACACAGAGCGTGACGTGCAGACCGGTCACGAAGGAGTGCCGGGCGGCCTGGTGCAGGGCGTCACCGGCCGCGCCGCCGAGCTGACCGGCCACCTCGTACGCCTCGCCGAGCGAGTTCGCCGCGGCCCGGCTCGCCTCCGCGGGCACCCCGGGGACCGAGGCGAGCCCGGGGGCGTACGCCGCGTTCATCACGCTGCCGAGCAGCGCGATGCCCATGCCCGCGCCGAGCTGGTACGAGGTCTCGCCGATCGCGGCCGCCCCTCCCGCGCTCCGCTGCGGCGCCTCGCTGAGCATCGACTCGTACGCCGAGAAGAGCGTGGTCTGCAGGCCGAAGCCGAGCAGCACGAAGCCCACCGTGAGCAGCAGCGGCCGGTCGTGCTGCCCCATGAGGGTCAGCAGCAGCACCGCGCCGGCGGTGAGGAGGAAGCCCCAGCCGACCATCCGGCGCGGCCCGATCCTGCGCAGGGTGTACGAGCCGGTGGCACCGGCGGCCATGGCGGCGAAGGTCAGCGGGAGGAGCCGGAGCCCGGTCTCCAGGGGGCTGAGGCCGAGGACCAGCTGGAGGTACTGGACGGCGATGAGCTCCAGGCCGACCAGGGCCAGCATGCCGATGACGATGCAGCCGACGGAGGTGGTGAAGGCGGCCCGGGAGAAGAGCCGCATGTCGATCAGCGGGTGCGCGCGCCGCTTCTGCCGCCGGACGAAGAGGACGAGCAGCGCGGCGCCGAGCAGCAGCGGCCCGGCGGTCGGCAGGGCGAGCAGCGGGTCGCCGGCCCCGGCGCGCTTCACGCCGAGGACGCAGCCGAGCACACCGCCCGCGGCCATGAGCGCGCCGAGCACGTCCCAGGGGCCGTCGGCGGCGCCCCGGGACTCGGGGAGCAGACGGCGGCCGAGGGGCAGGATCAGGGCCATCAGCGGGATGTTGATGAGGAAGACGGAGCCCCACCAGTAGTTCTCGACGAGGAAGCCGCCGAGCACCGGCCCGGTGGCGGCCCCGATCGCGGCCGTGGCGGTCCAGACGCCGATCGCGGTGGCCCGCTCCCGCCGGTCGGGGAAGACCGTCCGGAGGATGGAGAGGGTGGCGGGCATGATCATGGCGCCGCCGACGCCGAGCAGCGCGCGGGCCCCGATGAGGACCGAGGGCTCGGTGGCGAGCGCGGCGACCGCCGAGGCGATGCCGAAGAGCGCGTAGCCGAGGAGGAGGACCCGCCGTCTGCCCACCCGGTCGCCGAGAGTGCCGAAGAGGATCAGCAGCGAGGCGCAGACCAGGGGGTAGGCGTCGACGATCCAGAGCAGCGCGGTGGAGCTGGGGCGCAGGTCCTCGGTGAGGGAGGGGACGGCGACGTGGAGGATGGTCGCGTCGAGGGCGACCAGGAGGAGACTGACGCAGAGGACGACGAGGACGACCCAGCGGTTGGCGCCGGCGCCGACGGTGGCACGCGGTCGCCCTTGGGCCGTGTTCGTCCGCTGCATCTACGTACCTCCCAGTGAAGCTCTCGCGCTCGGCGGGCCCCGACCAGGGCGTATGCCCCTGGGGCGGCCCGGCATCGACGGGCGAGTGAGCCGTCAGCGTACGCGAGTTCAAGCCCCGAGCGCGTGGTGCAGCTCTCACCCCGGCGGGCCTCCTGGTGTGGCGTACGCCACTCGGCGGGGGTCGCGCGTCGCATGGAATTCCGCACGGACACCTGTTTGAGGAAATTCCCGTGCGTTCAAACACCCTTACGGAAACGGGCCTCCCGGCAATAGGGCTGAAGGTCATCGGATTTCCCGACGGATGCCTGGAATAGACCACCCGGTGAGACCCACTCCACATCACATGGTCATCACGAAGGGAGCGGAACGACCGGGTCTGCTTCTCACTCCCTGTAACGTCGATTGGGTGCGTACCGACATCTTTGCCCGGCTGGACCGGGAGCCGGAACCGCCGAAGATAGAGGTCCCGCGGATGACCCGCACGCGTCTCGCCCTCTTCGGCGGGACGTCGGCGTTCTATCTCGCCATCGTCGTGGCCGTCCTGCTGTCGACATGGCTGGTGACCCTCGACTGGAAGATCATGCTCTTCCGGCCGTACCAGCAGTGGCCCGAGATCCACGGTTTCCTCGACTACTACGTCGTCCTCGGCCAGCGCGGCCCCACGGCCGTCATGGTGGCCGCCTGGCTGGGCTGGCGCTCCTGGCGCCAGCACACCCTGCGGCCCCTGCTGTGCCTCGGCGCCGCCCTCCTCCTGCTCAACGTCTCGGTGGGCGCGGTCAAGCTCGGCCTCGGCCGCCTCGGACCCCACTACGCGACCCAGGTCGGCTCCGCGGAGCTCTTCGCGGGCGGTGACATATTCCCCTCGGGGCACACCGCCAACGCGGTCGTGACCTGGGGCATCCTCGCCTACCTCGCGACCACCCCGAGGGCCCGGCGCTATCTGTCGGCGCTCTCGGCCGTGGTCGCCCTCGGCGTGGGCCTCACCACCGTCTACCTCGGCACGCACTGGCTGAGCGACGTGCTGCTCGGCTGGGCCGCCGGGCTCCTCGTGCTGCTCGCGCTGCCCTGGTGCGAGCCCGTCCTGGCCGTGGCGGAGTCCTGGATCCTCGCCGCGCGCGACCGGGTGCGGGAGCGGCTGCGGGACCGCCGCCGGCTCGTGCCCTCGCTGCCCGTGGCCTCCGGAGGACCGCGCCCGGTGCGCGAACCGGTCCGGGAGCCCGCCCGGGAACCCGTGGGAGTGGCCGGCGGCCGGCGCGCCCCGGCGGCCCGCGGCTGACACGCACGACGGAAGGGCCCCGGCCATCTCGGCCGGGGCCCTTCCGCATGCGGTGCCGCCTGCCCCTCAGCCGAGCCAGCAGCGGGTGACGGAGCCGTGCTCGACCTCGAAGTTGATGCGCCCGGACAGGTACTCCATGGTGATGATCGAGCCGGGCGGCAGGGACCGGACGACGCTCCAGCCGCGGGTCCTGGCGAGCCGCTCGGCCCCCTCGGCGTCGAGCCCCACATAGGACTCGGGAGCGTCGCGGGGCGGTTCGGGAGTGCGCGAAGTGGGTGACATGAACCTCACGTTAGTCCCTTGGCGGTCACGCTTGTGTCACAAGTTCTCGACATATGTTTGCCCTGCTCACCGGGGTCCGAGAGGAGGGTTTCCGGCCGTTTCTCCAGTAATTCCGAACAGCACCCAGCAGTTCGCACGAAGCGCGCACAAGCGTCGGTAACACACACTCAATTCCCCGCTTCCCCGGCCCCGTCCCGAATTGCGACGGCGACGCGCGCCCGGGGCGCACACTCTTCCCTTACACAATGCTTACGCTGTCCGAACGCCCGGAGACGCGGAGCCGGGAGGTCGGCGAGGCGGAGGCAGCGATGGGCAACGGGACAGCGACCGCGACCACCGAATCGCCCCGCGAGCGGCACGGCCGCGTCCTCGTCGACTGGCTCACCACGACCGACCACAAGAAGATCGGCCACCTGTATCTGGCCACCTCGTTCGTGTTCTTCCTGTTCGCCGGACTCCTGGCGATGGTGATGCGGGCCGAGCTGGCCCGCCCGGGACTCCAGATCGTCACGAACCAGGAGTTCAACCAGGCCTTCACCCTGCACGGCACGATCATGCTGCTGCTCTTCGCCACACCCACCTTCGCCGGCTTCGCCAACGAACTGGTGCCGCTGCAGATCGGCTCGCCCGACGTCGCCTTCCCGCGGCTCAACATGTTCTCGTACTGGCTGTTCCTCTTCGGCGCCCTGATGGTGCTCGGGTCCCTCTTCACGCCGACCGGCCCCGCCGCCTTCGGCTGGACCGCCTACGCCCCGCTCAACAGCCTGGAGCGGTCACCGGGCGTCGGCGTCGACCTGTGGATCATGGGGCTCGCGCTCTCCGGCTTCGGCACGATCCTCACCTCGGTGAACTTCCTCGCCACGATCATCGGCATGCGGGCGCCCGGCATGACCATGTTCCGGATGCCGATCTTCACCTGGAACGTGCTCTTCACCGCGGTCCTGGTGCTCGCCGCCTTCCCCGTCCTCGCCGCGGCGCTGCTCGTCCTGGAGGCCGACCGGCGCCTCGGCTCCGTGGTCTTCCAGCCCGAGAACGGAGGAGCCCTGCTCTGGCAGCACCTCTTCTGGTTCTTCGGCCACCCCGAGGTCTACATCATCGCGCTGCCGTTCTTCGGGATCGTCAGCGAGATCATCCCGGTCTTCGCCCGCAAGCCGATCTTCGGCTACGCGACGCTGGTCGGCGCCACCATGGCGATCACCGGCCTCTCGCTGGTCGTCTGGGCCCACCACATGTTCGTGACGGGCGCGGTGCTGCTGCCGTTCTTCTCGATGCTGTCGTTCCTCATCGCCGTGCCCACCGGGGTGAAGTTCTTCAACTGGACCGGGACGATGCTGCGCGGCTCGCTCTCCTTCGAGACCCCGATGCTCTGGTGCGTCGGCTTCCTCGTGTCCTTCCTCTTCGGCGGGCTCACCGGCGTCATCCTCGCCTCGCCGCCGATGGACTTCCAGGTCACCGACTCGTACTTCGTCGTCGCCCACTTCCACTACACGGTCTTCGGCACCGTCGTCTTCTCGACCTTCGCCGGGTTCTCCTTCTGGTGGCCCAAGTTCACCGGCCGGATGCTCGACGAGCGGCTCGGGAAGATCCACTTCTGGACCCTCTTCACCGGCTTCCACCTCACCTTCCTGGTGCAGCACTGGCTCGGCGCGGAGGGCATGCCCCGGCGGTACGCCGACTACCTGGCCGCCGACGGCTTCACCGCGCTCAACACGGTGTCCACCATCGGCGCCTTCCTGCTCGGCCTGTCCACCCTGCCGTTCCTCTACAACGTCTGGCGGACCTGGCGGTACGGCGAGAAGGTCGGGACCGACGACCCCTGGGGCTACGGGCGCTCCCTGGAATGGGCGACGTCGTGCCCGCCGCCCCGGCACAACTTCGAGGCCGTGCCCCGGATCCGCTCCGAGGCGCCCGCCTTCGACCTCCACCACCCGGAGTTCGCCGCGTACGAACGGATGCGGATCAGCTCCCCGGCCGGTCGAGGGCACGGGACAGACGGTCCCTGAGCGCCCGCACCGCCTCCACGAGCTCCGGCGGGTCGACCACCTCGAAGTCGAAACCCATGAACATCACGTGGAACACCATGAAGTCCAGACTGCGCGCCCCGGTCCGCAGCAGACAGGCCTCCTCGCCGTCCGCCGTGAGCACCCCGTCCAGCGGGCCGACGACGGCCGCCGCCTCGGCGAGCGGGACGAACAGCCGGACCGTCGCCTCCTGCGCGTAGGCGGCGCCGGACACGCCCTTCTGCACGTACGCCGCCAGGTCCTCGGCGGGCGGCTCGCGGGGCGGGAAGCGCGGGCCGTGGGGCGGGGTCGGCTCGATCCGGTCCGCCCGGAAGGTACGCCAGTCGCCCCGGTCCAGGTCCCAGGCGACCAGGTACCAGCGGCGCTCGGTGCAGACCAGACGGTGCGGTTCGACGATCCGGCGGGTCGCCGTGCCACCGTGGTCCCGGTACGCGAAACGGAGCCGCTCGGCGTCCCGGCAGGCGTGGGCCAGCTCGGTGAGGACGGCGGGGTCGACCCGTTCCCTCGGGGTACGCAGGAGGGGCACCGTGAACGCGTTGAGCGCCCCGATCCGGCGCCGGAGCCGGGACGGCAGGACCTGCTCCAGCTTCGCCAGGGCGCGTACGGAGCTCTCACCGATGCCCTCGACGCCCTGCCCGGCGGCGGAACGCAGCCCGACCGCGACCGCGACGGCCTCGTCGTCGTCGAGGAGCAGCGGCGGCAGCTCGGCGCCGGCCCCCAGCTGATACCCACCGCCCGTCCCGGGGCTGGCGTGCACGGGATAGCCGAGCTCCCGGAGCCGGTCGACGTCCCGCCGCACGGTGCGCGGCGTCACGCCGAGCCGCTCGGCGAGATCGGGGCCGGACCACTCTCGGTGGGCCTGAAGCAGGGACAGCAGCCGCAAGAGCCGCGCGGAGGTCTCCAACATCCCCCAAGTCTCCCAACCCTCGCGGACAACGTCGGTCCGCAATGCCACCCCCGTTGTGGGCATGCGTTCCGCCGGGGCGGAACGGGTGGGCACAACGGAACGGCGCCCTTGCCGGCGCGGGAGGCTCTGGCGCCTGAACCCGCACCGCCGGTGACGGCACCTAGTGGTGCGGGCCAGGGCGCGGAACGCGGAGGCGCCGCTAAGCGCGCCGTCCCGTGTGCCCACCCGTCCCGCCCAGCGGGACGATTGCCCACACGGGCAGCGGCGCGGGGCACCGCCCCGTCGGGTGCGGGCGGCGGCGAGGCGGGGGTCAGCGGAGGCGGCGGACCAGGCGCCCCGCCCTCGCCTTCTGGGCGTAGACAGCGTCGATCACCCACCCCACCCCCCGATGCACCCGCACCCGCGCCGGCGCGTGCGTACGGCGGCCCGCCCCGCGGGCCACCAGCTCCCCCCACAGCGCCTCGTGCCGCGCGGCGATCCGCACCGGGTCGAAGCGCTCGGACGCGGCGAGCGCCGCCCGCCCCGCCCCGGCCCGCAGCTCCTCGTCCTCGACGAGCTCCCGCAGCGCGCCCGCGAAGGCGGCGACGTCGTCGACCGGCACGAGCCGCCCGTCGACCCCGTCCTCGATGATCTCGCCCGGCCCGTGGGGGCAGTCGGTGGAGACCACCGGCAGTCCGCACCGCATCGCCTCGACGATCGTCATGCCGAAGGACTCCCGCTGCGAGGTCACCGCGGCGATCGAGCCCTTGGCCCACTCCGGTTCCATGGGCGTGACGGTCCCCATGAGGAACGCCTGGCCGGTGAGCCCCCGGTCCTGGATCTGCCGGGCCAGCGGGCCCCTGAGGTCCTGGACCGCGTCGCCGGAGCCGTAGATCCGCAGCTTCCAGTCGGGATGGTCGGCGGCCACGGACGCGAAGGCGTCGATCAGCACGTCGTACCGCTTGACGCCGGTCAGCCGGCCCGCCGCGACGACGGTCCGCGCCGCGGGGTCGGCGGGCCGCGCGGAGGGCGCGGGCACGCTGTTGGGGACGGCCTCGATCCGTACGCCGGGCAGGCGGAGCCTCCGGTAGGCGCGGGCGTCGGCCTCGGTGACGGTGGTGACGGCGTCGAGGAGGGCGTACTCGTGGGCTATGTCCCGGCGCAGCCGGTAGCTGTGGCCGTCCAGGATCAGGTGCTCCTGCCCGATGAGGACCGGACCCCGCCGGGCCTGCCGGACGAGCTGCACGTTGAGGCCGGGGCGGGTGGCGACGAGGACGTCGGCCTCCACTCCGCGCAGGTACTCCCCGATCCGGGCGTCGGTGAGCGCGCTGTACTGCTTCCAGCGGCCGTCGCCGCGCGGGAAGACCCGGGCGGGGCGGTGGTGGTCGGGGTGGTCGCCGTCGTATCCCGGGCTGTCGTGGCGCAGGTCGACGAGGTGACGCAGGGTCACCCCCGCCGGCAGGTCGAGGCGTGGACGGTCGCGGTGGCGGAACACCGAGACGATCTCCACCTCGTGGCGTTGCGCCAGTTCCTCGGCGAGGGTGAACGTGGTCCGGATCGTCCCGCCGTAGTGGTAGCCGTTGTGGAGCAGAAAAGAGATACGCATCGCGCTGCCGGTTCCCCCCGGTCAGTCATCATGTGGTCGGTGCCCGACTGTACTGCCGGTGCGTGACGGCCTTCACGGGCGGTAGCCGAGCTGCGGGACGGTCGCGCAGTTCTCCGTCATGTCGCCCTGGCTCACCCAGCCGCGGCCGTCCTGCCAGCGGGCCACGGACAGGCAGGTGTTCCGGGTCGCGGGCGGCCGGGCCAGGTGCTCGAACCGCACGGGCAGCAGCAGTCCGTCCGCGGTGTACGGCTCGGGACGGTTCATGAACTCCTCGACGCACGCCCGGGTGAGCGGACCCCGGGCGAGGCAGGAGCGGGCCGCGTCGGTGAACCACATCGCCGCCGCCCAGCCCTCCAACTGCCATTGGGACAGCGGCCGGTCGCCCATCGCCGTCCGGAACGCGCGGACGGCCGGGTGTCCGGTGTCCTCGTAGTTCCGGCTGGCGCCGGTCACCCACAGCGAGGCCCGGCAGCCGGGCGCCCTGGCGTAGTCGCGGGAGACGGCCGAGGACCAGTTCTGCACGTTGGTCACCTTGGCGGCGACCCGGACGCCGAGCGACTGCATCGCCTCGCACAGGCGCACGTTGCCGTGGGTGTCCATCGCGTCGAAGACGACGTCGGCGTGCTCGGCACGCAGATCGGCGGCGACCGCGCGGAAGTCGGGGAGGGCGAAGTCGACCTGTTCCTCGACGACGCGGTAGCCCTCGGCGCGCAGCCCCCGGGAGACCAGCCGGGCGTAGGCGGCGGAGGCGGACTGGTTGTAGGAGACGACGGCGGCGGTCCGCGCGCCGAGTTCCTTCCGGAACCAGCGGTAGACCTCGGTCCCGCCGTAGAGCGTGCCGTTCCAGCCGGGTGCGCGGCCGGTGCGCGGGGCCGAGCTCCCGTAGATGCCGTAGAGGTGCGGATAGGTGTCGTAGGCGGGGGTGAGGGGCTGTCCGCCGATGTCGGGGGCTCCCGCGCGGGCCACGAGGGGGGCGCCCGCGTAGTTCAGGGCGGTGGTGGCGACGAGGGCGAAGACGCCGCGCTCGTCGATCAGCCGGTGCACGCACGCGTTGTTGCCGACGCCGCTGCCGCCGTCGTCGCAGGTCTCCACCTGGACGCGGCGGCCGTCGAGGCCGCCGCGCGCGTTGAGGGCGTCGAACCAGGCGACGGCTCCGTCGCGCGGGCCGGTGAAGGTCTGCCCGCCGACCGGGCTCGTGGTGCTGGTGATGATCCCCACGCGGAGCGGCTCACCGCCGGAGGGGGTGGCGGTGGGCCGCGTCTCGAAGGCGCGCTCCGGGAGCCGGCTGCCGCATCCCGCGAGGAGGGCGAGCAGCACGGCGAGGAGCAGCGCCGTGACCGCCTCAGCAGCCCGGAACGGTGACACCGCTCAGCTCGACCAGGCCGCACAGGGTCTTCACGGAGACCTTCCAGGTGTCGTTCTGGAGGATGGAGGTGCCCCGGGAGCCGGTCAGGGCCGGGGTCCCGCCGACCAGCAGGTCGTAGGTGACGTCGGCGCCGGTGGCCGAGGTGAACTCGATGCCGGTGACCTTCGCCGAGGTCATGGCGGCGTTCTTGTCGGAGGCGAAAGCGCCGAGCACCGGCTTCAGCCGCTCCCCGTTCTCCAGGAGCCTCACCTTCTCGGCGACGGGCGTCCTCGGATCGAAGAACGCCGTCCAGTTCCTCGTGATCTCGGCCTTGGCGGCGACCGGGTCGGCCGGTGCCGCGGCCGCGGTCGGCGGGGCGGACGAGGACGTGCCTCCGCCGTTCGTGCCCCCGCCGTCCGAGCAGCTCGCGAGGGCGGGAGCCAGCGCGAGGACGGCGACGGCCCCGAGGACCGCGAAGCGGGAGCGTCGTCCCCCGCGTCGATCGACGGCCATCTGGCTCACCACCGGGTGTCTCGTCCGTCCTGAGTGGCTGTGTGCTGGTGTTACCAGGGTGGGACGGATCAGGGCATAGTGCAAGGAAGGAGACAGGGGGAGGGGACGAGGGAGGCCCCGGTGCCGACAGCCCGGATCCTGTGGTGGAGCGGCCTCGCGGCGGCCGCCGGCGGCGCGGTGCTCTGCGCCCTCGGCTGGTACGGGATCTCCGGCGAGCGCTTCGCGGAGCGTCAGCTGCCCTATCTGGCCTCCTGCACGGTGCCCGGGGCCGCGCTGCTCGTGGCGGGCGCGGTCCTCGTCGGAGCGGCCGCGCTGCTTCCCGTACGCCCTCCGGAGCCGGAGCCGCCGGCACCTCGGGAGACTCCCCCGCCGTCCTCGGACGGTCCCTTCCTGCGGGTCCCGGGCGGAACCCTCGCGCACCGCCCGGACTGCCCGCTGGTGGCGGGCAAGGAGGAGGCGGTGGAGGCGGGGGACGCGCAGCTCGCCCCCTGCCCGGTGTGTGAGCCGTGGCCTCCCTGACGTACGAGCTGACGCTGGCCGGCCTCGCGGTCGGCAGCGCCGCCGCGCTCACCGGCATCGGCCTCGTCGTCACCTACCGGGCGACGGGGGTGCTCAACCTGGCGCACGGCGCCGTCGCCATGGTCTGCGCGTACGTGCTCCGCGGGCTGGTGGTCGACCGGGGCTGGCCCCTGCCGTGGGCGGCCCTGCTGACGCTCCTGGTCGTGGCCCCCGCCCTCGGCCTCGTCCTCGACCGCGGCGTCTTCCGTCCTCTGGCGCTGCGCGGCTCGAACCCGGCGCAGACGCTGGTGGCGACGATCGGCGTCTTCGTCCTCCTGGTGGGCGGGGCGGTGCTGCTGTGGGGTCCGGGGGCGCGGGACGACGCGCCGGTGCTGCTCGGCGACGATCCGTGGGCGCAGCTCGCGGCGGTGCTGGCGCTGGCCTGCGCGGTGGGGGCGGTGACCCGGTGGACGCGGTTCGGCCGGGAGCTGCGGGCGGTCGTGGACAACCGCCCGCTCGCCGTCCTGGCGGGGATCGACGCGGACCGGGTGGCGGCGGCGGGCTGGGCGTTCGGCTCGTTCACGGCCGGGCTCACGGGCGTGCTGCTCGCCCCGTACGTACGGCTCGACCCGTACGGGATGCCGCTGCTCGTCGTCGAGGTGATCGCGGTCGCGGTGATCGCCCGGATGCGGTCGCTGCCGGTCGCGGTCGGGGCCGCGCTCGCGATCGGGGTCGCCCAGGCACAGCTGACCCGGCTGCACCCGGAGGGCTGGGCGGGGCCGCTGCTCCGGGCCGTCGGGGCGAACCTGTTCGTGGTGGCGCTCCTGGTGGCGGCGCTCGTCCTGCCCGGCATCGGCGGCAAGGGCCGGGACGCGCTGCCGCCGCCGGCCCGCGCCACCCGGGTGCCCACGGCCCTGTGGGTCGTGGTGGGCGTCCTGCTCCTGCTCCCCCTGGGCCTCGCGGGCTCCGACCTCCACACGGCGGTCCAGGTGCCCGCGCTCGCCGTGGTCCTCCTGTCGCTGGTCGTGGTGACGGGCCGGGGCGGCCAGATCGCACTGGGCCAGGCGGCGTACGCGGGCCTCGGCGCCCTCTTCACGGCGCTCCTCGCGACGGCCGGGCTGCCGACGGCCCTGGCCCTGGTCCTCGCGGTGCCCCTGGTGGCCGTGGCGGGCCTGCTGACCGGGTGGCCGGCGATCCGGCGGCACGGCCTGGCCCTCGCCCTGGCGACCCTCGCCGTGGGCGTGGCGGTGAGCCGCTTCGTCCTGACCCAGCCGTACGCCACGGCGGGCCTGGAGCTGGGCCGCCCGGCGGGCTTCTCCGACGACCGCGCCTTCTACGCCCTGGAGCTGGTGGTCCTGGCCGGCTGCCTGGCCCTCGTGGCGGCGCTCCGCCGGGGGCGCACGGGCCGGGCGCTCGCCGCCCTGCGGGACCACGAGCCGGGCGCCGAGGCGGCGGGCGTCCGGGTGCCCCGGCTCAAGCTCCTCGCCTTCGTCCTGGGCGCGGCCCTGGCGGCCCTGGGCGGCGGCCTGCTCGGTGTGGGCCTGCGGGCCTTCGACCCGGAGCAGTACGACCCGGTCCGCGGCCTGCTGTGGTTCGCCGCGGTCCTGGTCCTCGGCGCGGACAGCCTCCTCACCCCGCTGGCCGCCGCGGCCCTCCTGACGACCCTGGAAGCGGGCCCCCAGGCGGGCACGGCGGCGGCCCTGATCGGCCTCCTGGCGGCCCTGACCGCCCGGATCCCCCCGCTGGCGAACCTGCTGCCGACGCCACGACGCCGCCCGCGGCCCCTCCCCGAGGGCGGGCCGGACACCGGTCCGGCCGGCGGCCGGACGCCCGCCCGCCGCCCACCGCCCGCCGAGGGCCCCGCCGCCCGGCCGGGGCTCCGCGCACACGACCTCACCCTCGTCCACCCCGGCGGGGTCACCGCCCTCTCCCACGTCAGCCTCGACCTCGCGCCCGCCCGCGTCACCGCTCTCGTCGGCCCCAACGGCGCCGGCAAGAGCACCCTCTTCGACTGCCTCGCCGGGACCCTGCGCCCCCGCCGGGGCCAGGGCCGCGTCACGCTCGACGGCGCCGACATCACCCGCAGGTCCGCGCACGCCCGGACCCGCCTCGGCATCGCCCGGACGTTCCAGCGGCTCGCCGTCTTCCCCTCGCTCACCGTCGAGGAGAACGTCCGGCTCGGCGAGGAGCAGAAGGGCGGACGCGGCGACCCGGCCGCCGTGGAGCGGAGCCTACGGCTGTTCGGCCTCGACGGGCCCGTACGGCACCGGGCGGCGGCGGACCTGCCGACCGGGACCCTGCGCCGGGTGGAGCTGGCCCGCGCGCTGGCGGGGCGGCCGCACACCCTCCTGCTCGACGAACCCGCCGCCGGGCTCGACGCCGCCGAGACCGCGGCGCTCGCCCGGATCCTGGCGGCCCTCGCCGCGGACGGCCTGACGGTCCTCGTCGTGGAGCACGACCCGGACCTGGTCGCCGGGATCGCGCACACGGTGCACACCATGGACGGGGGCAGGATCCTGTCGTGAGCGTCGAGATGGCCCTGCGCGCCGCCCGGGTCCGCTACGGCCCCCTGGAGGCCCTCCACGGCCTCGACCTGCCCGTGCCGGCCGGGACGGTGACCGTCCTCCTGGGCCGCAACGGCTCGGGCCGCACGACCGCCCTGCGCGCCCTGGCGGGCACGGTGGCCCTCTCGGCGGGCCGCGTGGAGTGGCGGGGCGCCGACGTGACCGGAGTGACGGCACACCGGCGGGCGCGCCGCGGACTGTGCTTCGTACCGGACCTGCGGGCCGTGTACCCGGGCCTCACCGTCGCCGAGAACCTCGCGCTCGCCGCGCCCGGGGACAGCGCGCCCCACGCGGGCACCCCGTACCCGGAACTGGTTCCCCTCCTCGCCCGGACGGCCGGGACCCTGTCCGGCGGGGAGCGCAGGATGCTGGCGCTGGCCCGCGCGTTCCTCGCACCCCGCGCGCGCGTGGTGCTGGTCGACGAGCCGTCGCTCGGCATGGCCCCGCCGGTCGCGGCCCGTACGTACCGGATGCTCGCGGCGCTCGCCGCGGACCGGGGGGCGGCCGTGGTCCTGGCCGAGCAGCGCGTACCGGACGGGCTGCCGCCGGGCTCGGTCGTGCACGAGCTGCGGCGCGGCTCCCGGGCGTCGAGCGGGGAGCCGGCCGAGTACCGGTGACGGCTCAGAGCGGGTCGATCCGCAGCATGGCGCCGACGACGATCCGGTTCGGATCGGCCCCGATCACGCTCCGGTTCGCCGCGTACAGCGCCTGCCAGCCGCCCTTGATCCCGAAGCGGCGGGCGATGGAGCCGAGCGTGTCGCCGCGCTGGACGGTGTGGACGCGGCCGGACAGGCCGTACCGCTTGGAGCAGACGGGCCAGGCGCCCCACCCCTTGACCCGCAGCACGTCCTCGGCGACGGTGATCTGCTGCTGCCGGGTCGCCAGGTCGGCACGCCGGGCGTACTTCAGACCGCCGTACTCGATCCAGGTCGGGTGCCAGAACTGGAGCCCGCCGTAGAAGCCGTTGCCGGTGTTGGTCTTCCAGTTCCCGCTGCTCTCGCACTCGGCGACGCAGCCCCACGGCCACTGGTCCCGCGCGCAGGCGTACGGGGGCAGGGAGGCGGCCTCCCGGAGGGCGTCCGACAGGCCGAGGAGCGCGGCCGAGGCCTCCGCCACCCCGTCCTGCGCGTCCCGCACCGCGCCCGGCGCGTCCCGTACCCCGTCCGGCGCGTCCCGTACGGCCTCGGCCGAGGCCGGCGCGCCGAGGGGCGTGGCCCGGGCGTGGGCGGGCGCCGGGGCCATGCTCAGGAGCGCGGCCGCGGACGCCGCCACGAGGGAACCGGCCGTCCAAAATCGGATCTTCGACATCGGGGAAGGCTAGGCAGCCTCCCGGCGCCCCCGGCCCGTGCCGCGCGGAACAGTGTTCACACCCCACCCGGTCGGAGTCACGGCCCGCGGACGGCCCCGCACGGCCCCGGCCGCACACGCCTCCGGCAAGTTGCCTCGCTTCCGCGCGTGACCCCGGCCGAGGCTGACCCGTTGAACTCGGCATGAGACGACCGGGAACGGCCCGGCGTCCCCCCGTACCGAGTCCAGGGAGCCCCCCGTGCCGCGCATGCTCGACGTCAGCGAGGACGTACGCGCCGAGATCGGCGACGAAGAAGCGGACCGGCTGCTCGCCGGCGACAACGCCCCGGGCAGCTACGACTGCACGTCCTGCCGCACTCCGGGGGACTCCGACCAGGAGCGCACGAGCACGGTGCTGTTCGTCGGCGACGAGACCGCGGTCCTCGCGTTCGCGCACGCCACGTGCATCCCGTCGCAGGTCGTCCGGGTCGCCGAGGAGCAGCTCCAGGGCGCCGTGGCCTCCATCACGGCCTCCGACGCCGCCGACGCGCTCTCCGCGTCCCACCCCGAGCAGGCCGTGCTCGGGGTCACCAGCGGTCTCGTCCTGATCGAGGGCGAGCTGCACCCGGCGCTCGTCGTCGAGCCGACCGCGCCGGTGGCCCGACCCGGTTCGGACGGCCTCACCGACGAGTTCCTGCCGCTCCTGGCCGAGCAGGGCTTCCAGCCCGTCATGGACCTGGGCGCCAGGCCGGCGGTGCTGCCGGGCTGGTCGGTGCTGGTCGCCATGGGCCAGCTGCACTCCGTGCTCCAGCCGGGACCGGGCGGCGCCGGGCAGGCGGCCTGGTGGCAGGCGCACCAGCCGCTCCAGGTCACCGAGGGCTGGCGCGCGGCGGCGAACAAGTCGCACACCGTCCTGGTCTTCGCCGCCCCGGTGGGCTCGATCGGCCAGCAGCCGCGCGAGGACCTGCTCCGCGACGCCCTGGAGAAGGCCGCGGCGAACGGCCGTCTGGTCGCCGCCGCGATGCCGCTGGCCGGCACCTGATGGAGGACGGCCGGCCCGGGATAGGGCGGGCGCGGCGGCCCGGGACGGGGGCGGGCGTGCCGACCGTGCCGCGTCCCCGGGCCGCTCCCCTTTCGGAGAGCCGCCCGCATCCGACGGGCGTCGGTGTCGTTGGCACCTGTGTGCACCCATACGACCCGTTCCTCCAGCCGTATCCGAGCCAGATCCCGTCGATGCGCCCCGCGCGGGACGTCGCGACGGGGCCCTCGCCCACGCCGATCTACGACGCCCTGTACTCGGAGTACCTCAGGTCGTTCCGTACGCTGCCGGGCGACCGCAGCGGTGAGGAGGAGCTCGGTTTCCGGGCCTTCGGCACGGTCCTGAGCACAGGCGTGTACGGGCAGGGGCACCGGCCCGCGACGGCGCATCCGACGGCGTGGTCGGCGCAGCAGCACCCGCACCCGCAGGCGGCGCTGCCGCCGGGGCCCCGCAGGGGCCTCTAGGGGCGGAGCGAACGGCTGAGGGCCGGGATCCGATCGGATCCCGGCCCTCAGC
>NZ_JBHWFF010000048.1:8602-19094 GCF_042733785.1 Streptomyces sp. NPDC059695 | reverse complement strand
GGGGGGGGGGCGGGGGGGGGGCCCCGGTGGGGCGCGGGGGGGGGGGAGTGGGCGGGGGGGGGGGCGCTCGACTGGCGGCCCCGCCCACCCGCCGTTCGTGTCGTCGCGCGGGGACTACTTCTTGCGCCCGCGCTTCTCGCGCACCCGGACCGAGATGTGGATCGGGGTGCCCTCGAAGCCGAACTCCTCGCGCAGGCGGCGCTCGATGAAGCGGCGGTAGCCGGCCTCCAGGAAGCCGGACGCGAAGAGCACGAAGCGCGGCGGCTTGGTGCCGGCCTGCGTGCCGAAGAGGATGCGGGGCTGCTTGCCGCCGCGCACGGGGTGCGGGTGGGCGGCGACGATCTCGCCCAGGAAGGCGTTGAGCCGGCCGGTGGGGACACGGGTCTCCCAGCCGGCGAGGGCGGTCTCGATCGCCGGGACCAGCTTCTCCATGTGGCGGCCGGTCTTGGCGGAGACGTTGACCCGGGGCGCCCAGGCGACCTGCTGCATCTCGGTGTCGATCTCGCGCTCGAGGTAGTAGCGGCGCTCCTCGTCGAGCTCGTCCCACTTGTTGTAGGCGATGACGATGGCGCGGCCCGACTCGACCGCCATCGTGATGATGCGCTGGTCCTGGACCGAGATGTTGTCGGTGGTGTCGATGAGGATGACGGCCACCTCCGCCTTCTCGACGGCGGCCGCGGTCCGCAGGGAGGCGTAGTAGTCCGCGCCCTCCTGGAGGTGGACCTTCTTGCGGATGCCGGCCGTGTCGACGAACTTCCACGTCACGCCGCCGAGCTCGATGAGCTCGTCGACCGGGTCGCGGGTGGTGCCGGCCAGCTCGTTGACGACGACGCGGTCCTCGTTCGCCACCTTGTTGAGCAGGGAGGACTTGCCGACGTTCGGGCGGCCGATGAGGGCGATGCGGCGGGGGCCGCCGACCGCGTTGCCGAAGCGCTGCTCGGGGGCCTCGGGCAGCTTCCGCAGGACCTCGTCGAGGAGGTCGCCGGTGCCGCGGCCGTGCAGCGAGGAGACGGGGAACGGCTCGCCGAGGCCCAGGGACCAGAGCATGGCCGCGTCGGCCTCGCCCGACTGGCCGTCGACCTTGTTGGCGGCCAGGACGACGGGCTTCCCGGCGCGGCGGAGCAGCTTGACGACGGCCTCGTCGGTGTCGGTGGCGCCGACGGTGGCGTCCACGACGAAGAGACAGGCGTCGGCGGCCTCGATGGCGTACTCGGCCTGGGCGGCGACGGAGGCGTCGATGCCGAGGACGTCCTGCTCCCAGCCGCCCGTGTCGACGACCTTGAAGCGGCGGCCGGCCCATTCGGCCTCGTAGGTGACGCGGTCGCGGGTGACGCCCGGCTTGTCCTCGACGACGGCCTCGCGGCGGCCGATGATGCGGTTCACCAGGGTCGACTTGCCGACGTTCGGGCGGCCGACGACGGCGAGAACGGGGAGCGGGCCGTGGCCGGCCTCCTCGATCGCGCCCTCGACGTCCTCGACGTCGAAGCCCTCTTCCGCGGCGAGCTCCATGAACTCCGCGTACTCGGCGTCGCCAAGTGCCCCGTGGTCGTGCTGGTCGTTCATGAAGTCCGTTCCTTGATCATTCGTGGTCGGTGGTCCCGGGCGGCCGGAGCCGTGGGAGCCACTACTGAGAGTGTCGCTCAGCGCCCGGTGAGGCGCCTGGCGTTTTCCAGGTGGGCGGTGAGCTTCTTCTGGATCCGTACGGTGGCCTCGTCGAGCGCCTTGCGGGTCCGGCGGCCGGAGCCGTCCCCCGCCTCGAACGCGTCGCCGAAGACGACGTCGACGCGTCCGCGCAGCGGAGGCAGCGCCTTGACCAGCCGGCCGCGGCGGTCGGTGCTGCCCAGGACCGCCACGGGGACGATCGGCGCACCGCTGCGGACGGCGAAGTACGCCAGGCCCGCGCGGAGCGAGGCGAAGTCGCCGTCACCGCGGGTGCCCTCGGGGAAGATCCCGAGGACGCCGCCCTGGTCCAGGACACCGAGGGCGTTGGCTATCGCCGTGCGGTCGGTCGACTCCCGGTCCACCTTGAGCTGCCCGATGCCCTCCAGGAAACTGCCGAGCGGGCCGACGAACGCCTCCTTCTTGATGAGGAAGTGCACGGGGCGCGGGGCGGTGCCCATGAGCATGGGGCCGTCGATGTTGTGCGCGTGGTTGACGGCGAAGATGACGGGGCCGGAGGCCGGCACCCGCCAGGCGCCGAGGACGCGCGGCTTCCAGAAGCCGTACATCAGCCCGATGCCGATGCGTCTGCCGACAGCGGCGCCCTTGTGGGAGGGCACGGTCACCGGGCGGCCACCCGCTTCTCGTCCACCAGGGTGACGACGCACTCGATGACCTGGTCCAGGGTGAGGTCCGTGGTGTCGACCTCGACGGCGTCGCCGGCCTTGGCGAGCGGGGAGGTCTTGCGGCTGGAGTCCGCCGCGTCCCGCTTGATCAGGGCTTCCTTCGTGGCGTGCACGTCGACGCCCTTGAGCTCGCCGGAGCGGCGGGCGGCACGGGCCTCGGGCGAGGCGGTGAGGAAGATCTTCAGGTCGGCGTCGGGCAGGACGGTGGTGCCGATGTCCCGGCCCTCGACGACGATGCCGACCTCGGCGCCGCGGGCGATGGACCGCTGCAGCTCCGTGATCAGGCTCCGCACCTCGGGGACGGCGCTGACGGCGCTGACCTTGGAGGTGACCTCCTCGGTCCGGATCGGACCGGACGCGTCGGCGCCGTCGACGGTGATCGTGGGCCGGGCCGGGTCGGTGCCGGAGACGATGACCGGCTTGGAGGCGGCGTTGGCGACGGCCTCGGCGTCGGAGACGTCGACGCCGTTGCTGATCATCCACCAGGTGATCGCCCGGTACTGGGCGCCGGTGTCCAGGTAGCTCAGCCCCAGCTTGGCGGCGACCGCCTTGGAGGTGCTGGACTTGCCCGTGCCGGAGGGCCCGTCGATGGCGACGATCACGGATTCCACGGTGGGAACACCTTCCTGGGGTGAACGGTAGGGCCCGGCGGGATGCGGGGGACCCCCACAAGGTTACCGAGTCCCCGACCCCCATTCGGCCCCACGGTCCGCCGGGGCTGCGCCCCGCCCGTTGCGGGCCATCGTTCCGCCGGGGCGGCGCCCACCCCCGTTGTGGGCCATCGTTCCGCCGGGGCGGTGCCCACCCCCGCCGTTGTGGGCAATCGTTCCGCTGGGGCGGAACGGGTGGGCACAACGGAACGGCGCCCTTGCCGGCGCGGGAGGCTGCTGAGCCTGAACCCGCACCCATGGTGACGGCGCCCTGGTGGTGCGGGTCCAGGTGCGGAACGCGGAGGCGCCGCGAAGGGCGCCGTCCCGTGTGCCCACCCGTCCCGCCCCAGCGGGACGATTGCCCACACGGGCAGCGGCGGCGGGCCCACACGGGCGGCGGGCGACGGACATGCGGGCGAAGGCGCGGGCCCACGCGGGCAGCGGCTCAGGTCGTGCGGAGGGACCAGCCTCGGTCCTGGAGGGCCGTGCTCAGCGACGGCGCCGCCGACGGTTCGACCATGAGCTGGACCAGACCCGCCTGCTGCCCGGTCGCGTGCTCGATGCGGACGTCCTCGATGTTGACGCCCGCGCGCCCCGCGTCGGCGAAGATGCGGGCGAGCTCGCCCGGCTGGTCGCTGATGAGGACGGCGACGGTCTCGTAGGCCGCGGGGGCGGCGCCGTGCTTGCCCGGGACGCGGGCGCGGCCGGCGTTGCCGCGCCGCAGCACGTCCTCGACGCCCGTGGCACCGTCGCGCCGTTCGTCGGCGGACGCGGACTGGAGGGACCGCAGCGCGCGGACGGTCTCGTCGAGGTCGGCGGCGACGCCGGACAGGACGTCGGCGACGGGCCCGGGGTTGGCGGAGAGGATCTCGACCCACATGCGGGGATCGGAGGCGGCGATCCGGGTGACGTCGCGGATGCCCTGCCCGCAGAGGCGTACGGCGGACTCCTCGGCCGCCTCCAGGCGCGCGGCGACCATGGAGGACACCAGCTGCGGGGTGTGGGAGACGAGGGCCACGGCCCGGTCGTGGGCGTCGGCGTCCATGACGACGGGCACGGCCCGGCAGAGCGCGACGAGCTCCAGGGCGAGGTTGAGGACCTCGGTGTCGGTGTCCCGGGTGGGGGTGAGGACCCAGGGCCGGCCCTCGAAGAGGTCGGCGGTGGCGGCGAGCGGGCCCGAGCGCTCCTTGCCGGACATGGGGTGGCTGCCGATGTACGCGGTGAGGTCGAGGCCCAGTGCCTCCAGCTCCCGCTTCGGGCCGCCCTTGACGGAGGCCACGTCCAGGTAGCCGCGGGCCACGCCCGCCTTCATGGCGTCGGCGAGGGTGGCGGCGACGTGCGCCGGGGGCACGGCGACGATGGCGAGGTCCACGGGGCCCTCGGGCGCCTCGTCGGTGCCCGCGCCGAGCGCGGCGGCGGTGCGGGCGCGGGCGGGGTCGTGGTCGCGCAGGTGGACGGTGACGCCCCGGCCCGCCAGGGTGAGGGCGGCGGAGGTGCCGATCAGTCCGGTTCCGATGACGAGCGCTGTTCTCACTGGGCGATGTCCTTGCGCAGGGCGGCCGCGGCGCCGAGGTAGACGTGCGCGATCCGGGACTTGGGCAGTTCGGTCTCGACGTGGGCGAGCAGCCGGACGACCCTCGGCATGGCACCCTCGATGTCGAGTTCCTGTGCGCAGATCAGGGGCACGTCGACGATCCCGATGTGCCGGGCCGCGGCGGCGGGGAAGTCGCTGTGCAGATCGGGCGTGGCCGTGAACCAGATGCTGATCAGGTCGTCGGTGGTGAGCCCGTTGCGCTCGAGGACGGTGGCGAGCAGCTCCTGGACCTGCTCGCGCATGTGCCCGGCCTCGTCCCGCTCCAGCTGGACGGCTCCTCGGACCGCTCGTACCGCCACGTCGTGCTCCTTCGCCTGCGTCAGTGCTCCGTTCAGCCTAGTCAGGGGCGGGGGCGGCGCACCGCGGCGCCCGCCCTCCGAGACGGGGCGGGCGCCGTGGGGTGGTCAGAGCTGCTGCTGCCGGATGATGTCCTCCAGGGAGCCGCCCTGGGGCAGCGAGCCGTTCGGGCTCAGCCTGTCGACGGCCTGGGGCAGCGACTGCGCGATCTCGTCGGCGGCCTGCTCGGGGCTGACCCCGGCCTCCGCCGCGACCTTCCGGAGGGTCTCGTCGGGGAGGGCTTCGGCGATCTGGGCGCCGCTGACGGCCTGGTTCTCGCCGGTGCCGACCCACGACCGGGCCTGGTCGGTGAGGCTGGACCTGGTCAGCATGTCGAGCAGACCGCCGAGCGGGTTCGAGCCGTTGCCGCCGCTGCCGCCCTGCCCGCCCATGAGCGCCCCCAGGAGGGAGCCGAGGACGTTGCCGCCGCTCTGCCCGGCGCCGCCGCCTCCGCCGAGGAGGCTGCCGAGGAGACTTCCGAGGTCGTTGCCCGCCATGGTCCTGCCTTTCGTCCGGTACGGAACACGCCCAATGTCACCCGGGGCGGGGTGTTCCGCCACTCGGGGTAGCGGCGGGGCGGGGACGGCCGTGCGGGGGAGCCCGGCCGCGCGCGCAGGCGTGTTGCGGGCCCCGGGGGCGGTGCGCGACGAAGCTGGCGGCATGACTTCGAGCGCCACGACACGTCGTACTGTCCTGTTCGCCGCGGCGGCCCTGACGACGGGCTGCGGATCAAGCGACGGGGGCGGTGGTACGAGCACGGGCACCCCGCCCGGCACGGAACCGGCCGGCACCCCGGCGCCGAGCGCCGCCCCGCTGGCGAGGACCTCCGAGATCCCGGTCGGCGGCGGCACGGTCTTCGCGGAGCGGAAGGTGGTCGTGACGCAGCCCTCGGCAGGCGAGTTCAAGGCGTTCTCCGCGATCTGCACCCACCAGGGGTGCACGGTGGACAAGGTCGCGGACGGCACGATCGACTGCCCCTGCCACGGCTCCAAGTACCGCATCGCCGACGGCTCGGTGGCGGCCGGCCCCGCTCCCCGGCCCCTCCCGGCCGAGCAGATCGTCGTCTCGGGGGATTCGATCACCCTGGCGTAATCTGCCCCGCATGACTCCGGACGAGCTGGTGCGCGAGCACACGATCTACTCCTGCGTGATGGGCTCGCGCGCCTTCGGTCTGGCGACCGAGGACAGCGACACGGACGTGCGGGGTGTCTACCTCGCCCCGACGCCGCTCTTCTGGCACTTCGACAAGCCTCCCGCCCATGTGGAGGGGCCGGGCGAGGAGCAGTTCAGCTGGGAGCTGGAGCGCTTCTGCGAGCTCGCCCTGCGCAACAACCCGAACGTCCTGGAGTGCCTCCACTCCCCCGTCGTCGAGCACGTCGACGAGCTGGGCCGCGAGCTGCTCTCGCTGCGCGGGGCCTTCCTGTCGCGCCGGGCCCACCAGACCTTCGTGCGGTACGCGGGCGGCCAGCGCCGCAAGCTGGACGCGGACGTCCGCCAGTACGGCAGCCCCCGCTGGAAGCACGCCATGCACCTGCTGCGGCTCCTGACCAGCTGCCGCGACCTGCTGCGCACGGGCGAGCTCCGCCTCGACGTCGGCGAGGACCGGGACCGCCTCCTCGCGGTCAAGCGCGGCGAGGTGGCGTGGCCGGAGGTCGAGTCCTGGATGAACCGGCTCCAGGAGGAGGCGGACCGCGCCCACGACAGGACCCCGCTCCCCGCCGCCCCGGACGAACCCCGGATCCAGGACTTCCTGATCCGCGCCCGCCGGGCCTCAGCCCTGAGCGTGCTCTAGCCGGGCCCGTACGACGAGGTCGTGCAGCGCGTCGTGGACGCGCACCTCCCCGGGCAGCTCCGAGGCCGCCTGGGCCTCGTCCAGGAGGCCGTGGAGGGCCTCCGTCTCGGCCCGTACGGCCTCGGGGTCGACGTCGGCCCGCCCGTGCTCGGCCGCCGCCTTCGCGGCGACGAGCCCGGGCAGCCGCGCGGGAGCCTCGGCCACCTCCCCCACCAGGGTCGGCAGGTGGGCCTGGACCTCGCCGGAGCGCATCAGGTGGATGCCGGTGAGCAGTGCCCGGTAGGTGTAGAGCAGGGGCTTGAGCTCGCCGCTGCTCTCGTAGAGCCGCCACTGCGTCCCGGCGAAGCCGCGGTAGTGGTGGGCGTGGTGGCGGGTGAGCAGCTCCGGCACGAGCGCGACCAGCTCGGCGTGGGTCTCCGTGGTGTGCGCCACGAGCGGGGAGGTGAGCTGCTCCAGGACGTAGCCGTTGCGGCGCAGCATCAGCCGGGCGAACTTCCGCAGGTCGTGGGTGACGAGGTCCATCTCGACGCCGTCCCGGTCCCACATCCGGGTGCGGGTCTCCTCCGGCTCGCGGAGGCCGACCAGGGCGTCCACGGGCAGCAGGTGCGCGCCGCGCAGGTCCACGTCCGAGTCGCGGGAGGGGAAGCCGTAGAGGTGCGCGCCGGAGACGGTCGCGAAGAGCAGGGGGTCGGGCTGTTCCGCGACGACGGCGGACAGGTCCCGGTCCGGGTCCAGGGTGAGGGTCATGGCTCACGCGTCCCAGAGCGCGCCGAAGGTCAGCAGGTCGCTGCGGTACTCGACGCGCTCCGCCCACTCCTTGGGCCAGGCGTCCGCGCCGAGGTGCGCGCCGGCGAAGGCGCCCGCGAGGGCGGCGATCGAGTCGGAGTCGCCGCGGGTGCAGGCGGCGCGGCGGAGGGCCGTGAGGGGCTCGTCGGGGAAGAGCAGGAAGCAGAGCAGTCCCGTCGCGAGGGCCTCCTCGGCGATCCAGCCGTCGCCGGTGTAGGCGCAGGGGTCGAGCTCCGGATCGGCCGAGCGCTGGACGGCGTCGAGGCGCTCCAGGACCGCGAGGCACTCGTCCCAGCCCCGCTGGACGAAGTGGAGGGCGCTGGGGTCCTGGGAGCGGGTCCAGAGGTCGCCGAGCCAGTGCTCGCGGTAGACGGAGCGGTTGTCGTACGCGTACGAGCGGAGCCGTCCGACGAGCCCGGCCGGGTCGACGCCCTGTGCGAGCAGGTGCACGGCGCGGGCGGTGAGGTCGGAGGCGGCGAGCGCGGTGGGGTGACCGTGGGTCAGTCCGGACTGGAGCTGTGCGGCGCCCGCCCGCTGCTCGTCGCTGAGCCCGGGGACGAGCCCGATGGGCGCGACCCGCATGTTGGCGCCGCAGCCCTTGGAGTGGATCTGGCTCGCGTCCTGCCAGGGCCGGTCGCCGTCGAGGAGCCCGCAGGCGCGCAGGCAGGTGGTGCCGGGGGCCCGGTTGTTCTCCGGGGAGTGGTACCAGTCGACGAACTCGTCACGGACGGGCGGGGCGAGCCGCTCCGGGGCGAGCACGCCCCGGTCCATGGCGGTGCGGATGCCGCGGGCGAAGGCGAGGGTCATCTGGGTGTCGTCGGTGACGCGGCCGTTCTCGGGGAGCGCCATCTGCCGCCACGGGCCGTACCAGCCGATGATCAGCGGTACTTCGCTGAACTCGGTGGGCCGGCCCAGCGCGTCGCCAAGCGCCAGCCCGATCAGGGAGCCGGTCGCGGCCTGCTTGGTGGCGGTGCGGGTGAGGTTCATGCGGTGCGTCCTTCCGGTCGCAGGAGGGGCGGGTGGAGGGTGGTGGCTCCTCCCGCCCGGTAGAGAGCGGCCGGTTTCCCCCGTCCGC
This sequence comes from Streptomyces sp. NPDC059695, assembly GCF_042733785.1. NCBI lineage: Bacteria > Bacillati > Actinomycetota > Actinomycetes > Kitasatosporales > Streptomycetaceae > Streptomyces > Streptomyces sp. NPDC059695. Next base: position 10,516 of record NZ_JBHWFF010000048.1, on the reverse strand, counting down.
CGGTGAGGCGCGGTGGTCCTTCCACGGCCTGGACGAAGCCGGGGGTGGTGAGGACCTTGCGCCGGAAGTTGGGGCGGTCGAGCTCGACGCCCCAGACCGTCTCGTAGACCTGCCGCAGCTCGCCGAGGGTGAACTCGGGCGGGCAGAAGGCGGTCGCCAGGCAGGTGTACTCGAGCTTGGCGCCGACCCGTTCGTGGGCGTCGGCGAGGATCCGGTCGTGGTCGAAGGCGAGCCCGCCCTGCGTCCCGTACGGGATCCAGCGGGCCTGGGCCGCGTCGCCGCCGCCGCGCGGCTCGGGCGGGTCGGGCACGAGGGCGGTGAAGGCGACGGAGACGACCCGCATCCTCGGGTCGCGGTCGGGTTCGGTGTAGGTGCGGAGCTGTTCGAGGTGGAGTCCGGCGACGGTGGTCCCGGAGAATCCGGTCTCCTCGGCGAGTTCGCGGCGGGCGGCCCGTTCGGCGGACTCGCGGGGCAGGACGAACCCGCCGGGCAGCGCCCAGGATCCGGCGTACGGCTCCTGGCCGCGCTCGACGAGCAGGACGTGGAGCCGCTCCTCGCGGACGGTGAGGACGGCGAGGTCGACGGTGACGGCGAACGGCGCGAAGGCGTACGGGTCGTAGCCCTCGGGGGCGCGGTGGGCGGTCATCGGAGCTCCGGCAGGGGTTCGGTGAGGTGCCGGCCCTCGGCGAGCAGCCCGTCGACGGCGGCGACGGCGGCCGCGAGCCGCTCCTCGTGGGGACCGGTGAGGACGGCCGTGCGGCGGCCGGTGTGCGCGAGCTGGGTGAGGAGGCGCGCGGTCATCCAGGGCCGCAGCCGATCGGTGTCGTCCGCGCGGTCGATGCCCCGGTGGTCGGTGAGCAGCCAGAGGTGGCGGCGCCCGTGGGCGGCGATCTCGCAGGTGGCGGGGCTGGCGGTGCCGGTGTGGCGCTCGTGCCGGATGGTGGCGGCGAAGGCGTCGGCGTCGCAGAAGAGGACGGGCGAGCCGTCCCGGGCGGCCGCCTCCTCCAGCTCGGACTGGCGCTGGGCGATCACGGGGAAGTCGGAGGAGCGCAGGGGTTCGGCGGGCCTGAGGGCCCGGTACTCGCCCGCGTGGTCCGGTACGCACCGCGTGCGGGCCCAGACGCCGCCGCGCCGCCGGTAGTGGTCGGTGAGGGCGCGGGCCATGGTGGTGGCGCCGGTGGACTCGGCGCCGAGGACGACGACCCGCCGGGTGAGCGCGGCCCGTACCGGCGGCTCGAAGAAGTCCCAGAAGGCGGCCGGGTCCTCGCGGACGGCGGCGCCGGTCAGGGGGATGGCCCGGTCGAGGGGCACGGTCTCGGCGCCGAGCCGGCGCCCGGGCTCGTCTCCGTCCGGGTCCGCGGTGAAGACGGCGTCGACCCGCTCGGGGCCGGCGTACTCCTCGCCGCCGACGACGAGGACGTCCGGATGGATCTCGCGCATCCAGGCGACCCGGTCCTCCAGGGGGAGGGTGTCCGCCGCGGAGGGGCGGACGAGCACGGTGAGGCGCTCGCAGCGGTCGCGTGCGGTGCGGACGAGGTGGTGGTGGCCGGCGTGCGGCGGAAGGAACCTGCCGGGGACGAGGCCGTGGCCGTAGCGCGTCATGGCGTGGTCCCCGCCGCGGGCGGCCGGGCCCCTTCGGTGCGCTTCGTGCGGCGCACCGGAGGGACGTCGAGACCTGGTCCACCCCCGTGGGTCCAGGTCCACCGGCTGTTCACGGCGGGGCTCACCTCCGATCTCTTTAAGAGTCATCTTGACTATAAAGCGCGAGGGGGCGCACCCACAAGGGCCACCGGACGCGAAGAAGCCCGTGACCGCCTGGACAGGGGGGGGGGGTGGGGAGGCGGCGGGGGCAACGCGCCAAAAAAGCACCACCGAAGAAACAAACACAACCCCCGGCTTGTGTTCGGAGGCGCG
>NZ_JBHWFF010000048.1:0-8592 GCF_042733785.1 Streptomyces sp. NPDC059695 | reverse complement strand
TGGAGGGGGGGGGACCAACACAGTTTTTTTTTATTTTTATTTTTAAAATACCCGGGGGGGGCCCCCCACCCCCCGGGCCCCCCCCCGACACCCCGCCCGCGCCCGCCGGGCCGCCCCCGCGCTTCTCACGGGTGGCACACGGCCTTACATGCCGACTTCCTTCATCAGCATGCCGACCTCGGTGTTGGTCAGGCGGCGCAGCCAGCCCGACTTCTGGTCGCCCAGGGCGATCGGGCCGAAGGCGGTGCGGACCAGCTTCTCGACCGGGAAGCCCGCCTCGGCGAGCATCCGGCGCACGATGTGCTTGCGGCCCTCGTGCAGGGTGACCTCGACGAGGTAGTTCTTGCCGGTCTGCTCGACGACGCGGAAGTGGTCGGCGCGGGCGTAGCCGTCCTCCAGCTGGATGCCGTCCTTCAGGCGCCGGCCGACCTCGCGGGGCAGCGGGCCGGTGATGGCGGCCAGGTAGGTCTTCTTCACGCCGTACTTCGGGTGCGTGAGGCGGTGGGCCAGCTCGCCGTGGTTGGTGAGCAGGATGATGCCCTCGGTCTCCGTGTCGAGCCGGCCGACGTGGAACAGCCGGGTCTCGCGGTTGGTGACGTAGTCGCCGAGGCACTGGCGGCCGTCCGGGTCCTCCATGGTGGAGACGACGCCGGAGGGCTTGTTCAGCGCGAAGAACAGGTGCGACTGGGTGGCGACGGTCAGGCCGTCCACCTTGATCTCGTCCTTCTCCGGGTCGACGCGCATGCCCTGCTCGACGACGATCTCGCCGTTGACCTCGACGCGGGCCTGCTCGATCAGCTCCTCGCAGGCGCGCCGCGAACCCATGCCGGCGCGGGCGAGGACCTTCTGCAGCCGCTCGCCCTCCTGCTCGGCGCCCGGGAAGGTCTTGGGGGTCTTGATCTCGGGCTTGCCGGCGTACCGCTCCCGGTTCCGCTCCTCGGTACGGGCGTCGTACTCGCGCGAGCGGGCGGGCGCCGTACGGCCGCCGCCGCGCTGCGGGGACTGCCGGGGGCCGCCCTTGGCGCCGCCGCGCGCGGCGTCGCCACGCCCGCGCTTGGGGGCGTCCGAGGGGCTGTAGCGCTCGTCGTAGGTGCGCTCCTCCGGGCGCGCGTTGCGCGGGTTGGAGCCGGTCGGCCGGCCGCCGCCCTGGCCCGGACGCCCGCCGCCACCCTGGCCGGGACGCCCGCCGCCCTGCTGGGGACGGCCGCCGCCCTGGCCCGGACGCCCGCCGCCACCCTGGGGGCGCCCGCCGCCCTGGCCGGGGCGTCCGCCGCCCTGGCCCTGGCGGTCGTCGCGGCCGCCGCCGGAGCCGCGGTAGTCGCCGCGCCCGCCGCCACCGCCGCTGTTGCCGCGGCCGCCGCCGCTGCCGCCGCGGCCGCCGCTGTTGCCACCACGGCTCCCGCCGTTGTTTCCGCTGCTGTTCCTGCCGCTGCTGCTTCGCATCAAATTTCCGTCTTGTCGTCTACGTCTGCGTCCGGGTCGAACGACGGGACGCCTTCCAGGGAGTCCGGCTCGACCGCCTCGGCCTCGGGGAGGAAGGGGGCGAGCTCGGGGAGTTCGTCCAGGCCGCGCAGGCCCATCCGCTCCAGGAAGTAGTTCGTCGTCCTGTACAGGATCGCACCTGTTTCGGGTTCCGCGCCCGCCTCCTCCACCAGACCGCGCTGGAGGAGGGTCCGCATCACGCCGTCGCAGTTGACTCCGCGGACCGCGGAGACCCGGGAACGGCTGACCGGCTGGCGGTACGCGACCACCGCGAGGGTCTCCAGCGCCGCCTGGGTGAGCCGGGCCTGCTGCCCCTCCAGGACGAAGGCCTCGACGGCCGGGGCGAAGGCGGCGCGGGTGTAGTAGCGCCACCCGCCGGCGACCCGCCGCAGCTCGAAGCCGCGGCCCTGGGCGGTGTACTCGTCGGCCAGCTCGTGCAGGGCGTCGGCCACCTCGCGCGGGGTGCGCTCCAGGACCTTGGCGAGGTGGGCCTCGGTGGCGGGATCGTCGACCACCATGAGGACGGCTTCGAGGGCGGGCTTGAGGTCGCTCACGCGATGGCCTCCTGGTCGAATTCGTCGGTCACGGCCGCGGACGGGTCCCTCTCGCCGCCGGTCCAGGAGACCGTGAGGTCGCCGAGGGCGGTCTCCTGGTCGAGGGCGACGGCCTTCTCCCGGTAGAGCTCCAGGAGGGCGAGGAAGCGGGCGACGACGGTGAGGGTGTCGCCGGCGTCCTCGATCAGTTCCCGGAAGACGGCCGTCCCGCGCTCGCGGAGCAGCGCGACGACCACCGCAGCCTGGTCCCGGACGCTGACGAGCGGGGCGTGGATGTGGTCGACGTACACCTGGGGCTCGGCCTTGGGCTGCATCGCCTTGACGGCCAGCCTGGCGAAGCCCTCGGCGCCGATGGAGATGACGACCTCGGGGAGCAGCTCGGCGTGGTGCGGTTCGAGTCCGACGGTACGGGGGTGGCGGCGGCCCTCGGCCTCCCAGCGCTCCTCGAAGATCGCGGCGATGCGCTTGTACGCGCGGTACTGGAGGAGCCGGGCGAAGAGCAGGTCGCGGGCCTCCAGGAGGGCCAGGTCGGCCTCGTCCTCGACCTCGGCGACGGGGAGCAGCCGGGCGGCCTTCAGATCGAGCAGGGTGGCGGCGACGACGAGGAACTCGGTGGTCTGGTCGAGGTCGCCGTCGGGCCCGAGGGCGCGGAGGTGCGCCATGAACTCGTCGGTGACCTGGGAGAGGGCGACCTCGGTGACGTCGAGCTTGTGCTTGGTGATGAGCTGGAGGAGCAGGTCGAAGGGCCCCTCGAAGTTCGAGAGCCGCACGGTGAACCGCCCGTCACCGGCGTCGTCGCCGGCGGCCGCCGGAGCGGGTACCGCCCCGGACGGCTCCCCGGCACCACCTGGACCGGCCTCCGGCGTACCCCCGGGCGCGGACGCGGGACCGGCCGCCTCCGGCGTCGCGGGGCCCCCGGATTCGGGGGACGGGGGCGCCGGGACTTCCCCGGGGGCCGCCCCGGCGCCGCGGCCCAGGAGGCGGCGGCGCGGGGGGCGGGACGTTTCGTCAGGGGCGTGGTGCATGGGGGTCCAGGGGAACGAGGAGGACGGCAGCCCGCAGGCTACCGTCAGCGGCCGCGCAGGCGGCGGACGAGGATGCTCGCGTCGCCGCGGGACTCCAGGTCCGCCAGGACGACCGCGACGGCCTCCCGGACGATCCGGCCCCGGTCGACGGCGAGACCGTGCTCGCCGCGGAGCACCAGCCGGGCGTGCTCCAGGTCCATCAGCTCCTCGGCGGAGACGTAGACCGTGATCTTCTCGTCGTGGCGCTCACGGCCGCTGGGCCGCCGGTTCGCGGCCCGGGCGCCGCGCCGCCGGGCCGCCGCCGGGGCGGGCACCGGGGCGGTGGGAGCGGCCTTGGCGGCCGGTCCCTCGGGCTCGGCCGTCCTCGCGCGGGGTTCCGCGGCCTCGGAGTCCGCCGAAGCGTGCTCCGCGGAGCCCTCGGCCGCCGCCGTGTCGCTCTCGGCCGCGGGTGCCGGGACCGCGCGGCGGGGTGCGGACGCCTGGAGCGCCGTCCCCCCGGTCGTACGGAAGAGTTCGTCGGCCCCGGGCAGACTCACTCGGCGTGACACCGGGCGAGCACCTCCCTGGCGAGCTGGCGGTAGGCGGCGGCGCCCACGGAGTTGGAGGCGTACGTGGTGATGGGCTCGCCGGCGACCGTGGTCTCCGGGAAGCGCACGGTCCGCCCGATGACCGTGTGGTAGACGTGGTCGTCGAAGGCCTCGACGACGCGCGCCAGGACCTCGCGGCTGTGCACGGTCCGGGAGTCGTACATCGTGGCGAGGATGCCGTCGAGCTCCAGCTCGGGGTTGAGCCGCTCCTGGACCTTCTCGATGGTCTCGGTGAGCAGCGCGACTCCGCGCAGCGCGAAGAACTCGCATTCCAGCGGCACGATGACCTTGTGAGCCGCCGTCAGGGCGTTGACGGTCAGCAGGCCGAGCGAGGGCTGACAGTCGATCACGATGTAGTCGTAGTCGTTCATCAGCGGCTTCAGGGCCCGCTGCAGCGTCGACTCGCGCGCGACCTCGCTGACCAGCTGGACTTCGGCGGCCGAGAGGTCGATGTTGCTCGGCAGCAGGTCCATGTTGGGCACGGCGGTCTTGAGGAGCACCTCGTCCGCCGACATGCCCCGCTCCATGAGCAGGTTGTAGACGGTGAGGTCGAGCTCCATCGGGTTCACGCCGAGGCCGACCGACAGGGCTCCCTGCGGGTCGAAGTCGACGAGCAGCACCCGTCGTCCGTACTCGGCGAGCGCGGCGCCCAGGTTGATGGTCGACGTGGTCTTGCCGACGCCGCCCTTCTGGTTGCACATCGCGATGATCTTCGCGGGTCCGTGGTCGGTCAGGGGACCCGGGATCGGGAAGTACGGCAGGGGCCGTCCGGTGGGGCCGATCCGCTCGCGGCGCTGACGGGCAGCGTCGGGTGCGAGGGTGGCCGCGTACTCCGGGTCGGGCTCGTACTCGGCGTCGGGGTCGTAGAAGTGCCCCTCGGGCACCTCGTCATAGGCGGCGAAGTGGGTGGACTCTCGGCCCATCTCGTTGCCGGCCGTGGCGTTCACGTGTAGGCCGTCCATCGTCTTCATCGTGTGGGCACTCGTCATGGGCTGGTGCGTCGCGAAGGTCCGCACCGCGACGGAGCCGATCGGGGCACCTGGCGCGCCGCTCCCGGGAGTAATTGTCGACTCATTCACAAGTCGTCTTACCTCCTTGGATGTCACCAGGAACATTTATCGATAGGTCAGCGTGGCACCATGCCGACGGTTGGCGACTCTATGGCGTGTCACCGCTCCGCAGCAACACAATCCGCCGGACCCGGCCCGATGTGTCGGCAACCGAACACGTCTCTGTCAAGGGTGCGCAGGCATGCATCCACACGTTTCAGGGGTGCGCGAAACGGTTAAAGGGTTACGTTCGAGGCGAGTTGCCCGAACGTTTCAGCGGCCCGAGACACGACCGGCCGGACCTTGTCGAACAAGGTCCGGCCGGGTGCGTGATATTGACGGCACGCGTTGACGGGGACGGCGTCAACGGGCCCTCGGGGGTCAGGCCAGGAGGCTGGCCAGCTCGACGTGCTCGAGGCCGTGCGCCTCGGCGACCTCCTTGTAAACCACCTTGCCGTCATGGGTGTTGAGACCCAGGCCGAGCGCGGCGTCGCGGCGCAGCGCCTCGACCCAGCCGTTGTTCGCCAGCGACACGATGTAGGGCAGCGTGGCGTTGGTGAGGGCGTAGGTGGAGGTGTTCGGGACCGCGCCCGGCATGTTGGCGACGCAGTAGAAGACCGAGTTGTGGACCTGGAAGGTCGGCTCGGCGTGGGTGGTCGCGTGCGAGTCCTCGAAGCAGCCGCCCTGGTCGATCGCGATGTCGACAAGGACACTTCCGGGCTTCATCTTGGCGACGAGCTCGTTGGTGACCAGCTTCGGGGCCTTGGCGCCCGGGATGAGGACGGCGCCGATGACGAGGTCGGCCTCGACGACGGCCTTCTCCAGCTCGTAGGCGTTGGAGACGATCGTCTTCACCTTGGTGCCGAAGATCTTGTCGGCCTCGCGGAGCTTGTTGATGTCGCGGTCGAGCAGGGTCACGTGGAAGCCCATGCCGACGGCGATCTGGGTGGCGTTCCAGCCGGAGACGCCGCCGCCGATGACGACGCACTCGCCGGCGTGGGTGCCGGGGACGCCGCCGGGGAGGACACCACGGCCGCCGACGGAGCGCATCAGGTGGTAGGCGCCGACCTGCGGGGCCAGGCGGCCCGCGACCTCGGACATCGGGGCGAGCAGCGGGAGCGCGCGGTTGGCGGTCTCGACCGTCTCGTACGCGATCGCGGTGGTGCCGGACTCCAGGAGGGCGTCCGTGCACTCGCGGGAGGCGGCGAGGTGCAGGTAGGTGAAGAGCGTCTGGTCCTTGCGGAGGCGGTGGTACTCCTCCGCGATGGGCTCCTTGACCTTGAGCAGCAGGTCGGCCGTGGCCCAGACCTCGTCGGCGGTGGCGAGGATCTCGGCGCCGGCGCCGACGTACTCCTCGTCCGTGATCGAGGAGCCGACACCGGCGTTCTGCTCGACGAAGACCTGGTGGCCGTTGCGGACGAGCTCGTGGACACCGGCGGGGGTGATGGCCACGCGGAACTCGTTGTTCTTGACCTCGCGGGGGATGCCGACCTTCATCGTCGATCACGGTCCTTGAATCAGGGGGATATCTGGGGCACTGCGATACATACCCGGATGCACTGCGGCGCACCGGGGCAGACCACGTTCGAACGCGGCCCACCCAGTCTAATGAAGGAGTTCCTACTGTCTAGCCTTTCAAAGTACTAATCTTCGACGGAGCCACTGCGGATTTCGTAGGCTGACGGTTCCGTTTCCAGGAGTCTCTCCGCTGCGGACCGGTGCAACCCGGCGGCCGCGGGGTCGCCGAGCCGGTCGAGCGTGTCGGCGAGCCGCATCTGCAGCGCGGCCTGGAGCCGGGTGTCCTGGGCCCGGCGGGCCCACTCCACCGCCTCCTCGCAGGTCCGCAGGGACTCCTCGGGCCGCCCGGCGTACTCCTGGACCCGGGCCGCCTCGCTCAACGCCCGCGCGTAGCCCGGGAGATCGGACAGCCGCCGGTAGCCGGCCGCGGCGGCGCGCCAGCTCCGCAGGGCCTCCCCGTACCGCCCCGCATAGGTCTGTACGGCTCCGAGGCGGGCGTACAGCCGGGCCTGGTCGGGGCGCTCGTCCCGGGCGAGGCGCTGGGCGAGCGCCCGCCCGTACCAGTCACCGGCCCGCTGCCAGTCCCCCAGCTCCTGATACGAGCCACCTACGGATTCCATTGCCCGACCGGTCGCGTACGGGTCATTTGCTACGCGTCCGGCCTCCAATGCCGACCGATATCGCAGCAGAGCGTCCTTCGTCCTGCCCGTCCTGGCATCGAGATCGGCCAGGTTCAGGAGGGCCGCGGCCCGCTCGCGGTGCAGCCCGCGCCGCTCGGCCACGTCCAGGACCAGCCGGTGCAGGCCGTACAGCTCGGGGGCGGCGGCCTCCGCGCCCCGGTGCGCGGCGAGCGCCCGCACCAGGGACGCGACCAGGCGGCGCGCCAGGGTGTCGAGCTCGCCGTCGGCGACCGCCAGACGGGCGGAGGCCAGGAGCACGGGCTGCCGGGAGTCCAGCCAGGCGGCGGCCGCGGCCGTGCCCGGGAAACGCAGGGCGCGCGGCAGACCGGCCAGCTTGCGGCGGGCGGGCGAGCCCTCGGGTTCGGTGACCGCACGGCAGGACTGGAGGAGCCGTACGGTCCGCTCCAGCATCCGGGCCCGGGCGAGCTGCACCTCGGCGGGCCGGTCGCGCTCCTCCAGCTGAGCACGAAGCAGCGGGACGAGGTGCGCGCGCACCTCGTACTGTCCCTCCTCGCCGCCCGAGACGAGACCGAGGGCCTCGAAGTCGGCGAGGGTGGTCGCGGCCGCCGAGACCGAGCAGCCGGCCAGGGCGGAGGCGGTGTGGGCATCGGCCCGGCCCAGCGGGGCCAGGGCGAGGAATCGCAGTATCCGCGCGGCGGTGGCGGGCAGCGCCTCGTGCGCGAGCAGGAAGGTGCGGGTGAGGGGGTCGCCGCCGAGGGCGCGCAGCCGCTTGGCGAGATCGGCGACGGAGGCCTTCGGCTGCGTGGACAGCCAGCCGCCGGCCAGGACGACCGCGGCGGGCAGTCCCCCGCACTCCTCCACGAGGGTCTCGGCGGCCTGCGGGTCGACGGTGATGCGGACCGAACCCGTGAAGGAGGTCAGCAGCTCGATCGCCGACTTCGGGTCGAGCCCGCCGAGGGTGCAGGGCCGTACGTCGGGGATCCCCGTCAGCGGCCCGCGGGCGACCCCGATGACCAGGGTGTCGGGGTTGTCGGGGATCAGCGGGTCGGCCTGCTCGGCGTCGACGGCGTCGTCGAGGACGAGGACGGCCCGGCGGTCCGCGAAGGCGCCCCGGACCAGCTCCGTCAGCTCGTCCTCGCCGGCCCCCGGGGGCTCGGCGACGCCGAGCGCGGCGAGCAGCTCCTGCGCGACCCGCGCGGTGGGGACGGGGTCGCCGCCGGGCTCGGTGAGCCGGCCCCGGAAGACCCCGTCGGGGTAGCGGTCGGCGAGACCCGCGGCCAGCTCCTCGGCGAGCGCCGACCGGCCGGAGCCGGGCTTGCCGGCGATGAGCAGGACCCGGGCGCGGGGTGCCTTGCGGCCGGTGAGGGTGTCGAGGCCCGTCCGCTCGATGTCGGCGCGCAGGGCCTTCAACTCCCGCTGCCGGCCGAAGAACTGCCGGCGGCCGGCCGCCGCCACAGCCTGATCCGTCACGGGCCACGCTCCCGTCCACCTGCGCACGAGCCGATCCCGCGGGGGCTCCGCACGGGCGATTCCGAGCGTAGTTCAGGGGGCGAGGCGGACCTGGCGGAGCAGGGCGGACACTTCCCCCGATCGGATCAACACATCGTCAGACCGCAACCCCCGTTGTGGGCCTTCGCCCCGCCGTTGTGGGCAATCGTTCCGCTGGGGCGATGGGGGTCCCCCCTGCTCGAGCGAAGCCGAGAGCTTGGGGGAGGGTGGGCACAACGGAACGGCGC
>NZ_JBHWFF010000047.1:0-49352 GCF_042733785.1 Streptomyces sp. NPDC059695 | reverse complement strand
GCCCGGTTACATTCCGAACCCGGAAGCTAAGCCTTTCAGCGCCGATGGTACTGCAGGGGGGACCCTGTGGGAGAGTAGGACGCCGCCGAACAATTCTTCAGGACCCCTGGTCCCAGCGTTCACGCTGGGACCAGGGGTCCTTTTGTTTTTTGCTTGACTTTTTCCGATGCGCGGCCGAGTGCCGGCTGCGCGAGAATGACTGCAGTACCCGAAGACAGGAGTCACACCGATGTCCACCAACTCTCCCGACGACCGTCCGGAGCGCGAGCCGCGTCGCAGGGACGGTGCCGGTGGCGACCGGGGCGGCTTCCGTGGGCCGCGCCGTGACGACAACCGTGGCGGTGGTGACAACCGCGGTGGCGGCTTCCGTCGCGACGACCGCGGTGGCGACAACCGTGGCGGCGGTGGTTTCCGGCGTGACGACCGTGGCGGTGACAACCGCGGTGGTGGCTTCCGTCGCGATGACCGTCCCTCCTACGGGCAGCGTGACGACCGTGGCGGCGACAACCGTGGCGGTGGCTTCCGTCGCGATGACCGCGGTGGCGACAACCGCAGTGGTGGTGGTTTCCGCCGTGACGACCGTGGCGGTGACAACCGCGGTGGCGGTTTCCGTCGCGATGACCGTCCCTCCTACGGGCAGCGTGACGACCGTGGCGGCGACAACCGTGGCGGTGGCTTCCGCCGTGACGACCGCGGTGGCGACAACCGTGGTGGCGGTGGCTTCCGCCGTGACGACCGTCGTGACGAGCGTCCGTCGTCGTTCCGTCGTGACGACCGTCCCTCCTACGGGCAGCGTGACGACCGCGGTGGCGACAACCGCGGTGGTGGTTTCCGTCGCGATGACCGTGGCGGTGACAACCGTGGTGGTGGTTTCCGTCGCGATGACCGCGGTGGCGACAACCGCGGTGGCGGTTTCCGCCGTGACGACCGTGGCGGTGACAACCGCGGTGGTGGTTTCCGTCGTGACGACCGTCCGTCGTACGGGCAGCGTGACGACCGTGGCGGCGACAACCGTGGCGGTGGCTTCCGCCGTGACGACCGCGGTGGTGACAACCGTGGCGGTGGCTTCCGTCGCGATGACCGCGGTGGCGACAACCGCGGTGGCGGTTTCCGCCGTGACGACCGTGGCGGTGACAACCGCGGTGGTGGTTTCCGTCGCGACGACCGTCCCTCCTACGGGCAGCGTGACGACCGCCGCGACGAGCGGCCCTCGTCGTTCCGTCGTGACGACCGCCCCTCGTACCCCTCGCGTGATGACAACCGTGGTGGCGGTGGCTTCCGTCGGGACGACCGGCGTGACGAGCGTCCCTCGTCGTTCCGCCGTGACGACCGTGGCGGCGACAACCGCGGTGGCGGCTTCCGTCGCGACGACCGTGGCGGCGACAGCCGTGGTGCCGGCTTCCGCCGTGACGACCGCGGTGGCGACCGTGGCGGGTTCCGCGGCCGTGACGACCGGGGTGGCGACCGCGGTGGATACCGGGGCCGTGACGACCGGGGCGGCTTCGGGCGCCGTGACGACCGCGACCGTGGCGACCGCGCCCCGATCAAGCGCCTGCCCATCCCGCCGGAGGTCACCGGTGAGGAGATCGACCCGGATGTGCGCCAGGAGCTCATGAGCCTTCCCAAGGGGCTCGCCGAGGACGTCTCGCGCAACCTCGTCATGGTCGCCCAGCTGATCGACGAGGACCCGGAGAAGGCCTACGGCTACTCCCGCGTCGCCCTGCGGCTCGCGTCCCGCGTCGCCGCCGTCCGTGAGGCCGCCGGCTTCGCCGCGTACGCGACGCAGAAGTACTCCGAGGCGCTGGCCGAGTTCCGCGCGGCGCGCCGGATGAGCGGCGGTGTCGAGCTGTGGCCCGTCATGGCCGACTGCGAGCGCGGCCTCGGCCGCCCCGAGCGGGCCCTCGCCATGGCCGGTGAGCCCGAGGTGCAGAAGCTGGACAGGGCCGGACAGGTCGAGATGCGGCTCGTCGCCGCCGGCGCCCGCCGTGACCTGGGACAGCTGGACGCGGCCATCGTGACCCTGCAGAGCCCCGAGCTCGCCTCCAGCGCCGTGCACCCGTGGACCGCGCGTCTGCGGTACGCGTACGCCGACGCGCTGCTCGCCGCCGGCCGTGAGCGCGAGGCGCGCGAGTGGTTCGCCAAGGCCCTGGAGGCCGACAAGGACGGCGCCACGGACGCCTCCGACCGCCTCGCCGAGATGGACGGTGTCGAGTTCGTCGACGCGTTCGACGAGGACGAGGACGAGTCGGACGCGCGGGAGGGCGTCGAGACCGTCGAGGACGACCTCGACGAGGACGACGACCTGGACGAGGACGACGACCTCGACGAGGACGACGAGGACGACCGCGACGGCGACAAGGGCTGATCCGGTGGAACAGTGAGAAGGGGGGGGGGGGGGCCCCGCCCCGGGGGGGGCCGCCGTCGGGCGCGTCATCGACACCGCCAACGCCACCCACAAACGCCCCGCCGGCCCGCCCCCCCCCCCCGCGCGCGCGCCCGCGCCAGACCGCGCCCGACTCCGCCGCCGCCCCGCCCCCCCCCCGCCCCCCCCCCCTTCTTTCGTTTCCGCGCGCTCAGTCCAGCGCCAGGCTCCGCAGCACCAGGCCCGTCGCCGGCTTCGGGCCGAAGGACGTGGACTTGCGGGGCATCGTGACGCCCTGGCGGGCGAGGTCGCGGACGACCTCCTCGCGGACCGGGTGCATGAGGACCGCCGTACCGCCGCGGCGCTCCGCCTGCTCGACCGCCGCCACCGTGTCGTGGATGTAGGCGATGTCCTCGGGGGCGTCCGGGATGTGCCAGACGTGCTCCAGGAGCGTGGAGTGCAGGACCGTGGCGTCCAGGGTCCGCCAGGCCTGCGGGCGGTCCGTGCGGATCGTGCGGTCCAGGAGCGCGGGGTCCGGGCGGTCGACGAGGTGGAAGGCGCCGTCACCCGCGAGGAGGAAGGCGTTGCCCTCCTCCGCGGCGGCCGCGAGGGCCTCAAGGGCCTCGGGGAGCGGCCGGTCGACGCGGCGCACCCGGAACCCGTCGCCGAGGGCCGCGAGGGCGTCGGCGACCGGCAGGCGGTTGAGGAGGCGGTGGATGGCGCGGACCCGCAGCGGGTAGCGGGCGGTGTCGATGAGGAGGACCAGGCCGTAGTTCCAGGGGCCGGGAGCCGCGTGCTCCTCGCGCAGCCGGAGGTACGTCGCCCAGCGGTGGTGGCCGTCGGCGATGAGGGCCTGGTGCCGGGTCAGTTCGCCCGCGATCGCGGCGAGTTCGGCGGGATCCGTGACCGACCAGAGCCGGTGCTGGAAGCCGTCCTCCGTGGTGGTGGAGAGCAGCGGCTCCTGCCGGACGGTGCGCTCGATGACCGCGTCGGCGCCGCCCTCGTCGGCCCCGACGTACGTGAGGAGCAGGGGCTCCAGGTTGGCGGCCGTGGTCCGCATGAGGGCGGCGCGGTCCTCGACGACGTGCGGCATGACGTCCTCGTGGGGGAGGACGACGCCCTCGGCCGGGGTGGAGAGTTCCAGGGCGCCGATGACGCCGCGCTGGAGGATGCCGTCGCCGTGCTGCTCGTACACGTAGAGCGCGGGTTCCGGGTCGGGGGCGAGGACGCCGTCCGCGAGCCAGCGGTCGAGGGTGACGGCGGCCTTGCGGTGGCGGGTGCCCGCGGTGATCGCCTGCGGGAGGATCAGCCGGACGATGTTGTGGGGATCCGCGGACTCCAGATGGAGCAGTCCGTCAGGTCGTACGACGACGTCGTAGGGAGGGGACGTCACGGCCGCGAGGCTGCCGACGCGCTCGGGGACGTACCGGAGTCCCCGGAACGGGTTCAGGCGGAGGCCTGGGGCGTCGGCGCGGACGTCGTCGGCCGCGTGACCTGATGTGTTCATCCTGTCATCGTAGGACGGCGGGCATGAGCGATGATCGGGAGAGTGGGGGAATTCACCCGGTGATCTGAGGAGTGCGCGGTGACGGTGCGGAACGGCCAGGAGCAGGCGGACGGCGGCAGGAAGTGCCCCGGGGGCAGCGCGGTCGCGTTGAGCGAGGCCTACGACACGGCGCTCCTGGACCTCGACGGTGTCGTGTACGCGGGCGGGGAGGCCGTCCCGCACGCCGTGGAGGCGCTCGGGGTCGCCCGGGCCGGCGGGATGCACCTGGCGTACGTCACCAACAACGCGCTGCGGACGCCCGGTGAGGTGGCGGAGCACCTGACGGAGCTGGGTGTGCCGGCCGAGGCCGGGGACGTCGTCACCTCGGCCCAGGCCGTGGCCCGGCTGATCGCGGACGAGGTGCCGGCGGGTTCCAGGGTGCTGGTCGTCGGCGGCGAGGGGCTGCGGGTGGCGCTGCGCGAGCGGGGTCTGGTGCCGGTCGAGTCGGCGGACGACGACCCGGTGGCGGTCGTGCAGGGGTACGGCGGGCCGGGGATGCCGTGGGCGCGGTTCGCGGAGGCGGCGTACGCGGTGGGGCGGGGTGTGCCGTGGTACGCCTCGAACACGGACCTGACCATTCCGGGGGCGCGGGGGATCGGGCCGGGGAACGGCGCGGCGGTGGAGGTCGTGCGGATCGCCACCGGGGGCCGGGCGGAGCCGAAGGTCGCGGGGAAGCCGCTGCCGCCGATGCACCGGGAGACGGTGCTGCGGACGGGGGCGGAGCGGCCCCTGGTGGTGGGGGACCGGCTGGACACGGACATCGAGGGCGCGTTCAACGGCGGGGTGGACTCGCTGCTCGTGCTGACCGGGGTGACGGACGTGGCGCAGCTCCTGACGGCGGTGCCCGCGCACCGGCCCACGTACGTGGCCGCGGATCTGCGCGGGCTGCTGACGGGGCAGCCCGAGGTCGTCGCCGACGGGGAGGGGGGCTTCGCGTGCGGCGGGTGGCGGGCCTCGGTGAGCGGGGGTGAGCTCGTGCTCGACGGTGTGCCGGGCGAGGGCGCCGACGTGATGGACGGGGTGCGGGCGCTGTGCGGGGCGGCCTGGTCGGAGGCGGACCGGCCGGGTGGGGGAGTGCCGGACGCGGCGAAGGCGCTGGAGGCGCTCGGGGTGTGAGGTCCCGGCGCCCCGGGAAGAACGTGAAGTTGGATAGGCTAACCTAACTCCGCGTGGGTCGTGGTCGTCACCGCCGGACCCGGCCACGGACGAGGAAGCGGGAGTGCGGGCATGGACGGTCGGCAGCAGCAGCGCCTGAGCGCGGAATCGGTCACCCTGGCGTACGAGCAGCGGGTCATCGCCCGCGAGCTGTCCGTCGCGATCCCCGACAACTCGTTCACCGTCATCGTCGGGCCCAACGCCTGCGGAAAGTCCACCCTCCTGCGCGCCCTCTCCCGGATGCTGAAGCCCAGCGAGGGCCGCGTCCTGCTCGACGGGCAGTCGATCCACACGCTGCCCGCGAAGAAGGTCGCCAGGACCCTCGGGCTGCTGCCCCAGACGTCCGTGGCCCCGGACGGCATCACCGTCGCCGACCTCGTCGCGCGCGGCCGCTACCCGCACCAGGGACTCCTGCGCCAGTGGTCCGCCGAGGACGAGCGCGTCACCCGTGAGTCCATGGCGGCGACGGGCGTCGCCGAACTGGCCGACCGGTACGTGGACGAGCTCTCGGGCGGTCAGCGGCAGCGCGTCTGGATCGCCATGGCCCTCGCCCAGCAGACGCCCCTGCTGCTGCTCGACGAGCCCACCACGTATCTCGACATCCAGCACCAGATCGACGTCCTCGACCTCTGCGCCGAGCTGCACGAGACGCAGGGGCGCACGCTCGTCGCCGTCCTCCACGACCTCAACCACGCGGCCCGGTACGCGACCCACCTCATCGCGGTCCGCGACGGCGAGGTCGTCGCCGAGGGCCCGCCGGCGGAGGTGGTGACCGCCGAGCTCGTCGAACGGGTCTTCGGTCTGCGCTGCCAGGTCATCGACGACCCGGAGACGGGGACGCCGCTGGTCGTGCCGGCCGGACGGAAGGCACGCGCGCGGACGGCCGTCCCGGCGCAGGCCGAGGAGCCCGCCGCGCAGGAGCCCGCGCTGCAGAAGTGAGTGCGGCGACCGCGGAAGCGAGAGCGCCGGAGGGAGCGGCGACCGCAGCCGCAGAAGCGACGCCGTCGGCTAGAGCAGTGACCGCAGCCGGAGCAGGTCGCGGAAGCCGGCCTCCAGCCTGACCCGGCCGGAGGCCCAGGCCTTCGCGAAGTTCAGCTCGCCGTCCACCATCGCCACCAGGTCGTCGCCGGTCATCGCGAGCCGGATCTGCGCCTTGCCCGGCGGAGGGCCCTCCACCGTCCCGTCGACCCGGATCCTGCCTTCGGCGAGGCGGCCCGTGAACGTCGTGTCGAGGTCCGTGATGTGGCAGCTCAGGCTGCGGTCGAGCGCGGCCGCGCCGCGTACGCCGTCGTCCGCCCGCGCGAGATTGTCCGAAAGTGTGTCGAGTGCGCCGCGGCACTCCGTGATCGTCGCCATCGCCGTCGACGGTACCCCAGGGCTTCGCGGTAGCGTCGGGGCCATGAGCGACGCCCTCCCCGAAGCCACCCAGGAGCCCGCCCCCGTCGAGGCGTACGAGCCCGCCGGGCCCGCGCCCCTCGGAGTCGCCCTGGAGCTCACCGGGCATCCGGGCGTCGACGCCGGCCTCGCGCGTCTCGCCGAGGTGGACCACCTCCCGGCGGACGGACACCTGGAGGTGTACGAGGATGTACACCGTGGACTGCGCGCCGAGCTGACCTCGCTCGACACGCACCCCGCCCCCCGTCCGTACGACAACAGGAGCTGAACCGAACGTGGCAGGAGTGGCACGCCGCCGTCTCGACGCCGAGCTGGTCCGGCGCAAGCTCGCGCGCTCGCGCGAGCACGCCAGCCAGCTGATCGCCGCGGGCCGGGTGACCGTCGGCAAGACCGTCGCCACCAAACCCGCCACCCAGGTCGAGACCGCCGCGGCCATCGTCGTGGTCCAGGACGACTCCGACCCCGACTACGTCTCGCGCGGCGGCCACAAGCTCGCCGGCGCGTTCGCCGCCTTCCAGCCCCTGGGGCTGGAGGTCGAGGGCCGGCGCGCCCTGGACGCCGGAGCGTCCACCGGCGGCTTCACCGACGTCCTGCTGCGCGCGGGCGCCGCACACGTCGTCGCCGTGGACGTCGGCTACGGACAGCTCGCCTGGTCGCTGCAGAGCGACGAGCGCGTCACCGTGAAGGACCGTACGAACGTACGCGAGTTGACGCTCGACGCGATCGACGGCGTCCCGGTCGACCTCGTCGTCGGCGACCTGTCCTTCATCCCGCTCGGCCTCGTCCTGCCCGCCCTCGCGGCCTGCACGGCCCCCGGGGCCGACCTCGTCCTCATGGTCAAGCCGCAGTTCGAGGTGGGCAAGGAGCGGCTCGGCACCGGCGGCGTCGTCCGGTCCACCGAACTCCGCGCCGACGCCGTGAAGAACGTGGCCCGGCGGGCCGGCGAGCTCGGCCTCGGTGTCCTCGGCGTCACCGCCAGCCCGCTGCCCGGACCCTCCGGCAACGTCGAGTACTTTCTGTGGCTGCGGGCAGGCGCGCCCGCGCTGGATCCGGCGGACGTCGACCGCGCCGTGGCGGAGGGACCTCGTTGAGCTCAACGGCAGCAGCACCATCGGGAACATCACGCACCGTCTTCCTGCTCGCGCACACCGGCCGGCCGGCCGCCGTGCGCAGCGCCGAACTGGTCGTCCTGGGGCTGCTGCGCTGCGGCATCGGCGTCCGCGTCCTGGAGGCCGAGGCCGCGGACCTGCCGCTGCCGCCGTCCGTCGAGAAGGTGCCGGAGGCCTGCTCCGACGCGCTCGACGGCTGTGAACTCCTCGTCGTCCTCGGCGGCGATGGCACCCTGCTGCGCGGCGCCGAGTTCTCCCGCGCCTCCGGCGTGCCCATGCTCGGCGTCAACCTGGGGCGCGTCGGCTTCCTCGCGGAGGCCGAGCGGGACGACCTCGACAAGGTCGTCGACCGGGTCGTGACCAAGGCGTACGAGGTCGAGGAGCGGATGACGCTCGACGTCACCGTGTACGAGAACGGCGACGTCCTGCACCGCGACTGGGCGCTCAACGAGGCCGCCGTGCAGAAGGTCTCGCCGGAGCGGATGCTGGAGGTCGTGCTCGCGATCGACGGCCGGCCGGTGACCGGCTTCGGCTGCGACGGGGTGATCTGCGCGACACCCACCGGCTCCACCGCGTACGCCTTCTCGGCGGGCGGCCCGGTCGTCTGGCCCGAGGTCGAGGCGCTGCTCATGGTCCCGATCGGGGCGCACGCCCTCTTCGCCAAGCCCCTGATCACCACCCCCGAGTCGGTGCTCACGGTCGAGGTCGAGCCGCACACCCCGCACGGGGTGCTGTGGTGCGACGGGCGCAGGACCGTGGAGCTTCCGGCGGGCGCGCGCGTCGAGGTGCGGCGGGGCGCCGTGCCGGTCCGGCTCGCCCGGCTGCACCACGCCTCCTTCACCGACCGGCTCGTCGCCAAGTTCGCCCTGCCCGTGTCGGGATGGCGGGGCGCACCGCACTGACACCCCCCCCGGCGGGGGGCAACGAGTGGCGCGCCCGAGGGTTACGCCCGGGGGCGATGTCGCATCCGACCCGGGAAACCTCGTATGGTCTGGGGCGTGCTGGAGGAGATGCGGATACGGTCGCTCGGGGTCATCGACGACGCGGTGGTCGAGCTGTCGCCCGGCTTCACCGCGGTGACCGGTGAGACCGGTGCGGGCAAGACGATGGTCGTGACCAGCCTGGGGCTGCTGCTCGGCGGACGGGCCGACCCGGCCCTGGTGCGGATCGGCGCGGCCTCGGCGGTCGTCGAGGGACGGATCAGCGTGCCCGCGGGCGCGCCCGTCGCCGTACGCGCCGAGGAGGCCGGTGCCGAGCTCGACGAGGGCGTGCTCCTCGTCAGCCGCACCGTCTCGGCCGAGGGACGCTCCCGCGCCCACGTGGGCGGGCGCTCCGTGCCCGTCGGGCTGCTCGCCGAACTCGCCGACGAGCTCGTCGCCGTCCACGGCCAGACCGACCAGCAGGGCCTGCTCAAGCCCGCCCGGCAGCGCGGCGCGCTCGACCGGTACGCGGGCGGGGCCGTCTCCGAGCCGCTCGCCGCCTACGGCGAGGCCTACCGGAGGCTGCGCGCCGTCACCACCGAGCTGGACGAGATCACCACCCGGGCCAGGGAACGCGCCCAGGAGGCCGATCTGCTGCGCTTCGGACTCGGCGAGATCGAGGCCGTGGAGCCGCGTGCGGGCGAGGACGTCGAACTCGCCGCCGAGGCCGAGCGGCTCGGCCACGCCGAGGCCCTCGCCTCCGCCGCCGCGCTCGCGCACGGCGCGCTCGCCGGCAACCCCGAGGACCCCGAGGCCGTCGACGCCACCACCCTCGTCGCGGGCGCGGGCCGGGCCCTGGAGGCCGTACGGTCGCACGACCCGGCACTCGCCGGGCTCGCCGACCGGATGGGCGAGATCTCCATCCTGCTGGCGGACGTGGCCCAGGAGCTGGCCGGATACGCCGACGACCTGGACGCCGACCCGCTGCGGCTGGCCGCGGTCGAGGAGCGGCGGGCGGCCCTCACCCAGCTGACGCGGAAGTACGGCGTGGACATCGCCGCCGTCCTCGCCTGGGCCGAGGAGAGCGCCGGGCGGCTCGGTGAGCTCGACGGCGACGACGACCGCATCGAGGAGCTCACCGCCGAGCGCGACCGGCTGCGCGACGACCTCTCGGTGCTGGCGCAGCGGCTCACCGACGCGCGCACGGAGACCGCCGCCCGGTTCGCCGACGCGGTCACCGCGGAGCTCGCCTCGCTGGCCATGCCCCACGCGCGCGTGTCCTTCGCCATCGCCCAGACCGAGGACCCCGAGGGCGTCGAGGTCGGCGGCCGTCGCGTCGCCTACGGCCCGTCCGGGGCCGACGAGGTCGAGCTGCTGCTCGCCCCGCACCCCGGTGCCCCGCCCCGGCCCATCGCCAAGGGCGCGTCCGGCGGCGAGCTGTCCCGGGTCATGCTCGCCGTGGAGGTCGTCTTCGCCGGGGTCGACCCGGTGCCCACGTACCTCTTCGACGAGGTCGACGCGGGCGTCGGCGGCAAGGCGGCCGTCGAGATCGGCCGCCGGCTCGCCAAGCTCGCCAAGTCCGCACAGGTGGTGGTCGTCACCCACCTCCCGCAGGTCGCGGCCTTCGCCGACCGGCAGCTTCTCGTCGAGAAGACCAACGACGGCTCCGTGACCCGCTCCGGCGTCACCGTCCTGGAAGGCGAGGAGCGTGTCCGGGAACTGTCCCGGATGCTCGCCGGCCAGGAGGACTCGGAGACCGCCAGGGCCCACGCGGAGGAGCTGCTCGCCACGGCCCGGGCGGACGGGTGACGCCGGCCCCGGGCCGGATCGGCACCTTCGCCGCCGCCTTCGGCGCGACCCGGCTGGTCTACGGGCAGCTGCGGCGGCGCCCGCCCGGGAACCCGGACGCCTGGGAGCGGACCAACCACGCTGGACGGACGGTCGTCCTGCAGGGCGGCCCCGCCGCCGCGTTCGGCTCGGCCGCCGCCGTCCTGCCCGCGGCCCCCGCCGCGTCCCTGGCCGTCGCCGCGGCGGCCCTCTGCGGGCGGTACGACGACCTGCGCGGCGACCACCGGCGCGGGTTCCGGGCGCATCTGGGCGCGCTGCGCGGCGGTGAGGTCACCAGCGGGGCCGTGAAGCTGTTCGGCATCGGCGCGGCGTCCCTCGTGGCCGGGGCCCTCCTCAAGGAGAAGCCCGTCGACAAGCTCCTCGCCGGGGTCGTCATCGCCGGCACCGCGCACCTGGTGAACCTCGTGGACGTACGGCCGGGGCGCGCGGGACTCCTCGTGCTCGGGCTCTCCGCGCCCGGCCTCCTGCGGGGACCGCTCGCCGCGGCGCCGATGGGGGCCGCGGCCGCGCTCCTCGGCGCCGACCTCGGCGAGGAGACCATGCTCGGCGACACGGGCGCGCACGCGCTGGGCGCCGCCGTGGGCAGCGCCGTCGCCGCCTCCAACGGGCGCCTCGGGCTCGCCGCGCACGCGGCCGGTCTCGTGGCCGCCGCCGCGTGGGGAGAGCGCGCCGGTTCCGTCTGAGGGCCTGAGCGGTACGCGGGTGCGCTCACCCGTGTGGGTGAACCCGTGGGGTCGGTGCCCGCGCAGCCCGCCCACCGCACACCGGAACGACGCCATTTCGGTGCCGGAACGTGCGTACGGTCGGGGGCACGGACTGGCATCCTTGGGCGTGTGACACAGCTCCGTACGGTCCAAGTGCTGGGCGGCGGCGGCGCGGGCAGCAGCGCACACGTCCGATCACTTGCCTCGGGGCTGGTGGCGAGGGGCGTGCGGGTGACCGTGTGCGCCCCGGCCGAACTCGACCGCGCATACGACTACCTGGGCGCCGGCGCGCACTTCGTGCCCCTGCCACGCCTCGGCGACCCCGCGACCGTCACCGCGCTCCGCAACGCCTGCATCGGCGCGGACGTGGTCCACGCGCACGGCCTCCAGGCCTCCGTACGGGCCTCGCTCGCGCTCGCCGGCGGCGGCCGGGCGGCGCCCCTCGTGACCACCTGGCACAGCCGCACCCCCGTGGACGGGGCGCGCGGCGGGGTGCTGCGGCTCCTCGAACGTAAGACCGCGCGGGCCGCGACCGTCGTCCTCGGCACCTCCTCCGACCTCGTCGACCGGGCACGGCGGCGCGGGGCCCGGGACGCCCGCCTCGCTCCCGTCACCGTGCCGCCCGCGCGCGGCCCCGTGTGCCTCCACGACGGCAAGGCCCGCGCCGAACTCGGCGCCGTCGAGCGGCCGCTGCTCATGGCCGTCGGAGCGCTCGAACGCGGCCGGGGGTACCGGACGCTGCTCGACGCGGCCCGGGAGTGGCGGGAGCTCGACCCGCAGCCGCTGCTCGTGATCGCCGGCGAAGGGCGTGAACGGGCCTTCCTGCAACGGCGGATCTTCGAGGAGGGGCTCGCCGTCCGGCTCATCGGCCGCCGGGACGACGTCGCCGAGCTGCTCGCCGCCGCGGACGTCGCCGTGCTGCCCTCGCGCTGGGAGGCCCGCTCCCTGCTCGCGCAGGAGGCGCTGCGGCTCGGCGTCCCGCTCGTCGCGACGGCCGTCGGCGGCGTCCCGGAACTCGTCGGGGACGCGGCGGAACTGGTGCCGTACGGGGACGCGGGGGCCCTGGCGGGGGCGGTGCGGGCCCTCCTCGACGACGCGGAGCGGCGGATGGACCTGGCGGCGGCGGGGCGGGTGCAGGCGGGGACGTGGCCCACGGAGGACGAGACGGTCGCGCACGTGCTGTCGGTGTACGACGAGCTGGTGGCGGGCCGGTAGCCACGGCCGGCTGGGCGGCGCCCCGCCGTCGCGGGCCCGCGCCCCGCCGTTGCGGGCCCGCGCCCGCCCCGTTGTGGGCAATCGTTCCGCTGGGGCGGAACGGGTGGGCACAACGGAACGGCGCCCCGTGCCGGGCCTAGGCTCATGCGCCCTGACCCGCACCGGATGCGCGCCGCCGCTCGTGGTGCGGGTCGGGGCTCGGAACGCGGAGGCGCCGCTGAGGGCGCCGTCCCGTGTGCCCACCCGTCCCGCCCCAGCGGGACGATTGCCCACACGGGCAGCGGCGGGAGGCCCACACGGGCAGCGGGCGGGCGGCCCACACGGGCGTGGGGCGAGGCGCCCACACGGGCGGGGGCGCGGGCCCACAGGGGCCGCGGGGCACCGCACCGCCGGGCGCGGGTCCACGCGGGCGGCCCCGCCGGGGTCACGGGGTGTGGCGGCGGGCTCTCAGGGCCAGGGAGAGGGCCAGGACCGTCTGGGGGTCGTCCAGGTCCGTGCCCAGGAGTTCCGAGATGCGGGCCAGGCGGTTGTAGAGGGTCTGCCGGTTGAGGTGCAGCTCGCGCGCGGTCTCCGCCTTGCGGCCCGCGTGGGCCAGGTAGGTCTCCAGGGTCGGCAGGAGCGGCGGGCGGGACGTGCGGTCGTGGTCCCGCAGGGGGCCGATCGCACGGTCCACGAAGGCCGCCAGGTCGGGGTGGTCGCGCAGGCGCCACAGGAGCAGGTCGATGTCCAGGCGCCGGGCGTCGTACCAGGGGAGGTCCGACAGGCCCTGCGCCGCCGTCGCCGTCTCCGCCGCGTGCCGCAGGCCCGCCGAGGCCGCGGCCCAGCCGCCCGCGACGCCGACCACGACGACCGGAGGGTGCGCTCCGGCGCGCTCCAGGCCCGCCCGCTCCACGCCCGCGCGCAGCGCCGCCGCGACCCGGTCCGCGACCGCGGTGCGTTCCGATTCCGAGCGCAGGCCCAGCAGCAGGGGGACTCTGCCCTCCACCGGGCGGACGCCCAGGAGGGCCGGGACGCCCACGGCGGACAGTTCCTCCAGGACGGCCCGTGCCAGCAGGGCCCAGTTGCCCGAGGGGGACAGCTCCGAGGCCAGGCGCATGACGACCGGGAGCAGGGGGCCGTCGCCGGGCTTGAAGCCGAGGACCCGCGCCTGCGCCGGGGCGTCCTCGGCCGAGATCCGGCCCTCCGCCAGGTCCGTCAGGAAGTCGCCCCGGCCGCGCGCGGCGAGTTCCTCCTCCTGGCGGGCCTGCATGAGGACGACGGCGAGGAGCCCCGCCGCGCGCTCGGCCGCCATCCGGTGGACGGGGGCGAGGGCGCCGGAGACCGCGAGGAGGACGAGGCGGGCCCGAACCGAGCCCGAACCGGGGCCGCCGCCGGGGACGTCGACGAGGACCGTGCCGGTGGGCGGGCCGGACTCGCGGGCCGCCCGCTGGCCGCGCAGCCCGTCCCACACCTGGAGGGGGTCGGCCGGCGCGGACTCCGTGCCCGCCGCGTACAGCAGCTGCCCGTCGGCGGTCTCCAGGAAGACCGGGTTGGCGGCGAAGTCGGAGAGGATGCGGAGCACCTGCGGGACCCCGCCGCCGCCGAGCAGCGCCTCCGTGCACTGCCGGTGGACCTCCTCGGCCTGCCGCTGGAGGGCGTAGTGGCCGTTGACGATCTCGGTGTGGATCTCCTCCGTGACGGCGACGAAGGGGACCTCGCGGTGGAGCTGGACGAGCGGGAGCCCCGCCGCCCGCGCGGTCTCCACTATCGTCGCCGGGAGGCGGGCGAAGCGGGGGCCCAGCTCGACGACGAGCGCGGCGATGCCGCGGTCGGCGAGCCGGCGGACGAAGGCCCGCTGTTCGGCCGGGCGGGTGCCCAGGCCGAGGCCCGTCGTGAGGAGCAGTTCGCCGCCCTTGAGCAGCGACGCGATGTTCGGCACCTCGCCCGCGTGCACCCAGCGCACGGTGCGGTGGAGCCGGTCCGCGCCGGCCACGACCTCCGGGAGCCCGCCGCGCAGCCCGGGGAGTTCCAGCGCCCGCTGCACGGTGATCCCGCCCTGATTGTCCATGGGGCCGGACGCTACCCGCGTCCGTGTTGCGGCGACATCACCACACGGTCACGGGACCGGACGGTTCGTACAGCAGGGCGACAACTCGTCGTTCTGTGGCGGGAATTGCGCGACCGCATGTCGATTGTGGCCTACGTCACTCGCGAGGATCCTCTCGGGCCATGGCAGAGAACCCCACCCCAGAGGTCCACCGGCTGAAGGCGAACTCGGTCGGACTCGTCGGCGTCGTCTTCATGGCCGTCGCCACCGCCGCCCCGATCACGGCCATGACCGGAAACCTCCCCATCGCCGTCGGCTTCGGCAACGGCACCGGAGCACCCGCCGGCTACCTCTTCGCGACGCTCGTCCTGACCGTGTTCTCGGTCGGCTACGTCGCCATGGCCAAGCGGATCACGGCCGCGGGCGCCTTCTACGGCTACATCTCGCACGGCCTGGGCCGGATCGCCGGCATGGCCTCCGGCATGCTCGCCGTCCTCGCGTACATCGTCTTCGAGGCCTCGATCGTCGGCGTCTTCTCGTACTTCGCGCAGACGACCGTCGCCGACCAGCTCGGCGTCGACCTGCCGTGGATCCTGTACGCGGCGGTCATGCTCGCCGTCACGGCCGTCCTGTCGTACTTCGACATCAACCTGACGGCCAGGGCGCTCGGCGTGATGCTCGTCGCCGAGATCGCCGTCCTCTTCGCGGTCGCCACCGCCGTCCTGATCGCCGGCGGCGGCCCCGACGGCATTCCGGTCGAGCCGATCAACCCGAAGAACGCCTTCACCGGGACCTCCGCCGGGCTCGGCCTCTTCTTCGCCTTCTGGTCCTGGGTCGGCTTCGAGTCGACCGCGATGTACGGCGAGGAGTCCCGCAACCCGAAGCGGGTCATCCCGCGCGCCACCCTGATCTCCGTCGTGGGCGTCGGCCTCTTCTACATCTACGTCTCGTGGATGACGATCGCGGGCAACGGGCTCGCGGGGTCGGTGAGGCTCTCCGCCTCCTCCTCGCCCCTCGACCTGTTCTTCGCGCCCACCCGGACCTTCATCGGCGCCTGGGCCGTCGACGCCTTCCAGTGGCTGCTGCTCACCGGCTCCTTCGCCTGCGGCATGGCCTTCCACCAGTGCGCCTCGCGCTATCTGTACGCCATCGGCCGGGAGGGCTTCCTCCACCCGGCGCTCGGCCGGACGCACGCGAAGCACGGCTCGCCCTACATCGCCTCGTACGTGCAGAGCGCGATCGCCGTCGCCCTCGTCGCCGCCTTCTGGCTCACCGGCCAGGACCCCTACGTCCACCTGTACACGCTGCTCGCGATCCTCGGCACGATGGCGATCCTCATCGTCCAGACCCTGTGCTCGTTCGCCGTCATCGGCTACTTCCGGAAGAACCACCCCGAGGACCGGCACTGGTTCAGGACCTTCACCGCCCCGCTCCTCGGCGGCATCGGCATGATCGCCGTCGTCGTACTGCTGGTCATGAACATGGAGACCGCGGCGGGTCTCGCCGCCGACTCCCTCTTCTTCAAGGCCATCCCCTGGATCGTCGGCCTCGTCTTCCTCGGCGGCCTCGGCCTCGGCCTCCACCTCAAGGCCAGGCGCCCCGAGCGCTACGAGATCATCGGCCGGATCGTCCTGGAGGACGCCGCCGAACGCACCGACGACCCCCGCCCGGAACCCGCGCCCGTACCGCAGAGCTGATCCCACCCGACTCCAGGAGCGCCCCATGGCACGCACCACCCCGATGCACCTCCTGAAGAACCTCGCCGCCGAGCACGCCGACGCCCGGCGGCTGAACATCCCCGTCGACGAGTTGCGCGGCATGCGGGCCGACGCCCTCGGACGCCGGACGCTGCTCAAGTACGCCACCGCCGCGGGCCTCGCCGCCGGTGTCGGCACGGCCGTCCCCGCCGCGGCCGCCGTCCCGGCCCCGCCCGTGAAGAGCACCGCCCGGGTCGCCGTCGTCGGCGCCGGGATCTCCGGTCTCACCGCCGCCCTCACCCTCCAGGACGCCGGTCTGAGCCCGGTGCTCTACGAGGCGAACCCGTCCAGGGTCGGCGGCCGCATGTGGACCCAGCGGGACCACTGGGCGTACGGCCAGACCTCCGAGATCGGCGGCGAGCTGATCGACACCAGCCACAAGAAGATCCTCGAACTCTGCCGCCGCTTCGGACTCGCCACCGAGGACTTCCTCGGCGGCGGACCCAACGGGGCCGAGGAGGTCCTCTGGTTCGGCGGCGGCTACTACCCCCGCGCCCAGGCCGACGCGGACTTCAACGCCGTCTACCAGGCCCTCCACCGCGACCTGATCGACGCGGGCGAGGTGAAGTGGAACCAGACCACCCCCACCGGCACCGCCCTCGACGCCATGTCGCTGTACGAGTGGATCGAGAGCCGGGTCCCGGGCGGGCACGCCTCACGGCTCGGCCGGTTCCTCGACGTCGCCTACAACGTCGAGTACGGAGCCGACACCACCGACCAGTCCTCGCTCGCCCTCGTCCTCCTCATGGGCTACCAGACCAATCCGGGCCACTTCAACGTCTGGGGCCTGTCCAACGAGCGCTACCACATCGTCGGCGGCAACGACCGGCTCCCGAACGCCGTCGCCGGGGCGCTCGCCCCCGGCACCCTGAAGGCGGGCTGGTCGCTCACCGCCGTACGGGCCGAGGCCGACGGCACCCAGACGCTCACCTTCACCGAGGCGGGCGCCACCCGGACCGTCACCGCCGACCACACGATCCTGTGCCTCCCGCTGCCGGTCCTCCAGCAGCTCGACCTCACCCGGGCCGGGTTCGACCCGCTCATGCGCAGCCTCCTGCGGGACGCCCGCATGGGCCACTGCACCAAGCTCAACATGCAGTTCGGCACCCGGCCCTGGCGCGGCACCGGCGCCTGGCCGGGGGTGTCCGCCGGCGACTGCTTCACCGACACCGACGTCCAGCAGACCTGGGACACCACCAAGATCCAGGGCGGCACCGGCGGCATCCTCCTCCAGTACGGCGGCGGCAGCCTGGCCCGGAACCTGAACCCGGCCGGGCCGTTCTCCACCGAGTCCGACCCGTACGTACGCACCCTGGTCACCCGCCACCTGGCCGGCATCGACGCCTTCTTCCCCGGCACCTCCCGGGCGTACACCGGCCGTGCCCAGCTCTCCGCCTGGCACCAGAACCCCTACTCCCTCGGCGCGTACTCCTACTGGCCCGTCGGCTACCTCCACCGGTACGCCGGGTACGAGGGCACCGCCCAGGGCAACGTCCACATCGGCGGCGAGCACTGCTCGTACGACTTCCAGGGGTTCATGGAAGGCGGCGCGACCGAGGGCGAGCGCGCTGCCAAGGAGGTGATCACGGCGCTGCGCTGAGCCCGGCTCAGCCGGCGGGGGCGATGTTCTGGTTGAACCGGAACACGTTCTCGGGGTCGTACGCGGCCTTCACGTCGGCGAGCCGGCGGTAGTTCTCCTCACCGAACGAGGAGACGATCCGCTGCTCGCCCTCGGCGCCGACGAAGTTCAGGTACGTCGCGTCGAGCGCCCAGGGCCGCACGTCGGCCCGCACGTCGTGCACCCACTGCCGCGCCGTCCCGTCGTACGCGGGGTCCTCCCAGGTCGCGAACGGGTGCACCGCCCACGGGGCGGTGCGCCACGGCTGCGGAAACTCCGAGGGCCCCGCGGCCACGGCCCCGCCCATCAGGAACAGCACGTGCTGGGTGGCCGTGGACGCCGGGATCCCCGCGCCGCGGTCGCAGAAGACGTCCACGGCCTCGTCGGGGAACTCCCTCAGGTACTCGGCCGACCAGTAGTTCCGCAGCCCCGGCGGGTCGTCCATCATCGACTGCAGATCCACGTACGGGATGTCCGTGACGACCTCCACCGCCGGCTTCAGCGCGAACAGCGGGGCCGCGAACTCACGGAGCTCCTCGACCGGCCCGGTGTACGTGAACAGCGCCCCGCAGAGCAGCCTGCCGACCAGTTCCTCGGGGATGAACGGCTCCGGGGGCGCCGGGAGGTAGATCGCCCCGCCGCCCATCTCGTCGGGCGCGCCCGCACCGAGATCACGGAACGTGCGCACCACCTCGGGTGCGTTCTCGGGCAGGTACAGCAGCATCGACATGCTCATCCGGGGCAGCGGGTGCAGACGCATCGTCAGCGAGGTCGCCACGCCGAAGTTGCCGCCGCCGCCGTGCAGCGCCCAGAACAGCTCCGGATTCTCCTCGGCGTCCGCGCGGACGTGCTTGCCCTCCGCGGTGATCAGATCGACCGCGAGCAGGTTGTCGCTGGCCAGCCCGAACTTCCGCTCCAGCCAGCCCGAGCCGCCGCCCAGGGTGAAGCCGCCGACGCCCGTCGTGGACACCCGGCCGCCGGTGGTCGCCACGTGGAACGGCTGGCACGCGTGGTCCAGGTGGGCCATCGTCGCCCCGCCCTCGATCCGCACCGTCATGTCCTCCGGGTCCACCACGACGGAGTGCATCCGGCGGAGGTCGACGACCAGCGCGCCGTCGATCATGGAGGTACCGGCGACACTGTGCCCGCCGCCGCGCACCGCGATCGGCAGTTCGGCCTCGCGGCCGAACCGGATCGCGTTGGACACGTCGGCCCCGCTCGCGCACTGGGCGATCACCGACGGACGCCGGTCGATCATGCCGTTGTGCAGGGTCCGGGCCTCGGCGTAGCCCGGATCGCCGGGCGTGATCACCTCACCGGCCAGATCCTCGACCAGTCCGGCCAGGGCGCTCTCGGAGATGTGGGGAGCCATGGGAGCCCCCCTTTCGTACGGGGGGACAGGACCCTCTCATCGTAGGTCCGGCCCCCCTGGGGCGCCCCTCAGCCCCCGTACGCCCCGCTCGCCGTGAGCCGCAGCGCCGTGTCGATCAGCGGGACGTGGCTGAACGCCTGCGGGAAGTTGCCCACCTGCCGCTGGAGCCGCGGGTCCCACTCCTCGGCGAGCAGCCCCAGGTCGTTGCGGAGCGCGAGCAGCTTCTCGAAGAGGATGCGCGCCTCGTCGACCCGGCCGATCATCGCCAGGTCGTCCGCCAGCCAGAACGAGCAGGCGAGGAACGCGCCCTCGTCGCCCTCCAGACCGTCGACGCCGGCCTCCTCACCGGCCGTCGGGTACCGCAGCACGAAGCCGTCCTCCGTGGACAGCTCGCGCTGGATCGCCTCGATCGTGCCGATCACCCGCTTGTCGTCCGGCGGCAGGAAGCCCATCTGCGGGATCAGCAGCAGCGAGGCGTCCAGCTCCCTGGAGCCGTACGACTGCGTGAACGTGTTCCGCTCCTTGTCGTAGCCCTTCTCGCAGACGTCCCGGTGGATCTCGTCGCGCAGCTCGCGCCAGCGCTCCAGCGGCCCGTCGGCGTCCCCGGACTCGATGAGCTTGATCGTGCGGTCGACGGCCACCCAGGCCATCACCTTGGAGTGGGTGAAGTGGCGGCGCGGGCCGCGGACCTCCCAGATGCCCTCGTCGGGCTGGTCCCAGTTCTTCTCCAGGTAGTTGATCAGCTTGATCTGGAGCAGGGAGGCGTAGTCGTTGCGGGACAGGCCCGTCATGTGCGCGAGGTGGAGGGCCTCCGTGACCTCGCCGTAGACGTCCAGCTGCAGCTGGTTCGCGGCGCCGTTGCCGACCCGGACCGGGCCGGAGTTCTCGTACCCCGGCAGCCAGTCCAGCTCCGCCTCGCCGAGCTCCCGCTCACCCGCGATGCCGTACATGATCTGCAGGTTCTCCGGGTCGCCCGCGACGGCGCGCAGCAGCCAGTCCCGCCAGGCGCGGGCCTCCTCGCGGTAGCCGGTGCGGAGCATCGAGGAGAGCGTGATCGCCGCGTCCCGCAGCCAGGTGTAGCGGTAGTCCCAGTTCCGGACGCCGCCGATCTCCTCCGGCAGCGAGGTCGTCGGCGCGGCGACGATCCCGCCGGTCGGCGCGTACGTCAGCGCCTTCAGCGTGATCAGCGAGCGGATCACGGCCTCCCGGTAGGGGCCGTGGTACGTACAGTGCTCGACCCACTCGCGCCAGAAGTCGGCGGTGGCCTCCAGGGCGCCCTCCGGGTCCGGCAGCGCCGGCGGCTCCTTGTGGGAGGGCTGCCAGGAGAGCGTGAAGGTGATCCGCTCCCCGGGCATGACCGTGAAGTCGGAGTACGTCGTCAGGTCCTTGCCGTGGGTCTCGGCGTCCGTGTCCAGCCACACCGAGTCGGGCCCGGCGACCGCGACCGTCCGCTCCCCGACCTTGTGCACCCAGGGCACGATCCGGCCGTAGCTGAACCGCATCCGCAGCGCGGAACGCATCCGGACCCGGCCCGAGACGCCCTCGACGATCCGGATCAGCTGCGGCGCGCCGTCGCGCGGCGGCATGAAGTCGGTCACCCGCACGGTGCCGCGCGGCGTGTCCCACTCGGATTCCAGGATCAGCGAGTCCCCCCGGTAGCGGCGCCGGTCGGCGGGCGCGGGCTCCGCGTCCGCCGGACCCGCCGGCCCCACCCGCCAGAATCCGTGTTCCTCGGTGCCGAGGAGTCCCGCGAAGACCGCGTGCGAGTCGAAGCGGGGGAGACACAGCCAGTCGACGCTGCCGTCCCGGCAGACCAGCGCTGCGGTCTGCATGTCTCCGATGAGTGCGTAATCCTCGATGCGCCCGGCCACGTGCTCCACTCCAGTCGTACGGCCACGTCCGCCCCTGAGGGGCGCTTGCTGCTGATGTGCGTGATGTCTGTGAGGTGTCGGCCAAGCCAGTGTGCGGGATGAGCCGGCCTTCACGACGGGCGATGCCGGCCTGCGCGGCGGGTGACGCCGGCCTGCCCGGCAGATGACGCCGGCCTTCTCTGCAGGGGATGTCCGAGCAGAATACGTGCCACCCCCGTGACCATAGTGATCACACGGGCACCCCGCTGCGCCACACGGGTGAGCCGACCCGTCCCCGGCCGACACGGCCGCGTCGCCGTCCGTGAACACCCGACTGCCGCGTGTGGCCGGAAGCGGTCTCCCGATGTCGCTGATACCCTGGTACCCCGTGGACCGGTGGGAAACGGCGACAGCCGAGAACCCCGAAACCGCAGCGACGGCACCCCCCGATTCTTCCGGAGGGGACGCCGGTACGCACCTCCAGAACGCGACCACGGGAGCCCCCTCTTGGCGATGCCGCCCAACACCACGACGACCAAGCACATCTTCGTCACCGGGGGTGTCGCCTCCTCGCTCGGCAAGGGGCTGACCGCCTCCAGCCTGGGTGCGCTCCTCAAGGCCCGCGGCCTGCGGGTCACGATGCAGAAGCTCGACCCGTACCTGAACGTCGACCCGGGCACGATGAACCCCTTCCAGCACGGTGAGGTGTTCGTCACCAACGACGGCGCCGAGACCGACCTGGACATCGGCCACTACGAGCGCTTCCTCGACGTCGACCTCGACGGCTCGGCCAACGTCACCACCGGCCAGGTCTACTCGCAGGTCATCGCCAAGGAGCGGCGCGGCGAGTACCTCGGCGACACCGTGCAGGTCATCCCGCACATCACCAACGAGATCAAGGGCCGCATCCGCCGCATGGCCACCGACGACGTCGACGTCGTCATCACCGAGGTCGGCGGCACGGTCGGCGACATCGAGTCGCTGCCCTTCCTGGAGACCGTCCGCCAGGTCCGCCACGAGGTCGGCCGCGACAACGTCTTCGTCGTGCACATCTCGCTGCTGCCCTACATCGGCCCGTCCGGCGAGCTGAAGACCAAGCCGACCCAGCACTCCGTCGCCGCCCTGCGCAACATCGGCATCCAGCCCGACGCGATCGTGCTGCGCGCCGACCGCGAGGTGCCCACCGCCATCAAGCGCAAGATCTCGCTGATGTGCGACGTCGACGAGGCCGCGGTCGTCGCCGCCATCGACGCCCCGTCGATCTACGACATCCCGAAGGTGCTGCACACCGAGGGCCTGGACGCCTACGTCGTCCGCAAGCTCGACCTGCCCTTCCGCGACGTGGACTGGACCGTCTGGGAGGACCTCCTGGACCGCGTCCACAACCCGGACCACGAGGTCACCGTCGCGCTCGTCGGCAAGTACATCGACCTGCCCGACGCCTACCTCTCGGTGACCGAGGCCATGCGCGCCGGCGGCTTCGCCAACAAGGCGCGGGTCAAGGTCAAGTGGGTCACCTCCGACGACTGCAAGACCCCGGCCGGCGCCGCCAAGCAGCTCGGCGACGTCGACGGCATCCTCATCCCCGGCGGCTTCGGCGACCGCGGTGTCTCCGGCAAGGTCGGCGCGATCCAGTACGCCCGCGAGAACAAGGTGCCGCTGCTCGGCATCTGCCTCGGCCTCCAGTGCATCGTCATCGAGGCCGCGCGGAACCTGGCCGACATCCCCGAGGCCAACTCCACCGAGTTCGACCCGGCCACCGCGCACCCCGTCGTCTCCACGATGGAGGAGCAGCTCGCGTACGTCGAGGGCGCCGGCGACCTGGGCGGCACGATGCGCCTCGGCCTCTACCCGGCGAAGCTCGCCGAGGGCTCGGTCGTCCGCGAGACCTACAGCGACGAGCCGTACGTCGAGGAGCGCCACCGCCACCGCTACGAGGTGAACAACTCGTACCGCGCGGAGCTGGAGAAGAAGGCCGGTCTGGTCTTCTCCGGCACCTCTCCGGACAACAAGCTCGTCGAGTTCGTCGAGTACCCGAAGGACGTCCACCCCTACCTGGTCGCCACCCAGGCGCACCCGGAGCTGAAGTCCCGCCCGACCCGCCCGCACCCGCTCTTCGCGGGTCTCGTGAAGGCGGCCGTCGAGCGCAAGACGGGCAAGACGGCGCAGTAGTACGGCGCGTTAACGTAGCCGGGGCAGGGTTCCCTTCCGGGGGCCCCTGCCCCGGCTTTCGTACGTGGTCATGTGGGAGGACAGCTCATGCAGCAGGTGCAGGACACCCCGGAGGAGTGGCCCGTCACGGCCACCGCCACTCCCTTCACGGGCAAGAAGACCAGTGTCCGCACGGACGACGTGGTCATGCCGGACGGCTCGGTCGTCCGCCGCGACTACCAGGTCCACCCCGGCTCCGTGGCCGTCCTCGCCCTGGACGAGGAGGACCGCGTCGTCGTCCTCCGGCAGTACCGTCACCCCGTCCGCCAGAAGCTCTGGGAGATCCCCGCCGGGCTCCTCGACGTCCCCGGCGAGAACCCGCTGCACGCGGCCCAGCGCGAGCTGTACGAGGAGGCGCACGTCAAGGCGGAGGACTGGCGGGTCCTCACCGACGTCTACACGACGCCCGGCGGCTGCGACGAGGCCGTACGGATCTTCCTCGCGCGGGACCTCTCCGAGGCGGAGGGCGAGCGGTTCGAGGTCTCCGAGGAGGAGGCCGACATGGAGCTCGCCCGGGTGCCGCTCGCGGACCTGGTGCGGGGGGTCCTCGCGGGCGAGCTCCACAACAACTGCCTGGTGGTGGGGGTGCTGTCGCTGGCGGCGGCGCGGGCGGAGGGCCTGTCGTCGCTCCGCCCGGCGACGTCCCCGTGGCCGGCCCGCCCCTTCGAGGGGTAACCCCCGGGGCGGTGCCCCGCGCCCGTGTGGACCTCTCGCCGCTGCCCGTGTGGGCAATCGTCCCGCTGGGGCGGGACGGGTGGGCACACGGGACGGCGCCCTCTCGCGGCGCCCCCGCGTTCCGCGCCCCGACCCGCACCACCGGGTGCCGTCACCGGCGGTGCGGGTGCAGGCTCAGTAGCCTCTGGCGCCGGCAAGGGCGCCGTTCCGTTGTGCCCACCCTCCCCCAAGCTCTCGGCTTCGCTCGAGCAGGGGGGACCCCCATCGCCCCAGCGGAACGACTGCCCACAACGGCGGGGCGAAGGCCCACAACGCCGTGGGCCCCCGGGAGAGGTTCTCCCGGGGGCCCACGGCGTACAGGCAAAAGGCGACTAGCTCCAGCTCGCGTGCAGGGGCTTGCCCTCCGCGTAGCCCGCCGCCGACTGGATGCCGACCACCGACTTCTCCTCGAACTCGGCGAGCGACGCCGCGCCCGCGTACGTGCAGGAGGACCGCACGCCCGCGATGATCGAGTCGATCAGGTCCTCGACGCCCGGACGCTGCGGGTCGAGGAACATGCGGGAGGTCGAGATGCCCTCCTCGAACAGCGCCTTGCGGGCGCGGTCGTAGGAGGACTCCTCGGACGTCCGGTTCCGGACGGCGCGGGCCGAGGCCATGCCGAAGGACTCCTTGTACGCGCGCCCCTTGGCGTCGTGCTGGAGGTCGCCCGGGGACTCGTACGTCCCGGCGAACCAGGAGCCGATCATCACGTTGGACGCGCCGGCGGCGAGCGCCATGGCGACGTCGCGCGGGTGACGGACACCGCCGTCGGCCCAGACGTGCTTGCCGTACTTCTTCGCCTCGGCGGCGCACTCCAGGACGGCGGAGAACTGCGGCCGGCCGACGCCGGTCATCATGCGGGTGGTGCACATGGCGCCGGGGCCGACGCCGACCTTGATGATGTCGGCGCCCGCCTCGATGAGGTCCTTGACGCCCTCGGCGGCGACGATGTTGCCCGCGACGATCGGGACCTGCGGGTCGAGCGCCCGCACGGTGCGGATCGCGGCGATCATCGACTCCTGGTGGCCGTGCGCGGTGTCGATGACGAGCGTGTCGACGCCCGCGTCGAGGAGCTGCTTGGCCTTGCCGGCCACGTCGCCGTTGATGCCGACGGCCGCGGCGATCCGCAGGTGGCCGTTCTTGTCGACGGCCGGGCTGTAGAGCGTCGCGCGCAGGGCGCCCTTGCGGGTGAGGATGCCGACGAGCTTGCCGTCGGAGTCCACGGCCGGGGCGTAGCGGCGGTTCGCGGCGTCGAGGGTGTTGAAGGCCTCGCGCGGGTCGATGTCGGCGTCCAGGAGGAGCAGGTCCCTGGACATGACCTCGGAGAGCTGGGTGAAGCGGTCCACGCCGGAGAGGTCCGCGTCGGTGACGACGCCGACCGGGCGGCGGTTCTCGTCGACGACGACACCGGCGTCGTGGGCGCGCTTCGGGAGCAGGGAGAGCGCGTCGGCGACCGTCTGGTGCGGCTCCAGGACGATCGGGGTGTCCAGCACGTGGTGGCGGCTCTTCACCCACGAGATGACGTCGGTGACGACCTCGATGGGGATGTCCTGCGGGATGACGACCAGGCCGCCGCGGCGGGCGACCGTCTCGGCCATCCGGCGGCCGGCGATGGCGGTCATGTTGGCGACGACGAGCGGGATGGTGGTCCCGCTCCCGTCGGGCGAGGAGAGGTCCACGGCCTGGCGGGACCCGACGGCCGAGCGGCTCGGCACCATGAACACATCGTCGTACGTCAGGTCGTAGGGCGGCTTGACGTCATTGAGGAAACGCACGTGCTGACATCCCAGTCGTTCGGATCGGCCCCTAGGCATTTCAGCCAGGGGAAAAAGCACGTAGTTCATTGTCCCACGCCTGTACGAATACCAGTCCCCGGCTAATCATCCGATGCTTGCGGCAGTGGCTTCGTCGGATCATCCGAATGCTCCCCGAGGGAGAGGAGGACGGAGAGGCGGGTGGGGCGTTCCTCGACCGCCGTGGCGAAGACCTCCTGCGCGGTCGCCCACTCCCGCGGGCGCGTCCTGGCGTAGGCCTGCCAGCCGGTGACGACGAGGGTGACCGGCTCGGGCAGGTCGGTGAGGCAGTCCGCGAGGGCGTCCCAGTTGCGTCCGAACCAGTCGGGCAGCGCGAGCGTGTCGGCGCACCGGTCCATGAGCGCGGCCTTGTCCACGACTCCGGTCAGGTCGAGGACGACGGGGTCGTCACGTGTCATCCGTGACCACCTCCCGGAAGGTCTCGTAGTGGTCGTCGGTGTAGTACGTCTCGCCGTTCCGTCCGGTGACGATCCGGCGGGCTCCCCGGTCGTGTTCGCCGGGGGTCTTCACGGTGTACTCGTGGTAGTAGCCGCGCGCCTCGCGGGGCAGGATCCGCTCGAAGTTCGAGAAGACGGTGCCGTCCTTGGCGTACGGGAAGGGGCCGCCGCGCGCGATGAGCGCGAGCGTCTTCCGTGCCTCGGGAGGCAGGTCCGCCGCTCGTACGGCGGGGAGCCCGGAGGTGCCGGTGGGCGCGGCGGCCACGGCGGTACGGGAGGGGGCGGGGGTGACGGTGCCGGTGCCGCCGCCCGACGAGGAGCACCCGCCCAGGAGGACGGCGAGGACGAGCGCGAGGAGCACGCGCAGGGGCCGGAGCGACATGTCCCGAACATACCGTTGCGGGATCGCTCCGGCCCCTGGGGACGGCGGCGTTCAGCTGCCGTCGGGGTCCTTCCGGTCGAGTGCCGGGTGCGTGCCCGGGCTCGACTCGGTGAGCAGGTAGTCCGCCGCGGCGCGGTCGGTGACCAGGCTGGTGACGAGCCCGGAGCGGAGCACCGCGCCGATCGCCGCCGCCTTGCGCTGGCCGCCGGCGATGGCCACGACCTCGGGGATCCGGCGCAGCCGGTCCGCCTCGACGGTGATGCAGCGCTCGCCCAGGTCGCGGCCGACCCGGCGCCCCTCGGAATCGAAGAGGTGCGCGGACATCTCGGCGGCGACGCCGAGCGAGGCGTAGTGGGCGCGCTCGGCGTCGGAGAGCATGTCGTGGACGGTCGAGATGCCCGGCTCCCAGGAGCCGATGGAGACGCAGGCGACGGTGACCTTGTCGAAGTACTCGAAGGCCCGGGCGATGCCGGTCTGGCTGCGCAGCGCGGCCGCGGTGGCGGGGTCGGGCAGCAGCATGGGCGCGTAGATGGGGTGGGCCTCGCCGCCCGAGACCTGCGCGGCGCGCCGGACGGCCTCGACGGAGCCGCGCTCGGCGGTCCCGGCGTCGTACACGCCGGTGAGCTGGACGACGGTGCAGGGCGGCAGCCGGTCGAGGGCGGCCGCCATGTGGATGGTGGAGCGGCCCCAGGCCAGGCCGAGCACGTCGCCCTCGGTGACGAGCTCGCCGAGCAGGTCGGCGGCGACCTCGCCGAGGTTCTCGGGGTCGGGCGACTCGTCGTCGCCCTCGGCCGGGGACTCGACGACGACGGCGTGGCGGAGCCCGTAGCGGGCGCGGAGCGCGTCGGAGCGCTCGGCGTCCAGCTCGGCCGGAACGCGGATCTCGATCCGCACGAGGTCGCGCTCCAGGGCGGTCTCCAGGACCCGGGCCACCTTGAAGCGGCTCACGCCGAACTCCTCGGCGATCTGGATCTTGGACTTGCCCTCGAGGTAGAAGCGGCGGGCCATGGCCGCCGCCTGCACCAGCTCCGCGGGGCCCATCCGCAGGGCTGACCGTCCCGCCGACATACCGGCCACCGCGATCTCCTCACTGCTGTTCACGTACCGCTGTTCACGTACGGCTGTCGTTCACACTCTGGCTCGCCGTTCATCCTGTCAGAAACGACGGGCCTTGATCAGTCCTGTCGGCGGCCCGACGGACCGCGTTCATCCGCCGGAGGCTCAGTGGCCACACGCCCACGCGGCGGAGGCGGTCGCGGCCTCCGCGCGGGCCCTGAGCGAGGCGACGGCCGCGGCCGGATCCGCCGCTCCGTAGACCGCGGAGCCCGCGACGAAGACGTCGGCGCCGGCCTCGGCGCACCGCTCGATCGTGGACTCGGCGACCCCTCCGTCGACCTGGAGCCAGAGCTCCAGGCCGTGCTTGGAGATCAGTTCCCGGGTACGGCGGATCTTGGGCAGCATGATGTCGAGGAAGGCCTGGCCGCCGAAGCCGGGCTCGACGGTCATGATGAGCAGCATGTCGAGCTCGGGGAGCAGGTCCTCGTAGGGCTCGATCGGCGTGGCCGGCTTAAGCGCCATCGAGGCCCTGGCCCCCTTGGCCCGGATCTCCCGCGCGAGCCGCACCGGCGCGGCGGCCGCCTCGACGTGGAAGGTGACCGAGCCGGCGCCCGCCTCGACGTACTGGGGGGCCCAGCGGTCGGGGTCCTCGATCATCAGGTGGCAGTCGAGCGGGGTGTCCGTCGCTCGGGCCAGCGACTCCACGATCGGGACGCCCAGCGTCAGGTTGGGCACGAAGTGGTTGTCCATCACGTCGACGTGCAGCCAGTCGGCACCGCCGACGGCCTTCGCCTCATCGGCGAGCCGGGCGAAGTCCGCGGACAGGATGCTGGGGTTGATCTGCGCCATGTGCCAAGCCTCCCACGTTCTTGGGTACTTCTTTGCCGCTGAGCGGTTTCGGATCCGGTCCAGACCAATTTCGGTACGAAGCGACGAGACCGGGACCTGGACGGACCGGGAGATTGCGGTCAGATGATCGAAGGGTCGGACGCGCCGGGGTCAGGCGGTCCGGCGCAGCAGCGCCAGATACATGGCGTCCGTACCGTGCAGATGCGGCCACAGCTGGACGTCCGGGCCGTCGCCGAGCGCCGGGACGCCGGGCAGCAGCGGGCGGGCGTCGATCAGCTCGGCGCCGCCGGTCCTCTTCAGGACGTCGTCGACGACCACGCGGGTCTCGGCGAGGTGCGGCGAGCAGGTGGCGTACCCCACGACGCCTCCCACGCGGACCGCGCTCAGGGCCTCGGTCAGCAGGGCGCGCTGGAGCGGGGCGAAGCCGTCCAGGTCCTCGGGACGGCGGCGCCAGCGGGCCTCGGGACGGCGGCGCAGGGCGCCGAGGCCCGAGCACGGCACGTCGACGAGGACGCGGTCGAAGGAGCCGGGGCGCCACGGCGGGCGGGTGCCGTCGGCGGCGATCACCTGGTAGGGGCCGGGATTGCCGGCCAGGGCGCGCTCGACGAGGCGGGCGCGGTGGGGCTGCTTCTCGGAGGCGAGCAGGAACGCGCCGCGCTCGGCCGCGAGGGCGGCGAGCAGGGCGGCCTTGCCGCCGGGGCCGGCGCAGCCGTCGAGCCAGCGGGTGTCGCCGCCCTCCACGGGCGCGTTGGCGAGGGCGATCGCGACGAGCTGGCTGCCCTCGTCCTGGACGCCGGCGCGGCCCTCCTTGACGGCCTCGATGGCGCCGGGCTCGCCGCCCTCGGTCATCCTCAGGGCGTACGGCGACCAGCGGCCCGGGAGGGTGTCGGTGACGGCGGCCAGCTCCTCGGTGGTGGAGCGGCCGGGGCGGGCGACGAGGGTGACCTCGGGGCGCTCGTTGTCGGCCTCCAGGAGGTCCTCGATCCCGGCGCGGCCGCCCCCGAGGGAGTCCCAGAGCGCCGAGACGACCCAGCGGGGGTGGGAGTGGACGACGGCGAGGTGGTCCTCGGCGTCGTCCTCGTACGGCGGGGCGACCTGCTCGACCCAGGCGTCGAGGTCCTGCTGCGAGATCTTCCGCAGCACGGCGTTGACGAACTTGGCGCGCCCGTCGCCGAGCACCACGCGGGCGAGCTCGACGCTGGCGGAGACGGCGGCGTGCGTCGGGATCCGCGTCCCGAGCAGCTGGTGCGCGCCGAGGGACAGCACGTCGAGCACGGGCGGGTCGACCTCGCGGAGGGGCCGGTCGATGCAGGCGGCGACGATCGCGTCGTACGTGCCCTGGCGGCGCAGCGTCCCGTAGACGAGCTCGGTCGCGAGCGCCGCGTCCCGGGCGTCGAAATCGCCCTTCTCGCGGGCCTTCCGCAGCAGCGGGGGCAGCACCAGGTTCGCGTAGGCGTCCCGCTCGTCCACCGCCCTCAGCGCCTCGAAGGCGAGCATCCGGACGGGGTCCTTCTGGGGCCGCCGGTAGGGCTTGGGGGGACGACGACGTGCCTGCTCGCTCAAAGGTGCTCCGCGTGACGAAATGAAGAAGGTGAAGAAGGTCGAACCCTCTCAGCCTACGTCGCCCGCGGAGCGGCCCGCGTCGCGCGGCCCACCCCCGCTCCCCCGCGCTCCACGCCCTGCCCTACGCCCCCAGGCGCTCCCCCGGCGCGATGCGGACGCCGCGGGCCCAGTCGGCGGCCTTCATGGGCTTCTTGCCCTGGGGCTGGACCCAGAGCAGTTCCACGGCGTGGGAGCCGGTCCCCGCGTACACGTTGTTCTTGCCCACCGCGAGCTCGCCCGGGGCCAGGCCGTCGTGGTCCGGGAGCGGGGTGACCTGGATCAGCTTGAGGCGCTCGCCGCGGAAGACCGTCCAGGCGCCGGGGGCCGGGGTGCAGCCGCGGACCACGCGGTCCACGCGGAGCGCGGGGGCGGCGAAGTCCACGTGGGCGTCCTCGACCTGGATCTTGGGGGCGAGGGTGATGCCCTCGACCGGCTGCGGGACGGCCCGGAGCGTGCCGTCCTCGATGCCGTCCATGGTCGCGGCGAGCAGTCCGGCGCCCGCGAAGGCGAGCCGGGTGAGCAGGTCGCCGCTGGTGTCGGTCGGCCTGATGTCCTCGGTCACGACGCCGTAGACCGGGCCGGAGTCGAGCCCCTCCTCGATGAGGAAGGTGGAGGCGCCCGTCACCTGGTCGCCGGCCATCAGGGAGTGCTGCACGGGCGCCGCGCCGCGCCAGGCGGGCAGCAGCGAGAAGTGCAGGTTGACCCAGCCGTGGGCGGGCACGTCGAGGGCGGTCTTGGGCAGGATCGCGCCGTACGCGACGACGGGGCAGCAGTCCGGGGCGATCTCCCGCAGCCGGGCGAGGAAGTCCTCGTCGCGGGGCCTGGCCGGCTTCAGGACCTCGATCCCGGCCTCCTCCGCCCGCTGGGCCACCGGGCTGGCGACGAGCCGCCGGCCGCGGCCCGCCGGGGCGTCCGGCCGGGTGACCACGGCGGCCACCTCGTGCCGCCCGGAGGCGAGCAGGGCGTCCAGGGCGGGAACGGCGA
Source organism: Streptomyces sp. NPDC059695 (assembly GCF_042733785.1). Classification (NCBI taxonomy): domain Bacteria; kingdom Bacillati; phylum Actinomycetota; class Actinomycetes; order Kitasatosporales; family Streptomycetaceae; genus Streptomyces; species Streptomyces sp. NPDC059695. The sequence goes on along the minus strand of NZ_JBHWFF010000047.1, from coordinate 18,426 downwards.
CCTCGGGGGTGCCTGCGAAGACGAGCTTCATGGGTGGCGACTGCCTGTCTCTCCGGGGGCGTTGCGGGCAGCGCACCAGTCTAGGCGTCCGGTGGCCGAGGGGGCGTACGGGAGGTCGAGCGCCCCGCGCATATGCGTGTACGCCCCCGCAGCGTGACCCAACTCCCGGTGGCGCGTTGGTCAAGAGAGATTGACCGAATCGGGCCGCTGTCCCCCCGCCGCGGCCCGCCCCCTTACACGCCGGTTCGAGAGGCTTTCACATGGCCGACCACGCAACCCACGACGCCCAAGCCCGGGCAAGTCTGCATCTGTTGGTGCGGGACATCGAGAGGGTCCGGCGGCAGGTGGACGCACTGCGCACGCTCACGGCCCAGCTGGGCAATGTCTACCGCCCTCGCCGCTCCGGCCCGTCGACGGGCTTCGTCGTCTACGGGCGCGCGCCCGCCCCGACCGTACGTCTCGCCCAGGAGCTGCGGGACAGTGTCGAGACCCTGGTGACCGCGGCGGTCGACTTCGACCGCTCGCTCGGCTTCTCCTGGGACGCGGTGGGTTCCGCGCTCGGGGTCACCAAGCAGGCCGTCCACCGCCGGTACGGCGCCCGGCGCGCGCCCCAGCCGGGCGCGGCCCCCGTGGAGCAGGAGCACGTGGTGGAGCCGGGCACGACCCGGACGCTGCCCACGGTCCCCGCGGCCCGTTCGATGCCGCCGCAGCCCACCTCGGGCAGCGCCACCCTCCGCGAGGACCCCCGTCCGCCGGCCTTCCCCGGCCCGCGCAACGGCTGACGCCCGCCCGAGTCCGCTTCCGCCACGGCCGCCCGCCCCGTCCCGGGGCCGGGCGGCCGTGGCGTGCCGGGACCCGCCCGGCCGGTGGGCCGGCGCCCGGTGCGGAGCGGCGACCGGAGCCGGCCGCACCTCACGGGGCGCGGCCGCGTCCGTCAGCCGATGTCCGGCGGGTCGACCCGGATCCGCACCGGATCCCCGCCGCCGCGCGCCAGGCGCCCCGCCCGGGCCTGCTTCAGGGCGGCCGCCAGGGCCGCCCCGCTGCCCGGCGGCACCCGGACCAGGGCCCGCTCCCACTGCTCCCCCGGCGGCGGGTCGCCCGGTCTGCGCGGCCCGCCGGGACGGACGACGGGCAGCGGGACCGGCCCGAGGACCTCGGCGTCGGCGGGGAGCCCCGCCCCGGCGAGGAAGCCCTCGACGGCCTCCGGAGGCCCGCTGACGGCGGCCATCCGGGAGACCGGCGGGAAGCCCAGCTCGGCCCGCTCGGCGAGCTCCCGCCGGGCGTGCCCGACCGGGTCCCAGCGGACGAGCGCCTGCACCGGCCGGAGGGTCGGTTCGGCGACCACGACGACGGTGCCGCCCTCGGCCTGGCCCCGGACCAGGGAGGCCGCGTCGATCCAGCGGCGCAGCGCCTCCTCGCCCGCGCGCAGGTCGGGGCGGCCGAGCAGCGCCCAGCCGTCGAGGAGGAGCGCGGCGGCGTAGCCGCCCTCGGCCACGGGTTCGGCACCGGGGGTCGAGACGACCAGCGCGGGGCGCCCGGGCACGCTGTCCAGGACGTGGTCGCGGCCGGAGGTCCGTACCGGCACGGCGGGGAAGGCCCGGCCGAGCTCCTCCGCGGTCCGCCGGGCGCCGACCACCTGGGCCCGCAGCCGGGTCGAGCCGCACTCCACGCAGTGCCAGTCGGGGGCGCCTCGGCCGCACCAGCCGCACCGCAGCTCCTGCTGCTCGGGGGCCTCCAGGGGCCCGGCGCAGTGCCGGCAGCGGGCGGGGGTGCGGCAGCGCTCGCAGGCCAGCCTCGGCACGTACCCCCGGCGGGGGACCTGCACGAGCACCGGCCCGGTCTTGAGCCCCTCCCGTACGGTCTGCCAGGCCAGCGAGGGCAGCCGGGCGGCGCGCGCGGCCTCGTCCCGGGCGAGTTCGCCGTCGCCGACGGTCCGGATCAGCGGGGCGGCCCTGCGGACCTGCTCGCGTCCGGCGTCCAGCGCCTGGGCCCAGCCGGACTCGACGAGCTGGGCGGCCTCGACGGTGCAGCCGGTGGAGCCGAGGAGGAAGGCGCAGCGGTCGTGGGCGGCGCGCAGCAGCAGCACGTCGCGGGCGTGCGGCTGGGGGGCGTGCGGCTCGCTGTGGCTGCCGTCGCCGTCGTCCCAGATGACGGCGAGACCCAGGTCCCGCACGGGGGCGAACATCGCGGCCCGGGTGCCGACGACGGCCCGCACGGCGCCGCGCCGCACGGCGAGCCACTGCGCGTACCGCTTCTCGGGGCCCGCCTCGGCGGTGAGGACCGCGTGCCGGCCCGCCCCCAGGACCTCGTTCAGGGCCGCGTCGACCCGGCCGACGGCCCGCCCGTCGGGGACGACGACGAGCGCGCCCCGCCCGGAGGCGAGGGTGGCGGCGACGGCCCGGGCGATCTCCTCGGCCCAGTGCGGCCCCGGCAGCGCGTTCCACACGGCCCGGGGCGCCCCGCCGCGCGCGAGGGAGTCCAGGAACGCGGGACCGCGGTCGTACCGCGTCCAGCTGCCGGGATCCGGCGCCGCGGGCGGCGGCAGCGGCGCGGGCGAGGGCTTGCGCTCGGCGGTGGCGTTCCGCGGGGGGACGGCCAGCTGGAGGACGTCGGCGAGGCTTCCCGCGTACCGGTCGGCGACGGCTCGGGCCAGGCCGAGCAGCTCCGGTCCGAGCACCGGTTCGGGTGAGACGACGTCGGCGAGCGCGGCGAGCGGCCCCGAGTAGTCGGACTCGGCGCGCCGTTCCACGAGGAATCCGTCGATGAGCCGGCCGCCCTCCCGCCGGCCGCCCCGCACCTGGTGGGCGCCCGCCCCGAACCGCACCCGGACCCGCACACCGGGCCGTGCGGTCTCGTCGAGCTCCTCGGGGACCGCGTAGTCGAAGAACTGGTCGAGGTGGAGGGCGCCCTTGTTCACGACGACCCGCGCGACGGGCAGCTCCTTGGCCAGCGCGGCCCCGCGCCAGGTCCGGGGCTTGGCCCGCGGCACCTTCGCGCTCCGTACGGTCTCCCGGATGAGCGCGAGCTGCTCGGGCTCGTCGGACTTCTCGTTCTCGCTGCTCACAGCCCCATACCTACCAGACGCCACCGACAGCCGGACATGGCCGGAGCCCGGCACCCCCACGGGGTACCGGGCTCCGAAGCCTCAGGCCTGGGACTACAGGCCGGCGGCCTGCTTCAGGGCGTCCACGCGGTCCGTGCGCTCCCAGGTGAAGTCCGGCAGCTCACGGCCGAAGTGGCCGTAGGCGGCGGTCTGGGAGTAGATCGGGCGGAGCAGGTCGAGGTCGCGGATGATCGCGGCCGGGCGGAGGTCGAAGACCTCGGCGATGGCGTTCTCGATCTTCTCGTTCTCGACGGTGTTGGTGCCGAAGGTCTCGACGAAGAGGCCGACGGGCTCGGCCTTGCCGATCGCGTAGGCGACCTGGACCTCGCAGCGCGCGGCGAGGCCGGCGGCGACGACGTTCTTGGCGACCCAGCGCATGGCGTAGGCGGCCGAGCGGTCGACCTTGGACGGGTCCTTGCCGGAGAAGGCGCCGCCACCGTGACGGGCCATGCCGCCGTAGGTGTCGATGATGATCTTGCGGCCGGTGAGGCCGGCGTCGCCCATCGGGCCGCCGATCTCGAAGCGGCCGGTCGGGTTCACGAGCAGGCGGTAGCCGTCGGTGTCGAGCTTGATGCCGTCCTCGACGAGCTGCTTCAGCACGTGCTCGACGACGAACTCGCGGATGTCGGGCGCGAGCAGCGACTCGAGGTCGATGTCCGAGGCGTGCTGCGAGGAGACGACGACCGTGTCGAGGCGGACGGCCTTGTCGCCGTCGTACTCGATGGTGACCTGGGTCTTGCCGTCGGGGCGCAGGTACGGGATGGTCCCGTTCTTGCGGACCTCGGTGAGACGCCGGGAGAGGCGGTGCGCGATGTGGATCGGCAGCGGCATCAGCTCGGGGGTCTCGTCCGACGCGTAGCCGAACATCAGGCCCTGGTCGCCGGCGCCCTGCTTGTCGAGCTCGTCGTCCTCGCCCCTCTGGGAGGCGCCCTCGACCCGCGACTCGTACGCGGTGTCCACGCCCTGGGCGATGTCCGGGGACTGGGATCCGATGGACACCGACACGCCGCAGGAGGCGCCGTCGAAGCCCTTCTTCGAGGAGTCGTAACCGATCTCGAGGATCTTGTTCCGGACGAGGGTCGGGATGTCCGCCCACGCCTTCGTGGTGACCTCACCGGCGACGTGCACCAGGCCGGTGGTGATCAGCGTCTCGACGGCGACGCGCGACGTGGGGTCCTCGCGCAGCAGTGCGTCGAGGATGGTGTCGCTGATCTGGTCAGCGATCTTGTCGGGGTGGCCCTCGGTGACGGACTCCGAGGTGAACAGACGACGGGACACAACGCTCCCTGGGGTTGCAGCGGCTGCTGGCTACTCGTGACGCGGACCGGCAGGGGGCTGCGCCCCGCGACGTTCCACGAACAGTCTATCGGTCGTGGTCGGACAATGGACCAGGTGTCTCGCCTGGCGAATGCCAGTGGACAGCCGGAACCGGCCTCCGGCAAGGCAGAGCTGCCCACTCGGGTGGGGCGCAAATCACTCCCGGGACGGCGTTTCACGTCGTCGGGGAGCGGGATCGCGCCACCGTCCCGGGCGGGCCGTGATGCGTCAGGTCACGGGGCGCAGCCGCGGCAGGACCAGGTCCCAGACCGTCTCGGCGAGCGCTTCCTTCGGCCCGTACGGTACGGGGGTCTCGGCGCCGTCCGAGGCGAGGACGACGGCCTCGTTCTCCTCGGAGCCGAAGGTCTTGCGCTCCCCCACCTCGTTGACGACGAGGAGGTCGCAGCCCTTCCGGCGGAGCTTCGCGCGGCCGTTGGCGAGGACGTCGTCGGTCTCGGCGGCGAAACCGACGACCACCTGGCCGGGCAGGGCCCGGTCGGCGGCCAGCTCGGCCAGGATGTCGGGGTTGCGCACGAGCTCGATGGTGGGCGCGCCCCCGTCGTCCGTCTTCTTGATCTTGCCGGGGGCGTAGACGGCCGGGCGGAAGTCGGCGACGGCGGCGGCCATGACGACCGCGTCGGCGTCGGCGGCGGCCTTGAGCACCGCCTCGCGGAGCTGGACGGCGGTGCCGACGTGGACCACGTCGACCCCGGCCGGGTCCGCGATGCCGGTGTTCGCCTCCACCAGGGTGACCCGGGCACCCCGGGCGGCGGCGGCCTTCGCGAGGGCGTAGCCCTGCTTCCCGGACGAGCGGTTCCCGAGGTAGCGGACGGGGTCGAGCGGTTCGCGGGTGCCGCCGGCGCTGACGACGACGTGGCGGCCCGCGAGGTCGGGGGCCGCGTCGCCGCGGGCCAGGATCCGGCGGCAGACCTCGAAGATCTCCGCCGGGTCCGGGAGGCGGCCCTTGCCGGTGTCGACGCCGGTGAGGCGGCCGACGGCGGGCTCGATGACGACGGCGCCGCGGCGGCGCAGGGTGGCCACGTTCTCCTGGGTCGCCGGGTGCTCCCACATCTCGGTGTGCATGGCCGGGGCGAAGACGACCGGACAGCGCGCGGTGAGCAGGGTGTTGGTGAGCAGGTCGTCGGCGAGGCCGTGGGCGGCCTTGGCGAGCATGTCGGCGGTGGCGGGGGCGACGACGACGAGGTCGGCGGCCTGGCCGATCCGCACGTGCGGGACCTCGTGGACCGAGTCCCACACCTCGGTGGAGACGGGGTTCCCGGAGAGCGCGGACCAGGTCGCCGCGCCGACGAAGTGCAGTGCGGAGTCGGTGGGGACGACGCGCACGTCGTGGCCCGACTCGGTGAGCCGGCGGAGCAGCTCGCACGCCTTGTAGGCGGCGATGCCGCCGCTCACGCCCAGGACGACCTTCGGCTCGGACACGACTTCCACGACTCCCCGCACTCGGATGCGTACGACTCCATCAGACACCACAGGCCCGGCGGATGGTCCGCCGGGCCTGTGGTGACAAGCGTTACAACGTGGATTGCTCTACTGAGCGGGGTCCGCGATCTTCTCGGAGGTCAGCAGGCCCGCGTTGATCTCCCGCAGGGCGATCGAGAGCGGCTTCTCGTGGACGTGGGTGTCGACCAGCGGACCCACGTACTCCAGCAGGCCCTCGCCGAGCTGGGAGTAGTACGCGTTGATCTGACGCGCGCGCTTGGCCGCGTAGATCACGAGGCTGTACTTCGAGTCCGTGGCCTCGAGCAGCTCGTCGATCGGCGGGTTGATGATGCCCTCGGGCGCGGTGATGGAAGAGGACACGCTCTACCTTCCGAAGATGGAAAAAAGATCAGACAACGTGCATCAACGTTAGCAGCTCGCGTGCGACGTCCTCGACGGAGGTGTTGACGAGGGTGCTGTCGAACTCGGACTCGGCGGCCAGCTCGATCTTGGCGGCCTGCAGACGGCGCTCGATGACCTCGGGCGACTCGGTGCCGCGGCCGGTGAGGCGGCGCACCAGCTCCTCCCAGCTCGGCGGGGCCAGGAAGACCAGCTGGGACTCCGGCATGGAGTCCTTCACCTGACGGGCGCCCTGGAGGTCGATCTCCAGGAGCACGGGCTCTCCGGAGTCCAGCCGCTCCAGGACCGCGCCGCGGGGGGTGCCGTAGCGGTTGCCCGCGAACTCGGCCCACTCGAGGAGCTCACCGTTGGCGATCAGCTTGTCGAACTCGTCGTCCGTGACGAAGAAGTAGTGGACGCCGTGCTTCTCGCCGGGGCGGGGCTTGCGTGTCGTCGCCGACACCGAGAGCCAGACCTCGGGGTGGACCTTGCGCATATGAGCGACGACCGTGCTCTTGCCGACCCCTGAGGGGCCGGAGAGCACGGTCAGCCGCGGACGTACCTCTGCTGCCATGCAGCGATTATTCCAGCTTTACCGGCATGCCCGGGACGCGTGTCCCGGATCCGAGGCCGGTCCGGCCGCCGATCAGGCGCCGGTGCTGCCGAACTCGCGCTCCAGGGAGGCGATCTGGTTGGAGCCGAGACCGCGCACCCGGCGGCTCTCGGAGATGCCGAGCCGCTCCATGATCTGCTTGGCACGGACCTTGCCGACGCCGGGCAGGGACTCAAGGAGCGCGGAGACCTTCATCTTGCCGATGACGTCGTTCTCCTGGCCCGTCTTGATGACCTCGTGGAGGGAGGCGCCGGAGTGCTTGAGTCGATTCTTGACCTCGGCCCGCTCCCGGCGAGCCGCGGCGGCCTTTTCGAGCGCGGCTGCGCGCTGTTCAGGGGTAAGGGGCGGAAGAGCCACGCCTACGTCACCTCGGATGTCGATCTGTCGGATACGGACCGGTGAGGAACCTGACGCCCCACACCAGTGGAGCAACGTGCAACGGAGTGGCCGTTGAACGCCTGCTCTGCCCCGGAGACTAGCGGCCGAGGCCGCTCCAGTCAGCGAGAACAGAGGAAAAGTCCTGGTCAGCATCGACCGACCAGGACTTTTCCGGCATAACGACCCGGTTTTGAGCCAAGTTTTCGTCAAGTGGTGAGACGGCTCACCATCGGGCGGCCCGTCCCCTCCGACCTGCGGATTGTCCGGGAGACCCGTCAGCCGGCGACGGCCGAGCGGATCTCGTCCGCGTACCGGTGAGCCGAGTCCCGCAGGGCGGCCACGTCGGGGCCGTGCCGGAGGACCCCGCGGCTGACGTTCGGGACCACGTTGCCGACCGCGGCGCCGAAGACGGCCGGGAGGTCAGCGGGGGTCGCGCCCTGCGCGCCGATGCCGGGGGCGAGGAGCGGCCCGTTGATGTCCAGGTCGAAGGAGGACAGATCGCCGAGGGTGGCGCCGACGACCGCGCCGAAGGAGCCCATCGGGGTCTCCCCCGCGTTCTCCTCGGCGAGGTGGGCGAGCATCGTCGCGCCGATGGTGCGGCCGTCCTCGCGGACCGCCCGCTGGACCTCCGCGCCCTCCGGGTTGGAGGTGAGGGCCAGCACGAAGAGGCCGGCACCGGACTCCCGCGCCAGGTCGACGGCCGGCTTCAGGGCGCCGTAGCCGAGGTACGGGGAGACCGTCAGCGCGTCGGAGAAGAGCGGGGAGTCCTTGTGCAGGAAGGTCTCCGCGTAGGCCGCCATCGTGGAGCCGATGTCGCCGCGCTTGGCGTCCATGACGACCAGGCCGCCCGCCGCGCGCAGATCGGCCGTGGCGCGCTCCAGGACGGCGATGCCGCGCGAGCCGAAGCGCTCGAAGAAGGCGGACTGCGGCTTGAAGACCGCGACGGTCCCGGCGAGGGCCTCGACGACCGTGAAGGTGAAGCGCTCCAGGCCGGCGATGTCGTCGTTCAGGCCCCAGGAGGCGAGCAGCGCGGCGTGCGGGTCGATGCCGACGCAGAGCGGACCGCGCTCGTCCATGGCGGAGCGCAGGCGGGTGCCGAAGGAGAGGGTCACGAGGCGGCCTTTCGGTTGTCGGCGCCGACGGCCTCGGCGAGGGTGGCGTACGGGGAGGCCGCGAGGCGCGCGGCCAGGCCCTTGTGGATCGCGCGGGCGTAGAACGGGCCCTCGTAGATGAAGGCGCTGTAGCCCTGGACGAGGGTGGCGCCGGCGAGGATCCGCTGCCAGGCGTCCTCGGCGTTCTCGATGCCGCCGACGCCCACCAGGACCAGGCGGTCGCCCACGCGCGCGTGGAGGCGGCGCAGGACGGCCAGGGAGCGCTCCTTGACGGGCGCGCCGGACAGGCCGCCGGTCTCCTTGACCAGCGCCGGGTCGGACTTCAGGCCGAGGCCCTCGCGCGCGATGGTCGTGTTGGTGGCGATGATGCCGTCGAGGCCGAGCTCCAGGGCGAGGTCGGCGACCGCGTCGACGTCCTCGTCGGCCAGGTCGGGGGCGATCTTGACCAGGAGGGGGACGCGGCGGTCGGTGACCGTGCGGTCGGCGGCCTCGCGGACGGCCGTGAGGAGCGGGCGCAGGGACTCGGTGGCCTGGAGGTTGCGGAGGCCCGGGGTGTTCGGGGAGGAGACGTTCACCACGAGGTAGTCGGCGTGCGCGGCGAGGCGCTCGGTGGACTTCACGTAGTCGGCGGCGGCCTCGGCCTCGGGCACGACCTTGGTCTTGCCGATGTTGACGCCGACGGTCGTCCGGAAGACCGCCCTGCGGGCGGCCAGGCGCGCGGCGACGGCGGCGGAGCCCTCGTTGTTGAAGCCCATGCGGTTGATCAGGGCGCGGTCCGGGACGAGCCGGAAGAGCCGCTTCTTGGGGTTGCCGGGCTGGGCCTCGCCGGTGACGGTGCCGATCTCGACGTGGTCGAAGCCGAGCATCGACATGCCGTCGATGGCGACCGCGTTCTTGTCGAAGCCGGCGGCGAGGCCGAAGGGGCCGTGCATCCGCAGGCCGAGGGCCTCGGTGCGCAGTTCCCTGTACCGGGGCGCGAGGACGGCCGCGACGAAGGTGCGCAGGACCGGGGTGCGGGCGGCGAGGCGGATCCAGCGGAAGGCCGTGTAGTGGGCCTGCTCGGGGTCCATCCGCTTGAAGACCAGGTTGAAGAAGAACTTGTACATGGGTCTGTCGTCCAGGTGTGCTCATGACGAGGGGGACACCGCAGGTCCTGCCGGTGTCCCCCTCCTCGTACGGGCTGCTAGTCGCGGGCCGCGGTCAGGTGCTCCGCGTGCTCCTGGAGCGAGCGGACGCCCACGTCGCCGTGGCCCAGCGCCTCGATGCCCTGGACGGCCGCGGCGAGCGCCTGGACCGTGGTGAGGCAGGGGACGCTGCGCGCCACCGCGGCCGTACGGATCTCGTAGCCGTCGAGGCGGCCGCCGGTGCCGTACGGGGTGTTGACGATCAGGTCGACCTGGCCGTCGTGGATGAGCTGGACGATGGTCTTCTCGCCGTTCGGGCCCTCGCCCTCGCTGAGCTTGCGGACGACCGTGGCGTTGATGCCGTTGCGCTTGAGGACCTCGGCGGTGCCGGAGGTGGCGAGCAGCTCGAAGCCGTGGGCGACGAGCTCCCGGGCCGGGAAGATCATCGAGCGCTTGTCGCGGTTGGCGACGGAGATGAACGCGCGGCCCTTGGTGGGCAGCGGGCCGTAGGCGCCGGCCTGCGACTTGGCGTAGGCCGTGCCGAAGACCGCGTCGATGCCCATGACCTCGCCGGTGGAGCGCATCTCCGGGCCGAGGACGGTGTCGACGCCGCGGCCGTGCACGTCGCGGAAGCGCGACCACGGCATGACGGCCTCCTTGACGGAGATCGGCGCGTCGAGCGGCAGGGTGCCGCCGTCGCCGGTCTTCGGGAGCAGGCCCTCGGCGCGCAGCTCGGCGACGGTGGCGCCCAGCGAGATGCGGGCGGCGGCCTTCGCCAGCGGCACGGCGGTCGCCTTCGAGGTGAAGGGGACGGTCCGGGAGGCGCGCGGGTTGGCCTCCAGGACGTAGAGGATGTCACCGGCCATGGCGAACTGGATGTTGATCAGGCCGCGGACGCCGACGCCCTTGGCGATGGCCTCGGTGGAGGCGCGCAGGCGCTTGATGTCGAAGCCGCCGAGGGTGATCGGGGGCAGGGCGCAGGCCGAGTCGCCGGAGTGGATGCCGGCCTCCTCGATGTGCTCCATGACGCCGCCGAGGTAGAGCTCCTCGCCGTCGTAGAGCGCGTCGACGTCGATCTCGATGGCGTCGTCGAGGAAGCGGTCGACCAGGACCGGCCGGGTGGGGCTGATCTCGGTGGACTCGGCGATGTACGACTCCAGGCGGGCCTCGTCGTACACGATCTCCATGCCGCGGCCGCCGAGCACGTACGAGGGGCGCACGAGGACGGGGTAGCCGATCTCGTCGGCGATGGCCTTGGCGCCGGCGAAGGTGGTCGCGGTGCCGTGCTTCGGCGCGGGGAGCCCGGCCTCGGCGAGGACGCGGCCGAAGGCGCCGCGGTCCTCGGCGGCGTGGATGGCCTCCGGGGAGGTGCCGACGACCGGCACGCCGTTGTCCTTGAGCGCCTGCGCCAGACCCAGCGGGGTCTGGCCGCCGAGCTGGACGACGACACCGGCGACGGGGCCGGCGAGGGTCTCGGCGTGGACGATCTCCAGCACGTCTTCCAGCGTCAGCGGCTCGAAGTACAGGCGGTCGGAGGTGTCGTAGTCCGTCGAGACGGTCTCCGGGTTGCAGTTGACCATCACGGTCTCGTAGCCGGCGTCGCTCAGGGCGAAGGAGGCGTGGACGCAGGAGTAGTCGAACTCGATGCCCTGGCCGATGCGGTTCGGGCCGGAGCCCAGGATGATCACCGCGGGCTTCTCGCGCGGGGCGACCTCGCTCTCCTCGTCGTACGAGGAGTAGAAGTACGGGGTCTTGGCGGCGAACTCGGCGGCGCAGGTGTCGACCGTCTTGTAGACCGGGCGGACGCCGAGGGCGTGCCGGACCTCGCGGACGACGTCCTCGCGCAGGCCGCGGATCTCGGCGATCTGGGCGTCGGAGAAGCCGTGGCGCTTGGCCTCGGCGAGCAGCTCGGGGTGGAGCTTCTCGGCGGCGGCCAGCTCGTCGGCGATCTCCTTGATCAGGAAGAGCTGGTCGACGAACCACGGGTCGATCTTCGTGGCGTCGAATACCTCCTGCGGGGTGGCGCCGGCGCGGATGGCCTGCATGACGGTGTTGATGCGGCCGTCGGTCGGGCGGACCGACTCGCGCAGCAGCTCCGCCTTGTCGCCGGGCTCGCCCACGAAGGTGAACTGCGAGCCCTTCTTCTCCAGGGAGCGCAGGGCCTTCTGCAGCGCCTCGGTGAAGTTGCGGCCGATGGCCATGGCCTCGCCGACCGACTTCATGGTGGTGGTGAGGGTGGAGTCGGCCTGCGGGAACTTCTCGAAGGCGAAGCGCGGGGCCTTGACGACGACGTAGTCGAGCGTGGGCTCGAAGGACGCCGGGGTCTTCTCCGTGATGTCGTTCGGGATCTCGTCCAGCGTGTAGCCGACGGCGAGGCGGGCCGCGATCTTGGCGATCGGGAAGCCGGTCGCCTTGGAGGCGAGCGCCGAGGAGCGGGAGACGCGCGGGTTCATCTCGATGACGATGATCCGGCCGTCGTCCGGGTTGATCGCGAACTGGATGTTGCAGCCGCCGGTGTCGACGCCGACCTCGCGGATGATCGCGATGCCGATGTCGCGGAGCCGCTGGTACTCGCGGTCGGTGAGCGTCATCGCCGGGGCGACGGTGATCGAGTCACCGGTGTGGACGCCCATCGGGTCGAAGTTCTCGATGGAGCAGACGACCACGACGTTGTCGTGCTTGTCGCGCATGAGCTCCAGCTCGTACTCCTTCCAGCCGAGGATGGACTCCTCCAGGAGCACCTCGGTGGTCGGGGAGAGCGTGAGGCCCTGGCCGGCGATGCGGCGCAGCTCGTCCTCGTCGTGGGCGAAGCCGGAGCCGGCGCCGCCCATGGTGAAGGAGGGGCGGACGACGACGGGGTAGCCGCCGAGCGTCTCGACGCCCTTGAGGACGTCGTCCATGGAGTGGCAGATCACCGAGGCGGCGGACTCGCCGTAACCGATCTTGGCCTTGACGGCCTCGACGACGCCCTTGAAGAGGTCGCGGTCCTCGCCCTTGTTGATGGCCTCGACGTTGGCGCCGATGAGCTCGACGCCGTACTTCTCCAGGACGCCCTGCTCGTGCATGGAGATCGCGGTGTTGAGCGCGGTCTGGCCGCCGAGGGTGGGCAGGAGGGCGTCGGGGCGCTCCTTGGCGATGATCTTCTCGACGAACTCGGGGGTGATCGGCTCGACGTACGTGGCGTCGGCGATCTCCGGGTCGGTCATGATCGTGGCCGGGTTGGAGTTGACCAGGATCACCCGCAGGCCCTCGGCCTTGAGGATGCGGCAGGCCTGGGTGCCGGAGTAGTCGAACTCGGCGGCCTGGCCGATGACGATCGGGCCGGAGCCGATGACCAGGACGGACTGGATATCGGTGCGCTTAGGCACGCTCGGCCTCCATGAGGGATACGAAGCGGTCGAAGAGGTACGCGGCGTCGTGCGGGCCCGCGGCCGCCTCGGGGTGGTACTGGACGGAGAAGGCCGGCTGGTCGAGCAGCCGGAGGCCTTCGACGACCTGGTCGTTCAGGCAGACGTGGGAGACCTCGGCGCGCCCGTAGGGGGTGTCCGAGACCTTGTCGAGGGGCGCGTCGACGGCGAAGCCGTGGTTGTGCGCGGTGACCTCGACCTTGCCGGTGGTGCGGTCCTGGACCGGCTGGTTGATGCCGCGGTGGCCGTACTTCAGCTTGTAGGTGCCGAAGCCGAGGGCGCGCCCGAGGATCTGGTTGCCGAAGCAGATGCCGAAGAGCGGGGTCCTGCGCTCCAGGACCGCCCGCATGACGGCGACGGGGCCGTCGGCGGTGGCCGGGTCGCCCGGGCCGTTGGAGAAGAAGACGCCGTCCGGGTTCACCGCGTAAATGTCCTCGGCGGTGGCGGTGGCGGGGAGGACGTGGACCTCGATGCCGCGCTCGGCCATCCGGTGCGGGGTCATGCCCTTGATGCCGAGGTCGACGGCGGCGACGGTGAACTTCTTCTCGCCGATCGCGGGGACGACGTACGTCTCCTTGGTGGCGACCTCGGCGGAGAGGTTCGCGCCCTTCATCAGGGGCTGCGCCTGGACCTTGGCGAGCAGCGCGGCCTCGTCGGCGAGGGCGTCGCCGGAGAAGATGCCGACGCGCATGGCGCCGCGCTCGCGCAGGTGGCGGGTGAGGGCGCGGGTGTCGATGCCGGAGATGCCGACGACGCCCTGGCGGACCAGCTCCTCGTCCAGCGAGCGCTGCGCGCGCCAGTTGGAGGAGACGCGGGCGGGGTCGCGGACGACGTAGCCGGAGACCCAGATGCGGCCGGACTCGGGGTCCTCGTCGTTGACGCCGGTGTTGCCGACGTGCGGGGCGGTCATGACCACGACCTGGCGGTGGTACGACGGGTCGGTGAGGGTCTCCTGGTAGCCGGTCATGCCGGTGGAGAACACGGCCTCGCCGAAGGTCTCCCCCACGGCCCCGTAGGCGCGGCCGCGGAAGGCGCGGCCGTCCTCCAGGACGAGTACGGCGGGAGTCTTGGCGGCTCCCCTGGTGGAGGTCGTCATCGTGCGATGCCTTCCGTCGTGTTGATCATGGAATTGATGGCCTCGACCCAGGCGGTGTGCTCGGCCGCCCGGTCGGACCGGAAGCCGGAGTCGAGCAGCTTGTCGCCGTGCGCCCAGGTGACGATCAGCAGGCCGCCCTCGGCGAGGACCTTGCCGGCGATGCCCTTGTCGAGGCGGGCCTCGCGCAGGGCCTCGGCCGGGACGAAGAAGTCGTTCGCCCCGGGGCGGACGACCTCGAGCCCGGCGTCGGTGAGCGTCAGCTCGACGCGGCTGCGGGTGCCGAGGCCGTGGGCGACGATCCGGTCGAGCCACTGCCCGGCGGTCGTGGACCCGTGGTAGCGCCCGCTGAGAGTCAGTCTCGCCTCACCGGTGGTGTCCGGCGCGGTGGGCAGCTCGGGGAGGTCCGACTGGAGGCTGCCCCGCCATTTCCATCCCTGGCGCATCAGCCAGTACACGAAGACGACGAAGAGGAGCAGTCCGGCGACCCAGCCGAGCCGTCCGGCCCAGTCGGTCACCTCCGCCGACTTCTGCTCGGCAGCCTCTGCGGCGATTGCGATGAGTGGTGTCACGCCAGCTTCCCGTCCACGACCGTTGCCCGGCCCCGCAGGAAGGTGTGGGTGACGCGTCCCGGCAGCTCGCGGCCCTCGTAGGGGGTGTTGCGGCTGCGGGAGGCGAAGTCCGCGGGGTCCACGACACCACGGTAAGCCGGATCGACCAGCGTCAGGTTCGCGGGCTCACCTGCCGAGACGGGTCGTCCGTGGCCCTTGGCCGCTCCGATGCGGGCGGGGGCGAAGGACATCCGCTCGGCGACGCCGGCCCAGTCGAGGAGGCCGGTCTCGACCATCGTCTGCTGGACGACGGAGAGGGCGGTCTCCAGGCCGACCATGCCCATGGCGGCCGCGGCCCACTCGCAGTCCTTGTCCTCGTGCGGGTGCGGGGCGTGGTCGGTGGCGACGATGTCGATGGTGCCGTCGGCGAGCGCCTCGCGCAGGGCGAGGACGTCCTTCTCGGTGCGCAGCGGCGGGTTGACCTTGTAGACCGGGTTGTACGAGCGGACCAGCTCGTCCGTGAGGAGGAGGTGGTGCGGGGTGACCTCGGCGGTGACGTCGATGCCCCGGGACTTGGCCCAGCGGACGATCTCGACGGAGCCTGCGGTGGAGAGGTGGCAGATGTGGACGCGGGAGCCGACGTGCTCGGCGAGGAGGACGTCGCGGGCGATGATCGACTCCTCGGCGACGGCGGGCCAGCCGCCGAGGCCCAGCTCCGCGGAGACGATGCCCTCGTTCATCTGGGCGCCCTCGGTGAGGCGGGGCTCCTGGGCGTGCTGGGCGACGACGCCGCCGAAGGCCTTCACGTACTCCAGGGCGCGGCGCATGATCACGGCGTCGTCGACGCACTTGCCGTCGTCGGAGAAGACCGTGACGCCGGCGGCGGAGTCGTGCATGGCGCCGAGCTCGGCGAGCTTCTTGCCCTCCAGGCCGACGGTGACGGCGCCGATGGGCTGGACGTCGCAGTAGCCGGCCTCCTGACCGAGGCGCCAGACCTGCTCGACGACGCCGGCGGTGTCGGCGACGGGGTGGGTGTTGGCCATGGCGAAGACGGCGGTGTAGCCGCCGGAGGCCGCGGCGCGGGTGCCGGTGAGGACGGTCTCGGAGTCCTCGCGGCCGGGCTCGCGGAGGTGGGTGTGGAGGTCGACCAGGCCGGGCAGCAGGATCTGGCCGTCGGCCTCGATCACGGTCGCGCCCTCGGCGGAGAGTCCGGTCCCGACCTCGGCGATCGTCTCGCCGTCGACGAGGACGTCCAGGACGTCGCCGCCGAGGACCTGCGCACCGCGGATGAGGATCTTGCTCATGGTTACTTCGTCTCCAGATCGGCGGTGTGCGCGGAGCGCTCGTCAGAAGGGTGGTGGGCGACGGGAGGGCGGGTGTGGCTGACGGCGGACTCGTTGCCGCCCAGAAGCAGGTAGAGGACCGCCATCCGGACGGAGACGCCGTTGGCGACCTGCTCGACGACCGTGCACCGGTCGGAGTCGGCGACCTCGGCGGTGATCTCCATGCCGCGGACCATCGGGCCGGGGTGCATGACGATGGCGTGCTCGGGCATCTTCGCCATCCGCTCGCCGTCCAGCCCGTAGCGGCGCGAGTACTCGCGCTCGGTCGGGAAGAAGGCGGCGTTCATCCGCTCGCGCTGCACACGCAGCATCATGACCGCGTCGGACTTCGGCAGCACGCTGTCGAGGTCGTACGAGACGTCGCAGGGCCAGGTCTCGACGCCGACGGGGACGAGGGTGGGCGGGGCCACCAGGGTGACCTCGGCGCCGAGGGTGTGGAGCAGGTCGACGTTGGAGCGGGCGACGCGGCTGTGCAGGACGTCGCCCACCAGCGTGATGCGCTTGCCGGCGAGGTCCTGGCCGAGGCCGGCGTCGCGGCCGACGAGGCGGCGGCGCATGGTGAAGGCGTCGAGGAGGGCCTGGGTGGGGTGCTGGTGGGTGCCGTCGCCGGCGTTGATGACGGGGGCGTCGATCCAGCCGGAGGTGGCGAGCCGGTAGGGGGCGCCGGACGCGCTGTGCCGGATGACGACCGCGTCGACGCCCATGGCCTCCAGGGTCTGCGCGGTGTCCTTGAGGGACTCGCCCTTGGAGACGCTGGAGCCCTTGGCCGCGAAGTTGATCACGTCGGCGGAGAGGCGCTTCTCGGCGGCCTCGAAGGAGATCCGGGTCCTGGTGGAGTCCTCGAAGAAGAGGTTGCAGACGGTCCGGCCGCGGAGGGTCGGGAGCTTCTTGATGGGCCGGTCGGCCACCCGGGCCATCTCCTCGGCGGTGTCGAGGATCTGGACGGCGTCGTCGCGGGTGAGGTCGGCGGCCGAGATGAGGTGACGCATCATCGGGGTTTCTCTCCGTGGTGGGGAGGTGTGAGGGCATGCGGGGGCACAGGGGTGTGCCCCGGCCCCGGCGGGAAGCCGGCCCGGCTAGGAGGCGGGCTTGGAGCCGAGCAGGACGGTGTCGCGACCGTCCTCCTCGGCGAGCTGGACCTTGACCGTCTCCCGCAGCGACGTGGGGAGGTTCTTGCCGACGTAGTCGGCGCGGATCGGGAGCTCGCGGTGGCCGCGGTCGACGAGGACCGCGAGCTGGACGGCGCGCGGGCGGCCGATGTCGCCGAGGGCGTCGAGGGCGGCGCGGATGGTGCGGCCGGAGAAGAGCACGTCGTCGACGAGGACGACGAGGCGGCCGTCGATGCCGTCACCGGGGATCTCGGTGCGACCGATGGCGCGGGCGGGCTTCAGCCGCAGGTCGTCCCGGTACATGGTGATGTCGAGGGAACCGACCGGGATCTTGGCGCCGGTGATCGATGCGAGCTTCTCGGCGAGCCGGCGGGCGAGGAAGACGCCGCGGGTGGGAATGCCGAGCAGAACCACGTCGTCCGCGCCCTTGGCGCGCTCGACGATCTCGTGGGCGATGCGGGTCAGGACCCGCGCGATGTCGGGGGCCTCGAGAACGGGCCGCGCGTCATCGCCGTACTGCTGCTGAGTGTCCATGGAAAACGGACCTCCTTCTCCGCCTCACGGGACGGCTCTTAAAGGACGTCGGATTTGCGCCGTTCACTCTACCAGGGGTGGGACGGACTTTCCCGCACACCCCCGTCGCCCCTCCGGGCGCCGTCCCCCGGGAGGGGCCGGTACGGACCATTCGGCTTGACGGGTAGGTGTAACGCTGCGTAACCTCACAGTGAGTTACCAGCCGCGCGGCGCAGCCGCATGTCGTCACAGCGTCCGGGAGCGTTATGTCCAGCGAATACGCAAAGCAGCTCGGGGCCAAACTCCGCGCCATCCGCACCCAGCAGGGTCTCTCCCTCCACGGGGTGGAGGAGAAGTCCCAGGGCCGCTGGAAGGCCGTCGTGGTCGGCTCGTACGAGCGCGGAGACCGCGCGGTGACCGTGCAGCGTCTTGCCGAGCTGGCCGACTTCTACGGGGTGCCGGTGCAGGAGCTCCTGCCGGGCACGACTCCGGGCGGGGCCGCCGAGCCGCCGCCGAAGCTGGTCCTGGACCTGGAGCGCCTCGCGCACGTCCCGCAGGAGAAGGCCGGCCCGCTCCAGCGCTACGCGGCGACGATCCAGTCGCAGCGCGGCGACTACAACGGCAAGGTGCTGTCGATCCGTCAGGACGACCTGCGCACGCTCGCCGTCATCTACGACCAGTCCCCCTCGGTCCTCACCGAGCAGCTGATCAGCTGGGGCGTCCTGGACGCGGACGCGCGCCGCGCGGTCGCCCACGAGGACAACTGACCCTCGGCGAGGGCACAGCAGAAACGTACCGCCGGGCCCCCCGGCGGCCGGCGGGCGTGCCCCCGGGGGGGCGGCCGGGCGCGCCCCCCGCCCCCCCCCCGCCCCCCCCCCCCCCCGCCCCCCCCGCCCCCCCCCCCCCCGCGCCCCCCCCCGCCCC
>NZ_JBHWFF010000046.1:25421-51691 GCF_042733785.1 Streptomyces sp. NPDC059695 | reverse complement strand
GGTCGGACGAACTCCCACTCGGCATCGGACAGTTCATGGCGACGTATCACGACACCATGATCCACCAGCGGTGATCATTTGAAGACACTGCCTAGGGGATCCCGGAACTATCCCCGAGCCCCCGACTCAGCCCTCCACCCTCCGCGGAGTCCGCCGCACCCCGCCGAACGGTGCGCGGACAGACGGTGCCGGGGCTGTCGGTGGCCGCTGCTAGCGTCGCCGTCATGGCAAACCGTTCCTATCTCTACGCCGCGGACTCGAAGCCGAGCGAGGCGGAGATCCCTCAGCAGATCCGGTGCATTTCTGAGCACAACTGGGACATCCCGCTTGCGCACAAGCTCCTGGTGGGGCGGGGGACTACGATCGTCCCGTCCATGATCTGGAATCCTCCGATCGGCATCGCCGCGAACTACACCGACGGGGCGGCCCTGCTCCGCGACCTCCTGCGCGTGGTCGGCGAGGGCCTGGCGGACGACGTCGAGTTCGCCGAATGCGTTGCCAGGACCCAGGCCCACCTCGATAAACAGCAGGCGAAGTACTTCCTCCTCGAGACAGGGGAGATCGTCTCGATGACGGACGACGATCCGGCCGCGAGCGTGCGGGAGCTGGTGTCCGGGGACATTCCTGAGGCCGTCGCCCATGCCGAGGCGGCGATCGCCGGCCGCAACGACGACTGGCTTGTCGCGGTCCGGGCCGACTGGCAGCAGCACTTCGCATCCTTCTACAGCGACGCGCTCTACTTCTCCTTTCCCGGCTGACCCGGCTGACCCGGCCTGACCCGGCTGACCCCGCTTGCCCGTGCCCATGCGGGTGCGGGCACGGGGCCGGCCCGACCTGATGTCCGCCCGACGGCCCGCGTCGGTGGGGGCCGCCGAGCCCGACAAGGTGCCGCAGGCCGCAGCGGAGTTGGCTGTTCCCGAGAGCAGCCGAGAGCAGCCGAGAGCAGCCGAGAGCAGCCGAGAACGCCGTACGGACCTGTGTGGTCCCGGGTTCACAGACCGCCCAGTCCCGGTGGATCAACGTTGACGATGTGCTGAGGTTCTTCGCTCCGGTCGGCAGGCTGGACCGGGACCGGGAGCCGCCCTCGCACGTGAGCTTGTCCAGGTGGCGACCGCCGAGGAGTCGGCGGTGACGCCCCGGGCAGACCTCCCTCGCGGAGCAGGCCGTCCGCGACGAGGCGCCGGTGCGTGCTCTCCACGACGAGACGGACTCATCGTAGGATCGGAGGGCGGAGCTGGGGGAGACCCATCCGCGATGCCGTGCCAGCAGGTCGAGCAGCGCGGATTCCACCTCGTCGTTCGGGTCCGGGTCATCCACCCGGAATCGGTAGCCGTCGTAGCTCCTGCCCAGGAGCGTCAGCCGACGCTCCTGGGCTGCATCCGTATCAGGGCCACACCCAGGACGTTGCCGGGATCGACACGGTTCTCGATGTAGGCGAGCTCGTACGGGGACAGTCCCTCGGTCGGAGGCCGGGCCGGGCCGGCACTCGCGGCCAGCGCACGCCACGCACGTTTCTCGGCTGACCAGAAACACACCATCACGGTCGCTGACACCACCCCCACATACATGCCGGCCGCCATGCCGACCCACGCATCGACCACGCCCACCACAACACCCCTGCCTCACGCCCCGGGCGAGACCCTCACCCGGGAGACACGGATGAATGGACCAGTTCCGACATCCCCCACGCGCGACAAAGCCGACCCATGGCATGGGTGCCGACAGTGTGCTGCCGGCAAGGGCCCGACCTTGCTGGTACGGCCTCCCGCCATTCGACGGGCCTTCAGGACCGATTGGTCTGCCCCGCCCCGAGCTGCCGACTACGGCCTGCCGCCACTGGGCGGGGTGTTCGGAGCGAACGTCAGCGTGAACAGCGCCCCGCCGCCCGGCGCTGCCCCCGCCGCCAGCTCCGCTCCGTGCGCGTGGGCGATCTGCCGGGCCATGGCCAGGCCGAGGCCGGAGCCAGGGAGGGCGCGCGCGGTTTCGGCGCGGTAGAAGCGGTCGAAGACATGGGGGAGGTCCGCTGCGGGGATTCCCGGGCCGTGGTCCCTGACCGTCAGTTTCAGCCCGCTCGCGCCGGCCGCGCTCTCGCCCGTGCTCCTCCCGCTCCCGTACGTGCTCAGCGTCACCTCGACCGGGGTGCCGGGCGGGCTGAACTTGGCCGCGTTGTCCAGCAGGTTCGTCAGCAGCCGGGCGAGCCGTGCCGGGACTCCCGGCCGCACCGCGTGTGCCGCGCCCGTCTCCACTTCCAGGAGGAAGGGGGTCTGTGGCCAGTGTGTCCGGGCCGTGCCCACGACATGCTCGGCCATTTCGGCGATGCGCACGTCTTCCAGGAGCGGTAGGGGTTCTTCGTCCCGGGCGAGCTCGATCAGGTCGTTGACGAGCCCGGTCACCTCCCTGATGCCCCGCTCCAGGGCCCCCGAGGCGCGATCGCGTTGAGCGGGGCTCAGCCGGTCGCCGCGAGCCAGGAGCTCTGCGTTGGTACGGAGCGAGGTCAGCGGGGTCCGTAGTTCGTGGGAGGCGTCTGCGACCAGCCGGCGCTGGGAGGCCACCGACTGCTCCAGTTCGCCGAGCATGGTGTTGAAAGTGGCTGCCAGCCGGGTCACCTCGTCCTGCCGGCCCGGTGGGCCGGGCGGCAGCTCGATGCGGTGGCGCGGGTCGCGGGTCGCCGCGATCCGTTCGGCGGTCGCGGTCAGGCGGGCGACCGGGGACAGACCTGCGCGGGAGACGGCGTATCCGAGCAGCCCGGCCAGCAGCACCCCCACGGCGCCGACCGCCCCCAGCAGCACGGCCGCCTGCCGCACGCCCCTGTCCACCGGGTCCGCCCGCAGCGCGACCTGGAGCGCCCGCCCGCTTCCGAAGGGGGTGGTCAGCATCCGCAGCGGCTGCCCGAAGCCTTCGACGTTGCTGTAGTACGGGGCCTGCTTGCCCGCCGCGACGTTGCGCACGGGAGCGGAGACGGGCAGCAGGTAGGGCTCGTCGGGGTCCGCTGCCGGGTCGGCGGGGACGATCTGGGCGCAGGGGGGTGCGGAGAGGTAGCGGCACTCGCCCGCCAAGACCTGCGGGCCCTCGTCCCGGTTGGCCTGGACGAGCCGGGTCGCGGACTGGGTGAGGGACAGGTCGAGCTGGTGCAGCAGTTCGTAGCGGATGACGAAGAACGCCGCCGTGCACACCCCGACCGCGACCAGCGCCACCGCTGCCGAGGCCGCGAGCGCCATGCGGGTGCGGAGGGGACGCCTGCGCCGCCAGCGGGCGCCCAGTCTGCGTACCCCGCTCATGCCACATCCAGCCGGTAGCCGAGACCGTGCACGGTGTGGACGAGGCGCGGCTCGCCGCCCGCCTCCAGTTTCCGCCGCAGGTATCCCACGTAGACCGCGAGTGAGTTGGAGTGGGGCCCGAAGTCCTGGCCCCAGACCCGCTCCAGGATCACGTCGCGCGGAAGGACCTGGCCCGGGTTGCGCAGCAGGAGCTCCAGAAGAACCGCTTCGGTGCGGGAGAACTGCAACGGGCGGCTGCCCCGCTGCCCGGTGCGCGTGACGGGGTCCAGGGTCAGGTCCGCGAAGGTCAGGTCCCCGCCCGGGGCGGGCGGCGCAGCCCGCCGCAGCAACGCCCGCACGCGCGCGACCAGCTCGTCCAGGGCGAACGGTTTCACCAGGTAGTCGTCAGCTCCGGCCTCCAGCCCGTCCACCCGCTCGCTCACCGACGACAGCGCCGTCAGCACCAGCACCGGCGTACGGTCCTCCACCGCCCGCAGCTTCCGGCAGACCGCAAGCCCGTCCAGTACCGGCATCATCACGTCCAGGACCAGCGCGTCCGGCTGCCAAGCGGCCACCTCGGACAACGCCGCCAGGCCATCGCCGACGCTCCTGACCTCGTACCCCTCCATGCTCAGCCCGTCCTCGACGGCGGCCCGTACGTCCGGCTCGTCCTCGGCCACCAGGATCCTGCCCGTACTCCGAGGACCGCTCGCGCCGCCGGTACCGCTCGAGCCGTCCGTACTGCTCGCGCCGCCCGGACCGCTCCCGCCACCCAAGCCCATGCCCTTCATACCGCCCCTACCGCCCACACCGCTGGTACCGCTCAGGCCGCTCATGCCGTTCATGACGTGAAGCCTGCCAAACCGGACTCTTAGAACCCTCTTAAGCCGCATCGTGAGAGTGGCGGCCATGCGCACACCACTCTCCGTCGTCATCGGTGCGGGCGGCACCGGCGGCCACATCTACCCCGGTCTCGCCCTGGCCGAGGCCCTGCGCCGCGCCGATCCCGAGACGGTCATCTCCTTCATCGGCACCGAACGCGGACTGGAGACGACCCTGATCCCTGCGGCCGGATACCGGCTGCACACCGTCGACATGATCCCCTTCGACCCCGCGCTCGGACCGAAACGCTTCCTGCTCCCGGCTGCGCTCCTGCGCTCCGGGGCCCAGGCCCGCCAGATCCTGCGCACCCAGAAGACGCACGTCGTCGTCGGGATGGGCGGCTACCCCAGCGCCCCGGCGATCGTCGGGGCGAGGATGGCCGGGCTGCCCAGCGTGATCCACGAGTCGAACGCGGTCCCGGGCCGGGCCAACCAGTTCGCCGCACGCCTCACCCCGCACCTCACCGTCGCCTTCGACGGCAGCCGCGCCCACCTGTCGGGCGGCGAGCGGGCGCAGACCGTCGGCATGCCGATCGCCGCGTCCCTGGCCGCCCTGGACCGGACGGCCCTGCGCGAGGAGGCACGACGCGCCTTCGCGATACCCGAGGGCGCGCGGGTCGTCCTCTTCAACGGCGGCAGCCTCGGCGCGGCCCGCCTCACCGCCGCCGCCGTGGGCCTCGCCGCCCGCTGGCGGGGCCGACGGGACGTCCACCTCCTGATCAAGACCGGGCCGGCCGCTCTCGCGCAGACCCGGCGCGAGCTCACCGAAGCGGGCGTGGGGCCCGTCGCCCAGGCAGTGCCGTACCTCGACCGCATGGACCTCGCCTACGCGGTCGCCGACCTCGTGGTCTGCCGTGCCGGCTCGGCGACCATCGCCGAGCTCGCCACGACGGGGGTCCCCGCCGTCCTCGTGCCGTACCCGCACGCTCCCGGCGACCACCAGACCCACAACGCCCGGGTCCTCTGCGACGCGGGCGCCGCCCACCTCCTTCCCGACGCCGAGACCACCTCCGGCCGGCTCGCCGAACTGATCGACCCCCTCCTCACCCACCCCTCCCGGCTCGCCGTGATGGGGCGTGCCGCAGACCCGGGAAACCACGCCCGCGCCGCCGACCTGCTGGCACAGACGGTGATCCGTCTCGCCGGACAGCCCACCACCACAAAGGAGCTCACCCCATGACAGCCACGACCATCGACTGGACCGGCCGCACCGTTCTGGTCACCGGAGCCGAAGGCTTCATCGGCTCCACCCTCGTCGACCTGCTCGTCCGGCGCGGCGCGCGCGTCAAGGCCTTCGTCCACTACAAGCCGTACGCCGACAAGGGCCACCTCGCCCGCTACCTCGACGACCCGCACGGCCCGGTCGAGTTCATCGCCGGAGACGTAGGCGACGCGGGCCGGGTCATGGACGCGGTCGAGGGCAGCGACACCGTCTTCCACCTCGCCGCGCTCATCGGCATCCCCTACAGCTACGACTCCCCGGGCGCCTACGTCCGCACGAACGTCGTCGGCACCGAGAACATCGCCGAGGCGTGCCGCCGTCACTCGGTCCGACGCCTCCTGCACACCTCCACCAGCGAGGTGTACGGGACCGCGCTCACGGCCCCGATCGGCGAGGACCATCCCCTGCAGCCGCAGTCGCCCTACTCCGCATCGAAGATCGGCGCGGACATGATGGCCCTGTCCCACTGGCACGCCCACGAGCTGCCCGTGACCGTCGTACGGCCCTTCAACACCTACGGGCCCCGCCAGTCGGCCCGCGCCGTCATCCCCACGATCCTCGCCCAACTGCATGCGGGGGCACGGGAGATCCGCCTCGGCTCCCTCACCCCGACGCGCGACTTCACCTACGTCACCGACACCGCGGCCGGATTCCTGGCCCTGGCGGGCTGCGACCGGGCCCTGGGGGAGAGCGTCAACCTCGGCACCGGCCGCGAGATCTCGATCGGAGACCTCGCGAAGGCCCTCATCACCGCCTCCGGCCGGGACGCCGAGATCGTCGTGGACCCGGCCCGGCTGCGGCCTTCCGGCAGCGAGGTGCACCGGCTGCTGTCGGACAACACGCGGGCGCGCGCCTGGGCGGGCTGGGAACCGGAAGTCGACCTGGAGGAAGGCCTGGCCCGGACCTCGGCCTGGGTCGCGGATCACCTGCACCTCTTCGCGCCGGGGCGCTACCAGGTCTGAGCGAGCCTGACAGGGGCGTCCGGCGCGGAAGCGCTGGACGCCATGCCCTCGCACGGTGGGCGAGACACGCCGTCGACTCTCCCCGCAGCCGGACTGCCCCCCGGGAACATCGAGAAGACCTGCACTGATCGACTTCACTTCCGTGCCCGAGTACGCGAAGCGATCAACCCCGTCACCCCTGCCTGCCGCAGGGCGCAACGGTCAGGTGGCCGGTCACGCGGTATCGCGTGCCACGGGAGTCGCTCCCGCCTCGTGCTCACGCCTGGCGGCTTCCAGCAGCCGGCTCCAGGACCGCACCAGGGGTCGGCGCTTCAACAGGGCGCGTCGTTCGCGTTCTGTCATGCCGCCCCACACGCCGTGCTCGATCCGGCTGTCCAAGGCATGGGCCAGGCACTCGGCCCTGACAGGGCACCCGGTACACAGCGTCTTCGCCCGGCTCTGCGCCTGCCCCTCGACGAAAAGCTCATCCGCATGCGCCGTTCGGCACACAGCAGAGACCATCCAGTGCTCATTCACTCGCATCCACCCCACTCGCTCCACACCGCCCCCGCTCCGGTCCCACCGCACCGCTCCCCGGGCCCACCTCATGCTCACGGTCTCGCCCGGCAGCCCGCTCGACGACCTGACCGCAACCCGCGCGCCGCGACCCGACGGGGTTGCGTGGGTGGACACACGATGACCGGCCCGCACCAGGGCGGGTGCGGGCCGGTCTCCACCATGCCCGGGCCTGTGCGGACGGGGGAGACCGCAGGCCCTGAAGGAGCGGCCATGTCCTCCGCTCCCGGGTCCGTGTGCCCGCGAACCGCACGCCCATGCACAACCCCGCCACGGCGACCGCCCCCCCCGAGCCCCCGATCCCCCGAGGGGCGCATTCCCGTCCCCGCACGCCGTACGGGTTCGATCTGGACACTCCTGGTTCGGCGCGGCGGACGCCACACGCCGTCGGCCTGCTGCGCCGTCGAGGGGACGAACCGGATCAGGCCGCGGCGCTCCGGAGTGCGCCCCCCGTGCACCCGGTGCCGTGTTCCGCCCGGTGCGGCAAGGGCAGAGGGGTGGGGGTGGCTGCTCGCGTCGTGCACCCCTGGCACGACGGAGGACCGAAGGGGTGGGAATGATACGAGTGACGGTGGTCTACGAGGCGCAGCTCCTGCGGACCGCGCTGGTCGAACTGCTGAGGTCGGGCGGGGTCAAGGTGGTCTCGTCGCTGGCCCGATGGCCGCACGGCCAGGCGACGGGGATGTCCGAACCCGATGTGTACGTGGCGGACGCCGCGTGTCTGCCGCCCTCGGCGACACGGCCCGTGGCCACTGCCGCACCGCTGGTGGGGGAGGGCTCGGGTGGCCGTCCGGCCCTGCTGGCACTCGTCCCCGGGCAGCGGCCGGGGGTACTGCGACGGGCCCATTCCGCGGGGGCGGCCGGCTTCGTCGACCAGAACGCCCCGAAGGGCCGATTACTTGAGGCCGTGCACCGTCTGGCCGACGGGGAGCGCTTCATCGACGAAACGCTCGCGCTCGGGTTCCTGCAGGCCGCGGAGATGCCCCTGACCCGGCGTGAGCTGAGCGTCCTCTCGCTGGCCGCCGACGGAGCGCCGGTCGCCGAGATCGCCGCGACGCTGTTCCTGACCAAGGGCACCGTACGCAATTACATGGCGAGCGTCATCCGCAAGGTCGGCGCGCGGAACCGCGTGGACGCCATCCGCATCGCCCAAGGCGCCGGGTGGACCTGAGTACCACCGCTCCGCGGCGTCCTGACGGGCTCTGGCCGCTCACCCTGGGCCCTGGTTCCAGTGCCCCACCAGATCGCGGTAGAGAGCGGAACGCGCGAGCAGCTCCTCGTGCGTTCCGTACTGGGCCCGGGTGCCGTCGAGGACGAGGATCCTGTCGGCTCGGAGTGCCGACGACAACCGGTGCGCGACCACGACCAGGGCGCCTGTCCGCGCGCTCAGGGCCCGCTCGGCCGTGGCCTCCGCGACGGGGTCCAGGTGGCAGGTCGCCTCGTCGAGCAGGAGCAGCGGGGCGGGGGCCAGATGGGCGCGCCCCAGCGCGATCAGCTGACGTTCGCCGAGGGAGAGGGCGTCCGGTGTCAGCGTACGGTCGAGCCCGCCCACCCGGTCGACGAGCGGTTCCAGGGAGAGCGCGCTCACGGTCCCGTCGACGGCGGACCGGTCGGCGCCGGGCCGCAGGTACCGCAGGTTGTCGCGCAGGGTGCCGGTGAAGACGTACGCCTCCTGGGGGATCAGCACGCGCAGGGCCGTGAGCTCGGAGGGCGCGCAGGCCGCGATGGCGCGGCCGAAGAGCCGTACGTCGCCCCGATCGGGGGAGAACATGCCGGCCGCGACGTGCAGCAGGGTCGACTTGCCGATCCCGCTCGGGCCCACCACGGCGATGTGCTCCCCCTGCTCGACGGTCAGTTCCAGCGCGTCCAGTATGGGGCGTGCCCGGGGGCCGTACGCGGCGCGTACGTGGCGCAACTCCAGTGCCGCGGCCGTCCGGCCCGTCCGGCCCGTCCGGCCCGTGAGACGCGGGTCGGGCGGGGCGGCGGTGAGGGCAGGGGGCGGGGGTAGTGGCTGCGTAAGCCGGTCGAGGACGACGAAGAGCCGCGCGCCCGCGGCGCCCAGGACGGTCATCAGTGTGTGCAGCGCGGGGAGCAGCGACTGCAGGACGTAGGTGAGCGCGCCCACCACGGCCCCGGCCGTGACGCCCTGGCGGAGGAGCCACGGCGCCGCGGCGAGCAGCAGGAGCACCGGCAGTTGTCCGGCCGTCGCGACCGAGAACGTGCGGACGGACGCCCAGCGGGCCAGGGCGCGCTGGGCGGCGGCCGCCTCGTCGACTGCACGGCGGTTCTGTGCGGCGGTCGCCTCCTGGGCCCCGCAGGCCACGGTGTCCCGCAGAGCGGTGCGGGTGATCTCGGCCCGCCGACCGACGGCCTCGTCCGCGTCGAGGTACCGGTGCTGGGCCCGCGCCATGGGCCGTAGGGAGGCCGTGAACCCGGCGAGGCCCAGGACCAGAGGGGGAAGCACCACGAGGAGGAACTGCGGCGCGAGCGACAGGAGGCCGACGAGTGCCCCCACGGCGACGAAGACGAAGGAGCGAGTGGCGAGCACCAGTCCGGCGAAGCTGTCCCGGGCGATCTCGGTCTGACTCGTCAGCCGGGACACCACGGTGGCGTCGACGCCTCCGCCCGTGTCCGTGGCCGTGGCGGTCCGCAGGGCCCGTACCACCGACCCCCGTACGAGCTGGTCGCGCAGAGGTTCCGTGAGGTGGGGGAGCTGGGCGAAGACGCCCCGGACGACGGGAGCGCCGAGCAGAATGGCCGCGGCGGCCCCCGCCAGCCACAGGAGCCCGGTCGAGGGCGAGCCCCTCAGGAACCCGTCGTCGAGGGAGCGGGCCACGCAGAACCCGCCGAGGAACGTCTGCGCGGATTCGGCGGCCGACCAGGCCGCCAGCTTCGCCAGGACGCCTGTGCGGCGCATGAGGAGGGACCTGAGCGAGGCCATGACGCGCCGGGCCGAGCCCGTCTCGCCTACGGCGGCAGCCTGCGTCGGACGGGTGTCGCGCTGAACCGAGGCGCGCCGAGCCGCGCCGAGCCGCGCCGCGCCGAGCCGCGCCGCGCCGAGCCGCGCCGAGCCACGCCGCGCCGAGTCCGTCTCGGCGGTACCGGCAGCCGGTGCTGGAGGGTCCGTCGGCCCAGGCGTTTCCGGCTCGTTCGCCCATCCTGGGCGCGGAGCGGGCGTCACCCGCCCGCTCCCGTCCCCGGGACGGGAGCGGGCGGCGGAGCGCCGGACCCCGCGGGCTCCGGGGGAGCGTCCGGCCCGGTCGACCGGCGCGGGGCGTCCGCAGGCCGGACCTCCGCGGTGAACACCGCGCGGTACTCCGATTCCTCCCAGAGCCGGCTGTGGGGTGCGGACCTCCGCACGCGGCCCGCCTCCATCCAGACGACCTGGTCCGCCCGCGCGGCCGTGGAGACCCGGTGGGCCACGATCAGCCTGGTGCACGCCCGTGACGGCGCGGCGAGGGCGGCTTCCACCTGGCGTTCGGTGGCTGTGTCGAGGCTCGACGTCGCGTCATCGAGGATCATCAGACGGCCACGACTCATGAACGCCCGTGCCAGACCGAGGCGTTGGGTCTCGCCGCCGGAGAGCGGGGAGCCGTCCACTGGGGTGTCGTAGCCCAGCGGCAGCAGCCGGATGAAGGTGTCGGCACAGGCGGCCGTCGCGGCGTCCCGGACGCTCGCCGTCGCGGCCGGGCCCCCGGCGGGCCCGGTTCCGGCGGCCAGTGCGGCGCCGACCGTGGGGGTGGCCCCGCCGTCGAACACCGGGCGCGGGAAGGCGTACGAGGTCGCCCCGCGCAGCTCCGAGCGGGACAGTTCCGCCAGATCGACTCCGTCCAGGAGGACGCTCCCGGCGTCGGGGTCGGTCAGCCGGCCCGCGACGGCGGCCAGGGTCGACTTGCCCGCTCCCGAGCGGCCCACGACGGCGACCGTCGTTCCGCCGCAGATCGAGAGCGTCACGTCCGTGATCAGGGGGACGCCGTCGCGCGTCACCCGCACTCCCCGCAGTTGCAGGTCCCCGGGCGCGTCGGGTGGCAGCACCGCGGAGCCGTGCGCCATCGGCGCCAGGTCGGCGAGTTCGGCGGTGCGGCGTCCCGCGCTGCGGGCGCGGACCAGAGTGCCGAGCGGTGCCGCGACGCCTCCGATCCCGGCGGCGAGCGCCGCGTACCGCGAGGCGGCGAGCAGACCGCCCACGCTGACCGCACCGGCGGCGAGACCGACTCCCGCGACCGCGACGACGGCCGTGGTGAGCAGCGGCAGCAGGACGCCGCTGCGGGCCACGGCCCGGCCGTGGACGCGCCACATGCGGGTGCCGTGCCGGGTCAACTCCGGCAGCGGGGCGAGGACGCGCTCCTCCTCGTGACGTGCCGTGTCGGCGGCCGCGATGGTACGGGCTCCGGCCAGCGCCTCGGCCAGCCGAGTGGCGACGGCGCCCTGCGCGCGCTGGTACTGGCCGACCGAATCGGAGGACTGGGTGGCGAACGCGCGGAGCAGCAGCAGGAGCAGGGGCAGACCGGCCACGAAGACGACGGCGGTCCAGACGTGGATGAGGGCCAGGGCCACGAGTGCGCCGATCGGTACGAGCACGGACGACAGGGAGGTCGCGAGAGCCGCGGGGGCCGTGCCGCTGTCGGTGGCGTTGACGCACAGCCGGGTGGCGACGTCGCCACCCGAGTGGGGCGCCGCCCGGTGGGGCGCGGTACCGAGGAGACCGCCCAGGGCGCGCAGCCGGATCCAAGCGGTGGCGCGGGCGTTGGCGAGCTGCGTCAGAAGCACCGAGCCCGTCTCCAGGAGCACTTCGGCCGCGAGCAGTACGGCGGTCCACAGCAGCCACGTCCCCGAGCCGGGCTGGCGACGTAGCACCAGGTCCAGGGTTGTGCCGGCGAGCGCGGGTACGGCGAGCGAACAGGCCGCGCCGGCGACCGAGCAGAGCAGCAGCGCCGCGGTGGTTCCCGCCGTGTGCCGCACGGCGCCGCGGAGCAGCCGGTCGGAACCGGTCGGCGAAGCCATCCGACCCCCTCTCTTCCCCTCCGGGTGCGACGTTCCCGCCGGGCCGCCGGTGTCCGGCCCCGACGGCCGGGGCCCCGGGAGCGGCGCTCCCGGGGCCCCGTGACTCCTCACCGGCGCCCGAGGCGCCGTGCGGGAAGCCGGATCGGGTCAGTTACAGGTCGTGACGCTGAGGCTGCTGTCACCGCAGAGCAGGAGGCTCGCGCGGCTGCCCGTCTCGACATCGCCGATGGCCTCGTCCTTGGGGGTCTCCAGCGACTGGAGGTCGAGAAGGTTCATGATCGTTTCCTTTCATCGGGGACGGGTGGTGCGGGGCGACCCCTTGACGGGGCCGGTTCGTGGGGCCGCGGAAGCGGCGGGAGGAAAGGCAGGTGGGCCGGGCGATCGCCCAGGGCCGAGGAGAGGGCGAGCAGGACGCCCGCCGTACCGGTGGAGAGGTCCATGGAGAGGCGCATCATCTGCTCACCGGGGAAGGCGAGGCGGCCCTGGTAGGACATGGCGTGCCAGCTCAGGCAACCGACCTGGCGGCGTACGTCCCCCGGTGCGGTGCCGGGCCCGCCGGCGTTCGTACGGGCGAGGTGGAGCACCATCCCGGCAACGCCCCGGAAGAGACCGGGCTGGGCGTAGAAGGTGGCCTGCGCCGCCTGTACGATCTCGCGGCGCGCCCGGTCCAGGTCGTCGTCGCGGCGGTGGAGCAGGTAGTCGTCGATCACCATGCCGATGCCCACGCTGCCCGCGCCGAGGTACGGCATCGTGCGCCAGCCCTCGTCGACCTGAAGGGTTCCGGAGGCGCCGCGGACGCAGCGGCTCAGGTCGTCGTGGAGCGCCTCGGCGGCTAGGTCGAGGAGCGCGGTGTCGCGGGTGCGTTCGTAGAGCCGTACGAACAGCAGGGCCCGTCCGGCGGAGCCGTGCAGGAGTCCCGTGCGCACCTTGCCCGCCGCACCTGCCGGTCGGGCGGGGGCCCGGAGCGGGCGGGCGGACAGCTCGGCGCAGCGCAGGGCCGCCGCGTGCAGACCGCTCTCACCGGTGGCGGTGGCCAGGGCGTCCAGGGCGAGGCCGACACCGGCCGTCCCTCCGTACAGGTCGGGTGCGAGGCCCCCGTGGTCCTGTTCGGCGACGAGCGCGGCCAGTTCGAGTGCGGCCGCGGTGTGTCCGAGCCGTTCGAGGGTCCACGCGACACCGGCGAGCCCGTCGTAGAAGCCGAGCGGGGTGCCGGAGTCGTGCTGTTTGGCGTACCGCAGAAGCCTGTCCTCGGCCTCCGGACATCGGGGTGCCCCGCTCTCGTGCAGGGCGTGGAGCACTCCGGCGGTGCCGTGTGCGACGGTCATGCCTCCGCCGGCCGTGGCGAACTGGGCGATGTCCCCGGGGAAGAAACGATCCTCCCTCTCGGGTGTCGCCGACGCCAGGATCGCGCCCACCATGGAGTCACGGCTGTGCGGCCAGTCGCCCGGCTCAGCGGGCAGGAACCGGGAGCGGTCTGCCGGACGGCCGGACGCCCGCGCGCTCCCGCCGGACTGCCCGCCGGCCGGGTCGCGCGTGATCTCCCGAACCGCCGTGTCGAGAAAACCGGGAGGCAGGGGGAACCGGCCCGCGGCGATATCCGCCAGGTGCGCGGCTTTGCCGCGGTCCACCGCGAGCAGACTGGTGAGCGGGATGAACAGCGCGATCCGGAGGCACGCGAGCGCGTACCGGTCCACATCGAATCCCCGCCGGTCGGCGGGCGCCACGAACGCCGGGTTGGCGACGGTCTGGCGTCCGTCCTCCGAGGCGGGCCGGGCCGCCTCGAAGTCCAGCAGCACCACCGAGGACTCGTCCTCGGACACCATGATGTTGAACAGATGCAGGTCGTTGAAGACGATCCCGCGTGCGTGCACCTCCGCCACGGCCCGCTCGACCAGCCCGTGGATCCGCAGCGCCCACTGCGTGTACTCGGCGAGCCGGTCCTCCGGCGGATCGGCCTCCATCAGCGGATGCCTCCGGGCGAAGAAGGTGTTGAGCGGCTTGCCCTCCACGAACTCCAGAGCCAGGAAGTGGTGGTCGCCCACCGTGAAGCTGTCGAGGACCTCCGGCGTGCAGGCGAGTCCCGAGAGCTGCTCCAGCGCCTCGCGTTCGCGGTGCAGCCGCGTCACGGCGTCCGCGCCGTCGGCGGCGAGGCCGGCGTACGGCCGCGCCTCCTTCAGGACGACCCGCCGCCCGGTCCGCCGGTCCCTGGCCTCGTACACGCCACCGCCGTTGGAGAAGTGCAGTGCCTTCTCGATGGCGTACGGCATGTCCTGGACGGTCACCGAGGCCCTGGCCTCCAGGTGCGGACGCAGGAATGCCGGGGGAGCCACCCAGGACGGCACGTGGAAGACGGGATCGCGACGGTCGGGTACGAGAGTGCCGGACCCGTCCTCGACGGCCGGCCGCAGCTCCCCGTGCTCGTCGTAGCAGTGGCGGAGGGTGAAGCTGCCGTACCGCAGATGCACGGGCCCCGGCCCCCAGCGCAGATCGCTGAGGATGTACGGACCCGGCCGGCCTTCGAGCAGCCCCGCCAGATCAGTGGCCACGCGCTCGCACTGCTCGTCGTCGGCCGGATACACGGTGATGAACTTGCCGCTCGCCGAGCGGTCCGCGTACTTGGCGTTGCGCTGGTGCAGCAGGTAGCGGCTGGGGACGAACTTGAACGCCACGTCGTGTCCCAGGCAGTACTCGCGGACCATGGCGAGGATCGCCTCCGCGTTGTCGAGACAAGCCGAGACGTGGATCTTCCAGCCCTGAGACGGGAGCACGTGGTCCAGGGGACGCAGGGCGAGCCAGTCGCCCGTACGGTGCGACGTCCAGCCCTCGGGCACGGGGAGGGTGGCGGCCCGGTAGAGGGAGTCGCCCGCTCCTTCGGCGAAGACCAGACGGTGCGGCGCGTCGTAGAAGTGACGGTCGGCGTCGCAGAACACCGCGTACCCCTTGTTCACTGCGCACTCCCTCGGTCGGTGACGGACACGACGCTGTCACGTCCCCCGAGGGCCCCGTAAGTCGCCGCTGTCACCTTCCACCCATGCGGAACGCACAGGTAACGACAGCCCGGCGCCCGCCTCCGGTCCGCACGACCGGCCCCGCCCGGGCCGATCCGGCGGCGGGGGCGGGGCCGGATGCGACGGTCCGTCAGGCAGCGGGCGGTGGCCCGTCGACCAGGGCCCGCGCCGCGGCGTACTCCTCGCGGGCAGCCCGTTCCGCGACGTCCAGATAGCCGTACGCGTCGGCACCGACCGGAATGCGCAGGGGCGTGGCGCCCTCGGTGTGAACGATGGCCAGGACCCGAGCGGCGAAGTCCTCGGGACGACCGGTCTCGGGACTGCCGGCGAGTCCGCGCGCGCCTTCGAGCATCTCGCGGTTGGTCACGTCGTAGGCGGGGACCCGGTGCGCGGCCTCCGTCATGGCGGTGCCGTAGCGGGTGGCGAACATGCCGGGTTCGACGACCGTGACACGGATGCCGTGCGGGGCCGCCTCCGCCGCGAGCGCCTCGCTCATGCCTTCCAGCGCGTGCTTCCCGGCCACGTAGGCGCCGAGACCCGGGAAGGCCATCCGTCCGACGATGGACGAGACGTTGAGGATGTGCCCGTGTCCCTGGGCCCGCATCAGGGGCAGTGCGAGCCGTGTGAGTCTCCAGGGCCCGACGAGCAGGACCTCCAGCTGTTCGCGGAGTTCGGCGTCGGAGACCTCCTCGACCGCGCCGAAGAGACCGACACCGGCGTTGTTGACCAGCACGTCGATGCCTCCGAGGCGGTCGACCGCCGTCCGGACGGCCTCCTGGCAGGAGTCAGGGTCGCGCAGCTCCAGAGGCACCGGGACGATCTGTCCGGGCCAGGCGGCGGCGAGATCCTCCAGGTCCGCGGTCTTGCGGGCGGTGACGGCGAGTTCGTGTCCCGCACCGGCAGCCGCCGCGGCCAGTGCTTTTCCGAGGCCCGAAGAGCCCCCCGTGATCAACCAGCGCATTCCCATGGTTTCCCCCCGTACGTATCGCCGAAGTGGTGACGCGCGAACGGTCGTGCCCTCTCGCGCCGCCGGACGCGCACCGTCCCGCCCGCCCGCGCGGGCGGGACGCGCTTCATCGTGGAGGCGAGATCCGGCCACGGCCATCCCTCACGCAGGGGCGCGCGGACGCACGGACAGGCGCACCGGCGCCCGCTCCCCGACCCCTCCGACACCGCGGACCACCCGCCTCCAACGAAGCGTTCACGCCTCCTGGCCCTGGGGCGTGCGGATGGTGTTCCCCACCGCCCGAACGCGGCCGACCGCCCGCGACGGCCGAAAGCGTGGACGTCGCAGGGATGCCCCGGGACATCCGGGGCAGCCGTACCCCCGAAGTCCGCACGCGGTCCCCGCACGGCCGCGACGACCGCCCCCGCGCGGGGAGGGAAGAGCGCAACACCGCTCGCCGACGAAAAGGGCGGACGGCAGAAGCAGAAGACGGGAACGGAACACAGGGAGCACCGAGATGCAGGTCCGTCCGAGGCGCGTCCAACCCGACTCCCGGCTGACGGCTCACGCGGTCGCCGGCCGGTACCGGCTCGACGGCCTGCTGGGGAGAGGGGGAGCGGCAGATGTCTACGAAGCCGTGGACCTCAGGCTGCGCAGGCCGGTGGCGGTGAAGGTCTTCCGCCGCGGCGACACCCGGACGAAGGAGCGCTCCGACAACGAGGGACGCCTCCTGGCCCAGCTCCGGCATCCCGGTCTGGTGACCCTCTACGACTGCGGTCGCGACGACGGCCGTCCCTTCCTGGTGATGGAGCTCGTCAGAGGGACGACCCTGCGCCGGCGCCTGTCCCGCTCCGTGCTCTCGGTGACCGAGACCTGCCTCATGGGGGCCGCACTGTCCTCCGCACTCGCCCATGTCCACGGAAAGGGAATAGTCCACAGTGACGTCAAGCCGTCGAACATCCTCCTGGACCCGGCCGACGCCCCGCACCTGACGGATTTCGGGATCTCGCGCCGCTTCACCACCACAGACGGCCCCGCGAACGAGGTGGCCGACGGCGAGGACATCCTCATCGGAACCGCTTGCTACATGGCACCGGAACAGGCACTCGGCCGGACCACGGGGCCGCGGGCCGACGTCTACAGCCTCGGACTCGTCCTCCTGGAGGCCCTCAAGGGGAAACGGGAGTACGACGGAGCGCCCCTGGAGGCGGCGCTCGCCCGGCTGCACCGCCCCCCGGAGCTGCCCGACGGACTCCCCCCGGGACTCGGCGAGCTGCTGAAGGCCATGACGGCACACGAGGCCTCCCACCGTCCCGACGCCCGCACCTGCCAGAAGGCACTGGCCGCGCTGCCCGTCCCCGACGCCCGCCCCCCGGCGACGGCGCCCGGGAACCCCGCGAGCGGGCGGAGCGCGACCCCCCGGACCGAGCCGAGGACCCGGCCGCTCCACCGCCCAGGGGGCCTGCTCGCCAAGAGCGCGGCCCTGGCCGCCCTCGGCGTCACCCTGACGGGCTCCATCGGCGCCGCGCCCGCCGCGCCCCTCAGCGTCGTGGCCCCGCTGCCCCACCACGTGACCGCCCAACAGACACCGGAACGGCAGAGTCGATGAAGATCCACTGACCGGAGCCGTGTGAAGCGACGATTTCCGAGTACACGCAACGTCAGCAGAACACGACGGCCACCCGCCGCACGGGAGGAAGGAAGCAGCATGACTCGCGATGTCTGGACCTATGCCGAGACCGCGACCCACGCGACACAGGTGGATGTGACGGGATACAAGGTCGAGTGCTCCGACGGCGGCATCGGCAAGGTGGACAGGCACTCGTCCGAGGTCGGCAGCAGCCATCTGGTCGTGGACACGGGCCCGTGGATCATCGGCCGTCAGGTCGTCATCCCGGGTGGAGTCGTCACCGCAGTGGACCTTGCGACGAAGACCGTCCACGTCAACTGCACCAGGGAACAGATCAAGAACGCCCCCGAATTCGTTCCCGGACAGAACGACGACGAGACAGGACGACACAAGATGAAGCTCGTCGACTACTACCTGGCGTTCTTCCACTAGAACCAGGGCGCGGGCGGCACCGCGCGTTCCCGGGAGGCACTCGCACGCACGAGCACGCAGCCGGAGCGAGGAAGAGGCAGCTCCGGCCAACGAGCCCGCGGACCACACCATCGGCAGATCCCCACCCCACCCCCACCCCCACCCCCGCCACCCGGCGAAGCCGTCGGCAGCGATCTGCCGGAGCTGCTCTTCACCGGCGCCCTGTTCCCGAGCGGTGAAGAGCTGGCGCCGCCGCTTGAGCTTGCCCGTCACGTACCGCCCCACAGTGCGCTGGGAGACTCCGAGCGCCTGAGCAGTTTCCTCAGCCCTTCGACGCGCATACCAAGCTGGGGGTTCCCTCCCTGGCGGCTGTGAGCCACTGGGACGCCATCACGGCGGTAACGGAGCGCATGGTCTCATCATCACGACCTGAACATGCTGAAATCCCCTGGCGTACAGCTCGCGCCAATGCCCCCGGTCGGGCCGCCCGGCCCACCAGCACCTCAGGCCACCGGGTCTGGGCCCATCAGTTCCTCTCGGGCGGTTCCGGACACGGCCGTCGGTGTCGATGGGCCCGGTTCCGGCTCCGACGCCGGGGGCAGGCAGTCGGCCGGGTCCGGGGCGGTGCCGTCCGGGGAGGGTGCCAGGCCGAGGTCGGACCTCATCGCGCCGCGCATGCCGACCCAGGTCCGTGTGATCAAGACCAGCTCGGCATGGATCTGCTCGAAGGAGCCGTCCGGCTCCGGAATCCCGTCCGCCAGTCGCATCGTGCGGGCATGGGCGCCGGCCATGACCCTCGCCATCTGGTCCAGCTCCGCGAGCACGTCGGCGGAGGCGATCATCTGTGCTTCCGCGAAGGTGGTGTGGTGGGCGCTCCTGGCCTCCTCGACCGCCGCCCGGTCCGCCGGCGTGGCCTGTGCCTGGTGGACCGCCCACAGGAAGTTCATGAGGGCGATCCGGTAGCGGCGGAACGCCGCGTTGGCCGCCGTGTAGCAGTCGCGCCGACGCGACAGGTCCGTCAGCTCCTGCTCCCTCTGCCACCGCGTGTGGGCGTCGCGCTGTTCCCGTTCGAACTGCGCCGCCTGCACCCGCGCCAGCATCCGCTGCGACACCACCGTCGCCAGCAGCGTCCCGGCCACACCGACCACGGCCGCGCCGAGCGCGATCAGCCCGCTGTCCATGTCGTTCCCCCTGCCACGGCGCGGCCCCCCGGCCGCCCCTGGTCGGAGTCATTTTCCCGTGCGGGGCCCCGCTTGGGGGCCTTTTTCAGGGCGTGCACGCGGTCACTTGACGTTCATGGTCCGTCCGGCGGGCCGGCGTTCTGTGGGCCACGGCCCGTCAGGTGGACTGAAAGGGCGCACTGGCCTTGTCACCTGCCTCGCTGAACCGGACGGACGTGATCCCTGGGGTAGGCCGCTGCTGTCCACCAACCCCGACTGCGACGCTCCGAGCGCCGCTACGAGGCCGAGGGATGGTCCTGTAGTTGATCTCCGGGTCTCGCGAAGGGCGGCTGCCGCTTGGATCTGGACCACTACCTCGAGGCCCCGATCCGCAAACCGGGTGCGTTCCCCGGCGCGACCGCGCTTGAACAGGCTCGCTCCGCAGGCAAGTTCACGCCGGTCCATGACGCCTGGTGGGCGGCAGCGGTCAAGGCCCACGGCGAAACCGCCGGCACGAGGGCACGAAACAAAGTGCTATCGCTGGGCCGCCACGTCCCTCACGAGCATCTCGTCGCCGGCCTGGCCACCGCCCTGCGGGCCGGGGCGCTGACCGCGGACGCGGCCGCGCTGGAAGCCCGCAAGACCGCCCAGGCCGAGGACGAGCCGGCCGGACTCGCATCACCGGCCGGAGCCTCAGGTGAGGCGACGGTGACGTTCCTGCACGAGTGGCGGCTCGCACACCTGCCTCCGGTCACCGGGCCGCTGCCCTCGGTGACCCACTACGACCAACTGCTCCGACGCCATCGCGCCAGCGGCGGTGAACACTGCGCGGGAGAAGCAAATTTTGACCCTGCCCCGGCAGCGAGGATTGACCGAGCAGGCCGCGAATACGGCCATCGACACCGTCTGCCGCCTGTTGCGGCTTCCGTCGATCAGGAACGAGTTCGCCGACATTGCCGACCGGGCGATGAAGGACAAGATGACCTACCGCGGCTTCCTCGCCGAGCTGCTGATGGCAGAGTGTGACGACCGGGTGTCGACGTACGAGTGGAAGGCCCTAGCTCGGTACGAGTGAACGTCCCCAGTTCGGTGGCTCGGATTGTGGTCGTGCGAGGATTTGAGGGTGGGGACTCCTGGGGCTTCTTTCCGCTGGCAGCGCCTGATCGACGCGCTTGCGGTACTTGGTGCGGACTCGTCCGATCAACTCGCTTGGATCGACAAGTACGAGGTTGTGACTGACGAGCTGGCCCTGGAATTCGATGACGCCTCTCGCCTGATCGGCGACATCCAGCAGGACGATTTCCTGGATTCGGAAGCCGTGGGCAAGCTACAGCTCATTGAGCCTCTTTCATCCTCTGCTGGAGGGTGAAACGGGCTGGCCGACGGGTGTGGTGAGGAGGCAGGGCATCTTGTCGTCGGCGTAGCCCTCCACGCCGAGTACTTCGGGGAGCACTGGCCCGCGAGCACGGCCATGGGCGTTTCTGACTTGGCGCTGCCGGACCAACTCGTGGAGATCGGCGCGCTCGTGCGTCTCGACGTGAAGGCATAGGTGAGTAGGTCGGCCTGCTTCCTTCGACCTCTTTCATCCCGGATAGTTGCAGGTCGGCAGCGTGTGGACAGCTTGGACGATCGTGCTGATGCGTCGGGTGGAGCATCTGGCCCGCCGTGGTAGCCGCCACGCTTTCAACTGGGCGAAGGCGCGTTCGCCGGGGGCTCTCAGCCGGGCGTGGTCGCGGTTGAACTGCTGGTAATGGGGAGGTTGTTCGCGGTGGCGGTAGTACGGGATGCGGACGGTGGCGCCGGCGCCCTGGTAGGCGCGGTCCGCGAGGACGAGGATCTGTCGGGTCAGGCAGGCCTGGATGATGCCGTGGGCGCGGGCCGCGGTCAGGTCGTGGGTGCGACCGGGTGTCGCGCGGGAGAACCACAGCGGTGTGTCGTCGGGACGGGCGATGACCTGCACGTTCATGCCGTGCTTTTACGAGTAGTAGGGCTCGTCGGCGTGGATACGGTCGGTGGGGATCAGGGTGCCGTCAACGATGACGTGGTCATCCTCACCGAGGCCGGTGAGAGCTTCGTGGAGGCCGGGCGCCCAGGAGGCCAGGACGTCCAGGGTCTCGTCCCTCCACGTACCGCCAGGCAGTGGCCTGGGATATCCCGAAGCCCGCTCCGAGCTGGGAGAACGTCTCGTTCTTGCGCAGGTGGACGAGGGTGAGCAACGCCTGCTGGAAGCAATCGAGCTTGCGCCAGCGGGTGTTGCGGGCCAAGCGATGCTCGTACAGCAGCCAGGAAACATGCTCGACGAGCTCATGCGGGACGTCGAGCGTGGCAGGGTACGAAACCAACACGGCCCCTTCGATCGCCGGTGTGATGAGTGGAATCACCACACCAACGACAAGGAGCCCTGCCTCGTCACCACAGCCGCTGACCAGCTCATTTCATCCTCCAGCACAGGATGAAAGAGGTTCAGTGTGATGTACTCACTATTATCCTGAGCCTGCTTTTTCGGAGTGTCTTCGATTTGATCCTGGACTATTCCGTAATGTGTTGGAATGTCGATTCCCTGCGCGAGTCCGGAGTCCTGGATGAAACGTGCTCGAACCCTTTTCCTGGCGGCTATCGCCGCGTTCACGGTGGTAGCGGCCACGGTGGTACCGGCCACGGCCAACCCCGCTGTCTACCACGGCAACCCCAGCGATGCGGCCAAGCCCCAGTACTCGCCGAGGGCCGCTCATACTGTGTTCGAAAGTAACCCTGTGTTCATTCCTGCGGGAGGAACCGGATCCGTGTCAGTGAATTGTCCTGGCGGTCAGGTACCAACGGGTGGCGGCTACAGGACCAGCAGCCGTGACATCTATGCAACCGACTCTTACCCGACCTCCACCGGTTGGACTGTCCTGGGAAAGAACATCGGCACCACACAGCAGTGGGTGCTGGCCATGGTTATTTGTACGGTTCCCTGAGGCGGAAGTGCTTCCCGGAGGGTGGGGAGCGTTACTCTGCTTCCCGAAGCTTCCTCCAGCCCCCGAGATGAAACGGCGATAAGCGACTGCCCTCACCACTGATCCATTCAGGTGGACATCAGCCTTTCGCGATCTTAGGAGGTTTCGTGCGCGGCTGGTGACATGGTGGTTCGTCAGATTCCGCCGCAGGCGTACGCCCGCGGCGTCGGGGTTCTACGTCTGAAGTCCACAAATGTCTTTCGCCGATTGAGGGATGTCACGGCCGATCACCGTCGGCCCTGTCGTCAAAGCCCTCGGTGAAGAGCCGCAGGGCGGGCTCCAGTTCGGCGGTGGCACCGCACAGGGTGCAGAGCCGGGCGCCGGGCCGCTCGGCCGCGCTGACAGCCTGGTCGAGCGTGAGCCTGGGGGCGTCCGGCGGTACTTCGGTGCAGTCTGCGGCGTGCACCACGGCCTGGCCCCGGCCGCGTCGTCCGCCGAGTCGGGCAAGGATCCATCCGGAGGGCCGGCGCGGGCCGAGGATCCGCTCCACGGCCATGGGCTGGGGCAGAAGCTCGGTCGGCACGTCGTCGTACGCCACGCCGTCGACGGGCCGCAGGTGGTCCTGCGGGCGGAGCCACATCCGGTACTCCACTGCTTCGACGTGCCGTCCTCGGTGGTCCGGTAGACGGGGATGGACACCAGGTACTGCCAGCCGTCGGGTAGCTGGCGACGCGCGTACAGGCGCCCCGTCACCTCCTGCCCGTCCGGCAGGACTACGCGGATCGGCACCGGCTCGAACGCGGCGGGCTCGGCAGGCTCGGGGGACGTCGTCACGTGCCCACCGTAGGCACCCGGCCCCGAGGCTCCTCGCCCGCCTCGCTCGACCACGCGCGAGCGCCCTCCGGCGCAGACACGGCCGGACATCCGTGACCACCTCGATGGGTGACTGGCCGGGGGAGGAAGTGCGGAGGCCAATCAGTGCGGGCCGATGCCTTTCCTGGAATTGGCCATGGTTGCTGGATTCGGCCAATGCGCCATGAAGTGCATTGCGCAGTCGATCAGTCACTTAACGTAGCGATACGGGGCCGGAGCCTGCGCGTGCCTGACGGGTGACAACCACCGCATCGCTGCCGCAGGTCACGGTCCTTCCTGTTGATGTTGATCAGAGAAGGGTGGCACATGGCCGAGAAGAGGCTGAAGTCCTGGGGGAACAACCGTTCCGGGCAGCTCGGTGACGGTACCTGGACCGACTTCCGCACCACGGCGACGACCGTGCTCGGGCTCACGAGCGCCGAGGTGGTGAAGATCGCCGCCGGTGGTTCCGGGCCGGCGAACGGGCACGGTCTGGCACTGCTGACCGACCGCACCGTGCAGGCGTGGGGCTCCAACGGTTCGGGGCAGCTCGGCGACGGCTCCGTGTTCAGCCACAACGCGCCGGGCCAGGTCGTCGCTCTGTCCAACGCGACCGACATCGCCGCGGGCGGCACCCACAGTCTTGCCGTGCTGGACGACCGGACGGTGGTGGCCTGGGGGCGCAACAACTACGGCCAGCTTGGCAACGGCACCAACATGGACAGCAGCGTCCCGGTCCGGGTGGAGGGCCTGGACAAGGTGGTCGCGGTCGCCGCCGGGCTGAACCACAGCCTGGCGCTGCGTGAGGACGGCACCGTCTGGGCCTGGGGCTACAACGTCAACGGCCAGCTCGGCGACGGCACCACCGCCAGTAGGAACGTCCCCGCCCCGGTGAACGGTCTGACCGGTGTCAGCCTGATTGCAGCCGGCGCCGACCACAACCTCGCCCTGGCCGGCCCGGCCGGGAACGGTGGCGTGGTGATGGCCTGGGGCTACAACGCGCAGGGCCAGCTCGGCGACAACAGCACCATCAACCGCTACGCGCCGGTCAAGACGCAGGACGCCTGGTCCGGTGAAGTATCGCGGATCGCGGCAGGTGCCAAGCACAGCATCGCCGTCACCGGCAGCGGCAGCACTCTCCACGCGTGGGGTCAGAACACT
Source organism: Streptomyces sp. NPDC059695 (assembly GCF_042733785.1). Taxonomy (NCBI): domain Bacteria; kingdom Bacillati; phylum Actinomycetota; class Actinomycetes; order Kitasatosporales; family Streptomycetaceae; genus Streptomyces; species Streptomyces sp. NPDC059695. The sequence continues at coordinate 27,703 of NZ_JBHWFF010000046.1, read as the reverse complement.
TCGGGTCAGCTCGGTGACGGCACCACCGACTACCGGACTGCCCCGGTCCCCGTACCGGGCCTGGCCGGCGTCCGCCTGGTGGCCGGCGGCCGGGAGCACACCATCGTCCTGCTCGGCGACAACACCGTCCGCTCCTGGGGCGCCAACGGATCCGGCCAGCTCGCCAACGGGACCACCACCGACAGCGCCGATCCCGTCACGAGCCTCACCGCGTTGACGGGCGTCGACAAGATCGCCGCACCGGTCGGCGGCGACTTCAGCTTCGCCAACTAGCTGCACCACTGATCTGCCAGGGCTCCGGCAGCGTGATCACCATGCAAGCTCGCGGCACCGTCCCTCCTCGACGGGTGAGCGGGTGCTGGTCTCGTTTGGGGGCGCGCGGCGTCTCGCGTGCTCCCAATGTTCTGCCGGACTATGCCAACTCTGCTGCGGGCGTCCGTTCCGCTGTCCCATCGTGGAGTCGGCGGGCCCGAGGGGGCACCGCCTCGGCCGACGACGAGGCGATGCTCGATGGGGTGGCAGCGCGAGGGGTTCGAGACGCACGAGGGCGAGGTCGGGGTATTCCTTGTGGACGGCACCGAGCCCGGCCCGGTCCTCTTCGACCTGGGCAGCAGTGCCTACTTCCACGAGTCGACCGACTGGTGGGTGTACGACGGCTCGCTGCGTCGGCCGACCGCGACGGCGATGCGCGGCCGGTGCGCGTGCGGGTGGCGCGGCGAGCGGACCGTCCCGCTGGGCTGGGAGGAGGTCCGCACAGTCGGCCACGACGCGTACGACGTCTCCACGGCGGAGGAGGAGTGGGAGGCCAACATGGACGACGTCGCCGCGCGCGGTACCGCTGCCGGACGACGTCGCAGGCCTGCTGCGGACCTTGCGTGAGCGCCTCGCAGATATGGTCGACGAAGAGCCGGGCATGGTGCTGAAGACGGCCGAGAACCTGGGGGCGATCGTCGCCGAATTCGGGCCGCTCGCCGCCCGCTACATCAAGGGCGACGCCGTCCCGCTGCCCCACCTCGCCGAGGCCCTCGGCACGACGGAGAAAGCCGCCGGATCCCGCCTGACGCACTACGCCTACCTCAGCGGCTGAATGCCCACGCCTGACCAGCCGTACCGGCCGCCCCCCGGTCGTTGAGGCGGCGTGCCTCCCGAGTCGCGTTTCCTGCCCCGTGCCCGCCGTGCCCGCGCCCAGATCCTCGCGCTGCTCCCGTGGCGCCCGCCGCGTACGGACTGTGAGCTAGAGGAGTTGCTGCGCCTGGTGGAGGCCGCCGCCCTGCACACGGCGGCGCAGCATGTCCTGCTCTGTCTGCGCGTCCCGACGGGCCTGTCGAAGGAGAAGCGGGCCGGGTGGCGGGCCGCCCGCTCCGCCGCCGTCCTCGCCCTGGTCGCGGAGGCCGAGCGCCTGGCCCCGCTCCTGCCGCCCGCCCCGGAGACGTCCATGCCCGCCGTGCCCGACGTAGGGGACCGGTGGGGGCTGGACTGGAGCCAGGATCACGCCAGCACCGCCGGCCTCGCCGCGCCCAGCCACTGGTAGCGAGGCTCACACCCCCGCAGCGGTTTTGTTCACGAGAACGGGCTATGGCACAACTTCTGTGGCGCTTGTAACTACCTAGCCCCCCGGAGTATGGCTGCTGCATGATCTCGGACATGGACCCACAGGTGATAGCCGTCGTCATCGCAAGTCCGACCGCACTGGTGGCTGCATTCGCGGCCTACATGGCAGGACGCCACCAAGGTCACGGAGCTCACCGCGGTCCCATAGACGCAGTCCGCCGACAGCATCAACGGGACGCCTACGCCGCCTTCCTGCAGGCCGCGGAAACGTACGCTTACGGGACTTGGCGCACCGTGACACTCGCCCAGGCTCGCGCCGAACTCACCAGTAGTGGGGCCGCTCACGACCGTGCGGGCATAGACGCGCGCGCCGTAGTGCTGCGGGCGGAGGCTGCGGAGAGGGACGCCGCCCTGCGGGCGACACTCCCCGTCGTCCAGCTCGAAGGGCCCGAACGCATCGCTGACCTCGCCCAGGAGGTTGCTGGCGCGGCCTTTCAGATTCGGCTCGCTGCTCGGCAAAGGGACTACACAGACAGCGCCTCCGTGCAGGCTGCCCGCGATGAGCACCGTCACCTCACCACGGCTATCGCCGCGTATGTGACCGCAGCCCGCGATCACCTGAACGGTGACAGAACGGGACACTGAAGGCGCTGTGCGCCACTCACAGAAGTGGGGGGGGGGGGCCCCGACGAGCTGACTGGTCTCCAGCCGCGATGCGAAGCCGTCCGGGG
>NZ_JBHWFF010000046.1:15067-25411 GCF_042733785.1 Streptomyces sp. NPDC059695 | reverse complement strand
GCTCCCGCCGCCGCCCCCCACTCACTGCTGTCCCCCCTCCCCCGCCGCCCGCCCCCCCCCCCCACTTCTGTGTCCGGCTCCTGCTGAGCTGGGGCGCATCGAGATCTCGCACATGTGCGGCAGTTGAATCCGGGTTCCGCACGTTCGGTCGATTGCCGCGTGACCTGCCCCGGCGAGAACACGTTCATCGGGCATGCGAAAGATCATCACTTGCGGTCTGCTGGCCGCCGTCACAGTCCTCGCCGCCACACCCGCCTTCGCCGACAACGACGGCAACTTCGGCAGCGGGGTCAATGCAACGAACAACTGGAACTTCACCGCCGCCGACGTGTGCATCCAGGAACTCGCCGTGGTGCCGGCCCTGAGCGACTGGACCGGCAACCACAAGAACAACTGCTCCAACGGCAATGTCATCGATCACTCCGGCGACGCGCAGTCGGCCGGTCACTGACAAGCTCCCATCGGTAGCTCCCGCCCGGGATCTTGGCCCTTAGCGCAGGCATCGGGATCTCGCGGCTGGGGGCTTTGGAACAGCCACGGTCAGGGGCAGCGCCATGAGCGCTACCGTGGTGAGCGGCCCCGGGTGCCGCGACCACTCCACCGGGTGATCGTTGATCAGACATGCTCTTCCTTCTCGACGGCGGCGCCTTTCTTACCGTCCGGTGCACCGTGTGCCAGGGCACGGGGCCGGCCGCCGCCCTGGACGGCGGAGCGGGCCCGCTCCAGGACGCTGCTCGCCAGCACCTCGCCGCCACCCACCCGGATCACTCTGGCGAGCCCGACGACGCGTTCGTCGTCGGGCCGTGCCGGGCGGTCATCGGCCGGGATGGGACCGAGCCTCTGCACGAGACGTACAACCGCGTCTCACCGCCCGCGTGGTGAACCCCGGCTCGACGTCCGCTTCAGGCTTCGACGTGAACAGGCCCGTCGTGCCGGTGAGCTCGAAGAGACGCCGCAGGTAGCCGGACAGGGGCCCGACCATGACCAGGCGGGCGGGCCCCTCCTGGGCACGCAGGAGGGTGTCGACCAGGGCGACGTCGCCGAACGCGATCGAGGCCAGGTCGACCCGGAGACAGGTGGCGCCCTCGTCGATCGCGTCCGCGAGAGCCTGGTGCAGGCAGGTGACGCTGTCGGTGTCGAATTCTCCGGTGGCCTGGAGGAGCGCGGTCCCGCCGGGCCCTGTGGTCTTGCCGGTACACGCCGGCCCCGCCCGGAGCGCTGTAGACCTCCCCACTGGGCACATGCGTGAACAGCACCTCGCAGTCGTCGCCCTTCACGCCGCTGCCCTTCCCTCGGCTCGCGGACCCGCAGCATCGTGCCCCGCCCCCACCGGGGCCATGCCGGGAGACCAGGGGTGGGCGGTGAGGGTCAGGGGGATGCCGAGGGCCTCGCCCAGCCGGTGCACGCGGGCGAGGACGCTGAGCGAGGCTCGCAGTCACCGCACATGCCGGACACACCGACGCCGCCAAGGGGACATGACGCACCGCCCGCACAACCTGTGAGCGGTCCTTCTGCCCCCAAGCCGACCACGCCCACCCGTTCCCAGCCAGACATGCGACCATCGGCCACCTCCTGTCACGGATTGGTCACTCCGGCAGTCGCGATGAAGGCGCTCTGCGACGATCCGCGGCATGTCCGTTGACGAGGCGACCATTCCGCCTGCCCCCGACCACGCCCCCGCTACCTCGCCCAAAGTGGCGAACCACTTGGTTCCTTGGCTCGTCGGCGGCTTAGCGGGTCTTGTGATCGGGGCGGGGGCTGTGGGCGGAGCGTGGGCCCTGGCCGGTGAGGAAGGTCCTCAACAGGTCGAGACGTTCGAGCTGAACGGCACGATGAGCCTGGTCGGTGGGCCGAGTCAGGTGTCGAGCATGGGCGAATCTTCGTGTCGAGGGATCGGCGGATACGACGACATCCTGCCTGGTGCCTCTGTCACGGTGTACGACGCGGCAGGCGCTGCCGTCGGTACCGGCTCGCTGGGCGAGCCGGAGTACGACGACAGCAACTTCACCACCAGGGTGTGCCGCTTCCCTGTCTCGGTCGCCGGCGTACCCAAGGGCAGCGCCATCTACCAGGTCGAAGTGACACACCGCGGCAAGATCTCCCTGCGGGCGGCCGACGCAGAGGCGGGAAAGTTCGCGGCCTCCCTGGGCTGACGTCCGTCGGCTCGGTCCGCTGTCGTGGGGGTGGGGCCCGCGGGAGCGGTCAGGGGCGCTCCGCCGTCAGGTCGCGTTCCACGATCCGGATCAGCCGGGCCCCGGCGCGGTCGGTGTCGCTGCGGGAGCGGGGGGCGTCGGCGGCCTTCTCCAGGCGTAGGCGGGCGGTGCGGCCGCGGAAGGTCAGGGTCATGAGCTGGTTGCCGAACCAGGGGCCGCCGGCCCGCTCCCAGCTGATCTCGGGGCGGGCGACGCGGCCGTGGCGGGCCAAGAGATGGCCGACGGCCTTGGCGGCGCGGCTCCAGCCGACGCGGAAGCCGATCCGCATCGCCGGCGGGACCGAGTTGTGCAGCGGGGAGCAGGTGAACTGGTTGATGCGGGAGCGCGGCTGCTGTCCCTCGGGCCAGACCGGTTCGGCGACGTAGGCGTGGTGGACGTCGCCTGACAGGACGCTGACGGTGGCGGGTGCGGTGTCCTGGCGGCCGATCTCGGCAAGGGTGTCGGTGAGGCGGTGCCAGGAGGCGGTGAAGGCGGCCCAGTGCTCCAGGTCCGCGCGGCGGCGCAGCCACTCCCCGAACCTGGCCCAGCGCGGACCGCGCTCGCCCCGGCACAGCGCCGCATGCCAGCTCTCCGCGAAGTGGACCATCGGGGGCAGCAGCCAGGGCAGGGACGTCCCCACGACGAGGTGGTCGACGCGGTCCGGGGCGTCGAAGGCCCGCTCGCGCAGCCAAGCCTCCTCCTCGGCGTCCAGCATGGCCCGGTGCTGTTCGTCGAGGACCCGGGCGGCGCGGGTGTCGACCATCAGCAGCCGGGTGCGGCCGAAGTCCCGGTGGTAGCTCCAACGTACGGAGATCGGGTCGGTGTCGGCGCGCTCGGCGAACTCGCGCAGGATCCCGGTGGCGTCGTCGGCGCCCAGGACTGCGGCGTACAACTCGTCCTTGGCGAGTTCGTCCGGGGAGAGGTTCCCGATGTGCTGGTAGACCCAGTACGACATCAGGCCACCGGTGATCCGGTCGTGCCACCACGACGTGGCCCGCATGTCGGCGACCCAGGCGTCGCTGGTGTTCCAGTCGTCGATGACGTCGTGGTCGTCGAAGATCATGCAGGTCGGCACGGTCGAGAGCAGCCAACGCAGCTCGGGATCGCCCCAGGACTCGTCGTAGAGGCGTGTGTACTCCTCGTAGTCGGCGACCTGGTCGGACGGTGCGTCGGCGCCCGTCCCGGCCTCGCGCCGGTGCCGGGCGATCCACCGCTGGGTGTCGGCGGAGGTCTCGTCGGCGTACACCTGGTCGCCCAGCAGGAGCAGCACGTCGGGACGGTCGTGGCCGGGGTCGGCGGCGAGCCGGGCGGCGAGGGTGTCCAGGACGTCGGGGCCGACCGGGTCGGACCCGCCCTCGGCGGGCGCCGCCCACCGGCAGGACCCGAACGCGACGACCGCCCCGTCCGCCTCGACCGGCGGCGTGTTCAGGGTGCTGGGCGGCAGGGACGAGTCCGGCGGGGGCCAGGCCGCCGCGCCGTCGAGGACGACCTCGTAGGGGGCGGCGGAGCCGGGGGTCAGACCGGTGACGACGACCAGCGCGTAGTGGTGGCCGGCGACGAGGAAAGTACGGGCGCTGCCCGCGCCGCCGCCCTCGCACCGGACCTCGACCGTGCACGCCCGGTCCGTCTCCACCCACACGGTCGCCCTGGTGCCCGTCTCCCAGTCGACGTACCGCACCAGCGGCCCCAGCCTCAGACCAGCCATCGCGCGTCCCCTTCCGCATTCCGCACGCGTGGCGGAACGCCCGCCGTGGTCCTGTGCACGGCGCAGGACCTCCTTCGTACGGTACTCACGATGCCTCCGGTGAGGCCCATGTACTGCTCCTGCCCGTGATTGCGGCCGGTATGACGCGGACGCGGCGGGGTATCGGAAGGCCCATGGCACCCGAGGATGCATCCGCCGCCGCGAGCGGCTACGTACAGCCCGAGATCGACGTCGAGGCCCTGGCGCGGCTCCTGGACGGGGAGTACGCCGGGGTCCGCGACCTCGTGCGGACCAATCTGGTGGCCCACTCCTCCGTCCTGGAGGACGCCGAGCGGCTGGACCGGGACGCGTTCCGCGAACGGGTGCGGGACATCGCCGTCGAGATGGCCGGGACCGGGCAGACCGGGATGGGCTTCCCCGCGGCCTACGGCGGCGGCGACGACATCGGCGCCTCGGTCGCGGCCTTCGAGACCCTGGCCTTGGGCGATCTGTCGGTGCTGATCAAGGTGGGGGTGCAGTTCGGCCTGTTCGGCGGCGCCATCCTCCAGCTGGGCACCGCCCGGCACCACGACGCCTACCTGGCGGACCTGGTGGCCGGCCGGCTGCTGGGCTGCTTCGCGATGACCGAGTCCGGACACGGCTCCAACGTGCAGGCGCTGGGCACCGTCGCCCGCTACGACGCCGAGGCCGGCGAGTTCGTCGTCACCACCGGCGAGGACGCGGCCCGCAAGGACTACATCGGCAACGCCGCCTGCCACGCCGAGCTCGCGGTCGTCTTCGCCCAGCTGGAGGTCGGCGGCGAGGCGCGCGGGGTGCACGCGCTGGTGGTGCCGCTGCGCTCCGGCGGGCGGGTCGTGGAGGGCGTCGACATCGAGGACGACGGCCTGAAGATGGGCCTCAACGGCGTCGACAACGGCCGCATCCGCTTCCACGGCGTCCGCGTCCCGCGCGAGGCGCTTCTCAACCGTTTCGCCGACGTCACCCCCGACGGGACGTACGTCAGCTCCATCGACAACCCCAACCGGCGCTTCTTCACGATGCTCGGCACCCTCGTCCAGGGGCGGGTGTGCATCGGCGGCGCCGGGGTGAACATCGCGAAGGTCGCGCTCACCCTCGCCGTCCGGTACGCGGCGCGCAGGCGCCAGTTCGAGGCGTCGCCGGGCGGCCGGGAGCAGCTGCTGCTGGACTATGGGCTGCACCAGCGCCGCCTGCTGCCGCTGCTCGCGCGCACGTACGCGCTGCACTTCGCGCAGGACACCGTGCGCGGGCAGCTCCACGACGTCTTCTCCGGCCGCGACGACTCTCCTGACGCGCGCCGACGCCTGGAGGCGCGGGCCGCCGGGATGAAGGCGCTGGGGACCTGGCACGCCACGCGGACCGTGCAGGAGGGCCGCGAGGCGTGCGGCGGCGCGGGCTACCTGGCGGTGAACCGGTTCGCCGCGCTCAAGGCCGACAGCGACGTCTTCACCACCTTCGAGGGCGACAACCACGTCCTGCTCCAGCTTGTCGCGAAGGGCCTGCTCACCGACCACGCCAGCGAGTTCGAGGACCTGGACCAGCTCGGCGTGGTCCGCTACGTCACCGGGCTCGCGGTGGAAACCGTGATCGAGAAGACCTCCGCCCACAAACTCCTGGAGCGGGTCCGCGACCTGCTCCCCGGCGGCGACGAGTGGGACCAGGAGGCCGGACTGCGGGACTCGGAGTACCAGCTGGCCATGCTGCGCTTCCGCGAGGAGCACATGCTCGCCGGGCTGGCCCGCCGGCTGAAGGCGGGCGTCGACCGGGGGCGCGATCCCGGCGAGGTGTTCTCTTCGGCGCAGGACCACGTGATCGCGCTCGCCCACGCGCACGTCGAGCGGCTGGTCCTCGAGTCGTTCGTCGACGCGTTCAAGGACCAGCCCGAGGGCGGGAACAAGGTCGCGCTGGGCCTGCTGTGCGACCTGTACGCGCTGTCGACGATCGAGGCGGACCGGGCGTGGTTCATGGAGCACGGCAGGCTCACCGTGCAGCGGTCGAAGGCGATCAGCCGCGAGGTGGGGGACCTGTGCCGCAAGGTCCGCCCGCTCGCCGTCGACCTGGTCGATGCCTGGGGCGTCCCGCCCGAGATGCTGCGCTCCCCGGACCTGCTGGGCTGACGGGGCGGACCGGGCGCCGGTCGGGCGGAGGCTGAGGCGTCGAGGGCTACGCCGCCGAGCCGGCGCCCCTGCGCCCCTACGCTTCCCGGCCCGCCCCCGTACCGTCGGACAGGGCGCGGTTCCAGGGCATCCGGGACCAGGGCAGGGCCAGTTCGCTCCGGTCCCGTATCTCGCGCGGGGCCAGGCCGGAGCGGCCTCGCGGCGGCAGGCGTGGACCGTGCCGACGTAGCGGTGCCCGGTCAGTGGCTGTCCCGGGCGGCCTGGGGGATGGTCACCGGCTGCGCCCAGTCGATGCCCAGCTCCTTCAGCGATGCCAACTGCTCCGCACTGAGTTTGTGGCGTCGGGTTTCGGTGTTGGAGACCCATACGCCGAGCTTGACGACGACCGGCTCCGCCTCACCCTCGATCGTGATCTGTTCGCTGTGGCTGCGGGGTACGGGCCGGTGGGCGCCTTCTCGCTCCACCCACGGCGCGAGCGCCTCTGGGCCCCGCTGGAACGCCGGCTGTGCCTCGCTCGGCCCCCCTTCACCCCGCCGCTGGCCGCAGGGGCGGGAGCGGGCGCCTGGGCGGGTTGCACGCTCAGCGTGGTGAGCCGTTCCTGCTGGTCGGTAGCAGCCGCGCCCAGGTGGCCGGCTGCTTCTGTTGCTGGAGCCACTTGCCGATGTCGTCGCCGTCGAAGACGACGCCCGGCGCGATGGAGGGCAGAACACCGTCGGCGTCGACCAGGTCCGCGAGCACCCGGTAGTGGCGTTGCCAGTCCAGCGGCCACGGGCAGTTCCGGTCCGGGTCGATGTCTGAGCGAGCTCGAGGGCGTGCTGATGTCGACACCCGCTCGAGCTCGGTACGCGGCTCCGCGACCGATCTGCCCACCTGGTCACCCAGACCGTCCCCGGCTGACGCCGACCCAGGGGACGACGACGGGTCAGGCGGGGGCGGGGGCGTTCAGGGTGGAACCGGCGCCGAGAAGCGCCTCGACCGGGATCGACCAGCCCCGCCCCGGATCCTCCACCGACCCCGGCAACAGACTGGCCTCACGGCGCCGGCGGATCGTGGAACGGCTGGTGCCACGCGCCTCGGCGGCTTCCCGCTGATTCAGCATCGGACGACTCGAGCTCATCCCCCATCATGGCCCCAGACGCCGGGCCCCGTAGACGACGCCCTTCCCGTCAGTGCCTCGCGTCGATGCCCTTCCAGACCTGCCCGAGTCCACGCCGTAGGACCGGCGAGGACGACACAGCGGGAAGAGGGGACGGTACGGGGGTGTTCAGTGCGTCGGTCACCTGCCGGGCGGCCCGGCGGTGGCCAGTGGGGAGGTGAGGACGCGGGCGTACGTCCCCGGCTCATGGCGGCCAGCGCTACGCCCGCTATTGCTAGCTGGTGTGTGTGATGGGCGCGGGGGCGTCTCCCGTCAGGTTCTCTGAGCACCCTGCCGTACGGGGCCTCATGGCGCTCGGCCGTGTCCAGGATGCTTGCTCAGCGGCGCCGGCATCCTGGCTGGGGCACTCATGCAGGGGGGCGGGCGGGACGCGAAAGCCGTCCCTGGAGTCAGCCGGAGCAAGCCTTGACGAACACGTAGATGATGACGCCGATGATGATCAGGCCGAAGCACCCGCCGTAGTCCTCGTCGCCGTCAATCGAACGCCGGATCCGGTCGCGCTCGTCCTCCCGTCCCCGGTCGTATGCCTGCCGCTTCTCCCAGTCGTCGTAGTACACGGTATCTCCCCCCAGTCACCGTATGGTTGATCACGTTAGGTCTCCAGCGGGTGGCCCTCCGCACCAGGCGCAGGTGGTGGCCGACTCCGTGTCAGATGAGTCAGCGTAGGGAGTCTGCGAAAGATCCGTCCGCCAGCAGTAGAGCGCCGAGCGTGTCCAGAGGCGACGTAGTGCCTGCCAAGGACGTTGCACGCCCCGATGTTTGTGTGTCCTCGCACGGCCTGGGGCCCCGATTGTGGCCGCTGCCCTGATGCTGGTCGTCAAGTACGGCAGCGGGTACTGCTTCGGCGGCCCAAGTCCCGAGGCTCATCGCAGTCACGCTCATGGTGCGGTGACGGCCGCTGTTGCTGGCGCTCCCGTCGCGGAGCCGGCCTGCTCTCAGAGGCTGGCGAGCGCCTCAGTACCAGATGAGTACGGCCAAGTAGGCGCTGAACATTCCCGTCGGAATGCAACGGTAAGCGCGTGCCTGGCCGGAGTTGACGTAGTACGCGCCGAAGATGTTGCACCGCCACACGTCGTAGTTGCCCACGCCGTACCAGCGCCACATCGCCCGCGGGGCGGCCTTCAAGCCGGCCGGCACGGTCGCTGCCTCAGCGGCGGGTGCGGAGGCGGGTGTGGCTTCGGCAACTCCACCGACGCCGAGACTCATGGCCATCGCGAGTGCCGTGGCAATGGCAGTCCTTCGAAAGCTCATCTTCAACGGATTTCCTCCCTCTGAGAGGTATGCCCGGGCTGACGTGGTTCCTGGGCCGGGTAGGAGTGACGTAACCTCCGACTCCGTTGCTCAGGACCCTGCCTGGGCTGGCGAGTCTTCATCTTGCGGTCGGCCCGCTGAATCGGTTTGTGAGTGTGCGCACAGTGACTTGTGGTCCCGTGCAGACGGTTGGAGACGGGTTGCTTCCAATCGGTACTCGCCCGGGCTCATTCCGTATGCGGCCCTGAATGCCCTGCTGAACTCAGCCGGTACAAGCAGTCCCCAGCGGGCGGCGATGGCGGCGATCGGCCGGTTACGCATTCTGGGGTCGGCAAGGTCGGCCCGGCAGCGTTCCAGGCGCTGACGCCGGATTGTCGCTGAGATCGTGGCCGGTTCCTGCTGGAACAGGGCGTGGAGGGACCGGAGAGAGATGTGGTGGTGAGCGGCGATGGCCGCCGGTCGGAGCTCCGGATCGCCGAGGTGGTGGGTGATGAAGGCGTTGATCTGGGCACGCAGCACCGTGGTGCGGGTCTCCAGCGGCACGAGCTCTGCTCTGTCGAGCCGGTCGGCGGCGAAGGAGGTGATCAGGTCGGCGGTGATGGTGCCCAGGCGGTGAGCTTCTGCTGGACCGATCTCAGACGCGTGGGCGAGCAGGGTGTGCAGGTGCTGGTGCAGCAAGGCACCGCTCGCCCCCTCAGGGGCGAGTCGTCGTGCTAGGAGACGCTCGACCTGTGTGGACGGTAGGGAGAGAGCATTCCTCGGGATGCGGAGCACAGCCACCTCGGTCATGCCATCCGGGTCACGCACGCTGGCTTCAAGGGGGTGGGACGTGTCGAAGAGGACCATGTCGCCCCGGCCGATGAACGCGTCGTTGCGGAGTTGGGTGGCCGCCATGGTGCCGCGGCGTATCCACCCAAGCTGGTAGGTCTCGGGATCGAGACGTCGGATATGCCGCGCCGTCCGGGCTGCTTCCAGCGGAGGAAACGTGAAGTGTGCCACCTGCACCACCCCGAGCTGGAGTGCCGACACCTCGGAACGGAAGTCTGCTGTGTACAGGGTTGAGAGTGTGATGGGGAAGATGTACTGCCGGATCTGATCGGAGTACCACGCGAAACGGTCTGCGCTCTGGACGGCCTCACTCGACATGGTGATCAGCAGCCCGTTCTTTCCGCCACTGCTCTTCTGGTCTAGGCACGGTTCGGCCGGTGCCTGAGGATTCACGTTGCACACGCGCCCATGGTGGGGAGCGAGCGCGAAAGCTGGACAGCCCGTTTCGGGCCAACACGGCGTGAGCTCCGCACTGACTCGCTTCTGACTGCCTTGTCGCTGTGCTGTCTGCTCCGGTCTCACCCGCTCCAGGCCGGAGTCCTCGAGTATCGCCCGCACAAGGTGACGTGGTCTGACGGCTTCTGGAGGCTTGGGTCTGCCGCACGAGCGGGTGACATCTGAAGGGGCTTGTCCTGTGGGGCAGATGGGGGGGCGCCGAATCTCCCGGCGTAGCCACACATGGCACCCATGAAACCCGTACGTTCGACGGCTCCCAAATGCCGTCGAGCGTGCGGGTGCATGCTGTACGGCAATCTGGAAACCGCTAAGAAGTCATCTCATTTGGTTGAATCGGCAGGCTGTGGGACCGTGGTGGGGATTGTTGAGCGGCTGGTGCCGGACGAGTTGTGGGAACTGTTCCAGCGAGTGGTGCCGGAGGCTCCATCGCGACCTCAGGGCGGTGGCCGGCGTCGGCATGGCGACCGAGAGGTGCTGGCCGCGATCGTGTTCGTGGCCACTTCGGGCTGCACCTGGCAGCAGTTGCCGTCCGCGGGGGGTGGGGGGGTGGGGGGGGGGGGCGGCGGACCGCGACCCGCTAGAGGGCGCTAGAACCGAGGATCGGACGGTCGACGAGCGCCC
>NZ_JBHWFF010000046.1:0-15057 GCF_042733785.1 Streptomyces sp. NPDC059695 | reverse complement strand
GCCGTCGGGAGCGACAGCCCGAACGACGCTTCTCTGAGTGGACGAAGGCCAGAGTGTGGGCCAAGCTCTACCGCCTGGTCCTCGACGATCCCGGTTCGCGAGGCGAGCTGGACTGGTCCCGCTGCGCGATCGACTCGGTGAACATGCGGGCCATGAAAAGGGGGACCTGACAGGTCCGAATCCTGTCGACCGGGGCAAGTGCGGCTCGAAGATCCACTTGATCACCGAGCGAACCGGTCTGCCCATCTCTGTCGGAATCTAGGCAGCCAATCTGCACGACAGACAGGCCCTGATCCCATTGGTCAAGGGCATACCGCCGATCCGCTCCCGCCGCGGGCCCCGACGGCGCAAGCCGGGCAAGCTCCACGCCGACAAGGGCTATGACTACTCCCACCTGCGGCGATGGTTACGCGGACGCGGTATGATCCACCGCATCGCCCGCAGGGGCGTCGAGTCCTCGCAGCGACTGGGCCGCCATCGCTGGACCGTCGAACGCACCATGGCCTGGCTTGCCGGCTGCCGTCGGCTCCACCGACGCTACGAACGCAAAGCCGCCCACTTCCTCGCCTTCACCACCATCGCCTGCGTCCTCCTCTGCTACCGCCGGCTCGCTTGCTGATGTGGGTACGCAGCAGCTGTACGGCCAGGTCATGATCGTAGGAAGTGGCCAGGTCCAGGGGAGTGTGACCGCCTGGATCAGCGAGTTCAGGATCCGCGCCGAACGCCAGCAGCACGGCAGTGGTGTGCACCGTCAACGGCTGGCCGCTCGATCGCGTGCGTCAGCAGCGTCATGTTGCTGAAGACCTCATCGGGGTCGGCGCCGTGGGCGAGCAGGCGGGCCAGGGTTTCCGCATCCTCATGCTCGACCGCGAAGTGGGCTGGTGTCCAGTAGTCGCTCATCGGGGAATCCAACAACGGTCGAGACGCCCTACCAGCAACTTTCCACGCTGTGGGCAGCCAAATGAGATGGCTTCTAACGAGCTCGTGCACGGTAAGCGGTGAGACGTCGAGCCCCGGATGGTTGATCATGGTCGGGTGGTGGGGACCGTGACTCGTGCAGTGATCGTCAGCAATCGCCGGATCACGGGGCTGTCGGCCGATGTGATCGATGAACTCATTGCCGAGTTGGGCCCGTTATGGCATGAGCGTCACCAGGCCAAGCTGGCCTCTCGGCCGCGGAAGCGTGCTGTGGGCGCCGGTGCGAAGCACCGGTTCGTGCTCGTCGATCGGCTCCTGGCCACCCTCATCCATCTCCGCCACGGGGCCACTCACGATGTGCTGGCCTGCTGGTTCGGAGTCGACCGCTCCACCATCACCCGGGCCATCGGCCAGATGCGGCCCTTGCTCGCCGAGCGGGGGTGCACGATCAGCCCCGGCGTCCGGCTGCGAACACTGGCCGAAGTCATTGACCACCTCGGCGCCAGTGGGCAGACCGGCATCATCGACGGCACCGAGATCCGGGTCCGCCGGCCGGCCGCTGGACGCAAGGACCGGGACACGTTCATCTCCGGGAAGAGCAAGCAGAACGCCGTCAAGACCACGGTCCTCACCGACCAGAGCGGGCGGATGCTGTTCAGTAGCCCGGCCAGACCAGGCAGCTGCGCGGACATCACCCATGTCCGCCAGCTGGGCCTGGTCAAGCTCTTGGCCGACGGCCCAGCGGTGGAGATCCTCGCGGACGCCGGCTACCAGGGCCTCGGCGCCCAGACCGGTGGACGCGTGGTGACGCCACCGCACCGCAAGTTCAAGAAGAACGCCCCGGACTGGTACGAGGAAATGTACGAGCGGCAGCGCAAGGCGCATTCCTCACGACGGATCCGCGTCGAGCACGGTATCGCCCACCTCAAGAACTGGCGGGCACTGGCCCGCCACCTCGGCCACCGCGAGCACATGAGTGACACCGTCCAGGCCGTCGCGGGCCTGCTCTCCCACCAGCAGACCGCGGACCTGAACCCTCGACGACAGAGGTGAGCACCGGTCCCGCTGAAGCCCTCGACGTCTCACCGCTTACCGTGCACGAACTCGTTAGGTTGCGCCGGGCAGTCCCAGGGCGACCAGGAGGGCTGAGGAGAGTTCTTCCGCGAACAGGGCCGACCCGGTGAGTGTCTGCCGGATGGCTTCCTCGTCGGGCATCAGTCCGGCAGCGGCCGACCAGGCGAGTGCGCAGGCCACGGCGGATTCGATGGGGAAGTGCTCCAGAGGTATCTCGTAGCTCTTCGCCTTCTCGCGGTTGAGCAGGCCCTCCCAGCTGTTGCCGTCTGGCGTGAGGGCCTCGACGAGGCCCACATCGCTGTCGAGGAAGGACAGCATGATGGCCGGTGTCCCCGTTCGCTCGACGAGGCTCGCAAGGCTGCGCCGCCCGGCGTCGGCGAAGTCCGTGACCTGCCAGCCCTCCGCCAACGCCTGCGTGTCGTCGATGCCCGTGAACCCGGCTGCCCGCATGAGCTGGTGCAGTTCCCCTGTGGACCGGGTCGTCAATGATCCGCCTGAATTTCCCATGGCCCGCAAGTTAGACGATGCCTCTGACAAGCCAACTCGTGCCACTGAGACGTCGGCGTGGGAAGCCGGGACCATCGCAGGCGCGTGGCCCAGGCGCGAGTTCCAGACCGGATCCGGCCCCCGGCTCACGCGCCGAGGGCCGGATGCGGCGGCGTTCTGCGTGCGGGGCGTGGGGCTGTTACGCCGGCGGGAGGCCGCGGAGCATCACGGCGTAAAGCGGGGAGTCGGCGAAGGGCTGGCGTTCGCCGATCTTGCGGTAGCCCCAGGTCTCGTACAGGGCCTGGACGCGGGGGTGGGTGACGTCGACGAGGAGCGCGGCCAGGGGCTCGGGGCGCCGGCCGACGAGCTCGGCGTGCAACTGGGCGGACAGGCCGGTGGCCCGCCACTTCGGGCGGATCATCAGCTCCGAGAGGTTGAACGTGTCGATGGCGGCCGGGGCGGGGGAGAGGTACTCGCGCCACCATTCGCGTTCGTGGACGGCGGGGGCGCCGTAGGCGTAGCCGGCCGCCTCGTCGCCGTCGTAGGCGATGACGCAGTCGAAGCCGGGCAGGCCGCTCCAGTGGTCGACGAACCAGGCGAAGCGTTCCTGGTCGTGGAAGCGGTCATTCATCTCGGAGGCGAAGGCTTCGGCGTGGACGTCGAGGAGTGTCTGCCGGATCTCGGCCGCCTGCGGGTGTCCGTAGCGGCGCAGGGTGTAAGCGGGGGTCACGGGCGGCTCCATTCGGTGCGGTAGCGATCAGCTCAGTCCAGTGCGGTGGCCGAGCCGGGTGAGAGAGTGATCAGGTCGCGATGGAAGTCGCCGAGCAGTGCCTGCATCCGGCCGGGAAGCGGCGGTGAGGAAGGTACGGCGGTGCAACGGGTCCTCCGGGGCGGCACGGCTCTTGCGGCGATCGGGTGGGAGGAACCCTAAGTCGGCCGCTGTACGCACGCTGACCTGCTCCAGAGCCATCCGTGCCTTGGCCTGCGGCCATGTCGTCTCGCCCGCACGCCACTTGCGGATCGTCACCTCGGACAGCTCCCCGCGCGTGGAGGTGCGCTGTGTGACCTCGTTGATGACTGTGTTCAGGGAGCGGGCCAGTTCCAGCGCCGTCCAGTCGTTCTTCGCCATCCAGGCGATGAACACCGCGTTCCGCACGTGGGGCATCCCCCCACGGTAGAGGTCACCGCCCCCGCCGCGCGGGTCAAGGAAGAGTCAAGTCGCTACGCAACTGGCAGGCAAGGAACGCAACTTCGATATGCACCCTTCGGCCCTGATCGCGGTTGTCTGGAACGAGTGACCTGTCTCGCTGATAGCGGGCCAGTCTCGGTCCATCTGAGTCATCTGGCCTTGCGTCCCGGTCGACCTGGGCCATTTACCGATCTGTCTCGCTCTTTCTGAGCCACCGCCGTGCCCCGCTCCCTACGGTCGCCGTACGTGGTCAGCGCCGAGTGGGGGTGGCTGGTGGAGCCTGAGGACTTCTCGCTGGAGTACGTCGACGCTCGCGGTGAGCTGCGCAAGGGGCCGCTCGGGGTGATGTGGCCGACGCGTTTCGAGGCTGCCGGGCAGGTGCGAGCGTTCCCGTCGTACCCGGGACAGCGAAATTTTCCCGGCTGGTACTGGGCTGCTACCAGTGGCGGGTTGGTGGGCTTCGAGTCATGGGTGGAGCTCGGTCATCTGATGCGGCTGGACTCCGAGCCGGACGTGGTGGCCGTCGCGTCGCAGCCGTTCCGGCTCTCATGGCGACCCGGTGGCCAGGCCCGGCGGATCAGTCATACACCGGACTATTTCGTACGCCGGCGGGACGGCACCGCCGTGGTGCTGGATGTGCGCCCTGATGACCGGATCGAGCCCAAGGACGCTGTGAAGTTCGCGGCCACGGCCGCGGCCTGTGCCGTGGTGGGCTGGGATTTCGATCGGGTTGGTGTGCTCGATCCGGTGTTGGCGGCGAATCTGCGCTGGTTGTCGGGCTACCGGCATCCGCGAGTACGACGCGAGCCGGTGGTGGCAGGGTTGCGGGCGGCGTTCGCCCATCCTCGGGGGCTTCTGGCCGGGGCTCGTGCGGTGGGCGATCCGATTGCCGTGCTGCCGGTGCTCTTCCACCTGCTGTGGTGTCGGGGGCTGGCGGTGGATTTGGAGGCCGGGCTGTTGTCGGCGGCGACGACGGTTCGCCCAGCATCCGCAGTCGCGCGGGAGGTGAGTGGGGGTGCCGACGCGTCCGAAGCTGTTGTCGCTGGGTGACCGGGTTCGCTTTGACGGGCGGGAGCACACGGTTGCGGCCCTGCACGGTACTTCGGTGCGGCTGATCGATGATGCCCAGGCCGCCAGTGTCGTGCTGCTGGGGCATCTCCTGGTGTCCGAGGGGTTCGCCGTGCTCGGCACCGCGTTGAGCCGCCCACCGTTGCCGGAGGCCGGATTGCTGGAGGGCCTGCGGGCGGAAGCGGTGGAGCGGGCCGAGTGGTGGCGCAGGCACCTGACCGAGCTGCTCACCGGCCACCCGGACGGCGGTGTCGACGCCACGAGGCGGGGCGAGTACGACCCGGCGGTGCATTCGCTGCGGCAGCGGGAGCTGGCCAAGGTGGCCGAGCTGCGGGCCGCTGGTGAGGAGGTGGGGCTGAGCACGCTGCGCCGGATGCGTTCGCGTTTCGAGCGCGAGGGTGTGGCGGGCTTGGTGGACGGCAGGATGCGCAGGCCGGCCACGGGCACGGGCCGGGCCGATCCCCGGGTGATCGACGCGATCCTGAGGGTCGCGGGCAGCCGGACCGATGAGCCGACCGTCTCCGCGCAGGTGCTGCGGCGCCAGGTCGAACGGCTCCTGGTCGCCGAGCACGGAGCCGGAACAGTCCGGATGCCGTCCAGAGCGGCGTTCTACCGTCTGCTGGAGGCTGTCACGGCCGGGCAGCACTTGTTCGGGTCGGCCCGCACCCGTCGCTCGCTGGGCAAGCAGCCGACGCGGATGTTCGGACAGCTAACGGCGGCCCGGCCGGGCGAGGTGATGGAGATCGATTCCTCGCCGCTGGACGTCATGGTCATCCACGACGACGGAACGGTGGACCGCTGCGAGATGACGGGGCTGGTGGACCTGGCGACCAGGACCCTGTCTGCGGTGGTGCTGCGGCCGTCGACGAAGGCGGTGGATGCCGCGTTGCTGCTGGCCCGCGCCATGACACCGGAGCCGGTACGTCCGGGCTGGTCCGACGCTCTGCGCATGTCGCGATCGGTGCTGCCCTTCGCCTCCTTGCTGCCGCTGGACGAGCGGTTGGAAAAGGCCGCTGCGGTCCCGGTGATCGTTCCGGAGACGGTGGTCTGCGATCACGGCACGGCATTCATCTCGGACAACTTCCGCAACGCCTGTCGTCACTTGGGGATCTCGTTCCAGCCCGCGCATCCGAACACACCGACCGACAAGCCGCACATCGAGCGGACGCTGGGTTCGGTGTCGACGCTGTTCGCCCAGTATGTGTCCGGCTACGCGGGACGCAGCGTCGAGACACGGGGCAAGGACCCGGCCGCTCAGGCCGTCTGGTCCATCCACGAGCTGCAGGAACTCCTTCAGGAGTGGATCGTCGTCTGGCAGTCCAGGCCGCACGACGGGCTGCGTGACCCCTTGATGCGGGACCGGCCGCTGAGCCCGAACGAGAAGTACGCCGCGCTGGTGTCGGAGGCCGGATACGTCCCCGTCTCGCTCAGCCCGGAGGAGTACATCCAGATCATGCCGCGTGAATGGCGGGTCATCGGCCGCAGCGGCGTGCGGATCAACAACCGCACCTACGACGCACCGGCGCTCACCCCGTTCCGGCGGCAGCCCTCGGGCTCGGGCCCGGACGGCAAGGGCTGGGCAGTCCACTACGACCCCTACGACATCTCCTGCGTCTGGATTCGCAACCACCACGACACGGGTTGGATCACCGCGACCTGGCGCCACCTGCGCACCACTCCCGTCCCGATGGGCGAGCTGGTCTTCGACCGGGCCCACCAGATCCTGCGAGAACGAGGACCGCGCAAGCCGGACGAGGAAGCTGTCGCCCAAGTCGCGGAGGCTCTGCTGGATCGGGCCGGTGACGGGCCTGACCTCGGTTCTGGCCGCAGGCCGAAGGGGAAGAGCCGGTCGGCACAGCGGCGCGACCGCAAGGTCGCTGCCCGCACACGGGCCGCCAGCGAGCCCGCCTGGCCCCGGCCGGCACTCGAACCGCAGCCGGATCCGGAGGTGGAGAACGTGTCCGTTGATGAGGAGGAGGGCGGTGAGCTTGCCGGCGTCGTCCCGCTGGAGTTCTTCGACGCGCGCAAGGAGGCCGAGGAATGGTGGTGAACCCCGCAGGACCGGCGCGAGAGAGCGACGGTCTGCCGGACGACTGGACCGATCCCTCCACCCGGCTGGAGGGCTGGCGGCGCTTCGTCGAGACCGACCCGGCTGCCTTCGAGCTGCTGCCCGATCAGCAGTGGCAGGCGCTCTCCCCGGCCTTCCGGGCCTCCTACGACGAGGCCCGGATCGCCTACCACTCCGAGCTGCAGGTCGTGCACACGTCCACGGTCAGGGAGATCTCGCATCAGGGACGGCTGCTGACCCTGCTCAACCAGCGCGAACACGGCGCCCGTCGCGGGATGATCGTGTCCGGCCAATGGACGACCGGGAAGACCACGGCACTGAAACAGCTCGGCCGCACCCACGAACTGCGTATCCATAAGCGGTATCCGGGCAGCGACCGCATTCCCGTTGTCTACATCACCGCCCCGCCCAAGGGCTCCCCGCGCAAACTCGCCCTGGAGTTCGCCCGGTTCCTGGGCCTGCCCGTGATCAACCCGCGGCACAACACCATCGATGTCACCAGCGCCGTCTGCCAGGTGATGATCGAGGCCCGCACCGAGCTGGTCCTGGTCGACGAAATCCACCTGCTCAACCACGCGACCACCGCCGGCGAGGACCTCTCCGATCACCTGAAGTACTTCACCGAGCACCCCCCGGCGACCTTCGTCTATGCAGGCATCAACGTCGAGAAGTCCGGGCTGTTCACCGGGATCAGGGGCAAGCAGCTCGGAGGCCGTTGCATCCTGGTCCGCACAGGCGCCTTCCCCCGCAACACCGAGTGGCAGGCCCTGATCGCCTCGTTGGAGAGCACCCTTCGCCTGCACCATCACCAGCCCGACACCCTGGCCGGGCTCTCGAAATACCTGCACCAGCGAACCGGCGGCATGATCGGGAGCCTCTCCCACCTGATCCGGGCCGCAGCGATCTCCGCCATCCTCGACAGCAGCGAGTGCATCACCAAAGCCTCCCTGCGGAACATCCGGATCGATCACAACAGCGAGTCGGATTCCCCGCCTGACGCAGGCAGGAAAGCTGGGTGAGCATGCCGTTCGAGGCCGCCGTGTTCCGTCCGCTACCGCGTCCGCTCAAGCCCTTCCCGCAGGAGACCGAAGCCTCGTTCCTGGACCGCCTCGCCACGGCCAACGCGATGCCCGTCCAACGCCTTCAGCGGCCCTCCCACTGGCTGGAATCCCGCCTGGATCCGGTCGGCCGGATCAGTGTCCTCAGCGGACAGCCTCAGACCTCGATCCGGTACGCGATCCCCCGCTGGGAGCGACAGGCATGGAACACCCCGCATGGTCCCTTCGCCGCAACTGCCCGATGGGCGTGCCGGCGCTGTGTCGCCCGCAGGACCGGCACCCCCGGCCAAGGCGTCATGGTCTGGATGTCGAAACACCACGACCAGGTCTGCATCCCGCATCGCCTCTGGATCGGCCGGGCCGTCGAAGCCCCCGTCAACCAGTTCGACCTTGCTGATCTACCGGAAATCGTCGCTGCCCAGAAGCGTCACTACCGGCTCCTTCGCCGCTACGGTCCCGGCGTGATCAACGTCTGCTACGAACAGACCTCCCGCTTCTGGATCACCCTCCTGCAGCACGGTTACCGGATCAGCGACCTCACACAGCGACTCGCTCGGCTGCAGCCCCGACCTGCCCGCACCGTCCGGCCGTGGGACCCCAAGCGCTACGCGGCGATCTATCCCGAGGTCGTCAAAGCCATGGTGTTCTACGCAGCGCCGCACTGGCGCAGCCTGGCACTCTCCGGCGCTGAGGAGGACTTTCGGGCCTTCCACGCCGAGTTCATCCGGCGGCTCCCCAATGAAAGCTCCCTCCGCACCACCGCCAAGCCGTGGTTCATCCACCAACTACGCTTGATCGCAGACACCATCGAGGCCGCCGCGGGCCTACCGGCAGTACACGGGGCCGACGGAGCAGGGGAACTGACGTCAGCAACATCGGAGCCGATCATTAGGCTCCGCTCATGACCAGCGACCTCGGATTCACTTGCTCATGCTGCGGCAGCCATCACGCCGAACTGCCGATGAACTACTCGGCCACGGCCCCCTACGTCTGGGATCCGCGTTTCGCCGATCGTGCGGACTGCCTGCTCTCGTCGGATCAGTGCGTCATCCAGGCACAGCACTACTTCGTCAAGGGTCTGATCGAGATACCGATCATCGGCAGCGACGAGGTCTTCTCCTGGGCCGCATGGGTCTCCCTCAGTCGGGACAACTTCGCCCGAGCCGCGGACCTCTGGGACACCCCGGGACGTGAATCCGAGGAGCCCTACTTCGGATGGCTGTCCACCGACCTCTTCCTCTACTCGCCCAGCACCATCAACTTGAAGACCCACGTCCACACACGCCCCATCGGACAGCGTCCCTTCATCGAGCTGGAGCCGACCGACCACCCTCTCGCAGTCGAACAGCGGACCGGCATCACTATGGAGCGCGTCCGTGAAATCGCCGAAGCCGTTCTCCACCCTGCCGACAGCGAATCCAAGTGACGTCGAACGTGCTGCTGACCTAGCGTTCCGCCCATGACCACCCCAGACGTCGGCACTGACGATGAGGCCAGCGTGACGATCCGCTGTCAGGACAACTCGTCTGTCGGTGTGAGGTTCTGCGATCGGTTCAGCTTCGACGAAGACTCTGTGCACTACGCCGTCGAACTACAGGCTCCAGCCTTGGCCGCCCGGGTCAATGAGGTCGTCGCCTGGATCTGGGACAGCGATCTGGTCCCGTTCCTGGAAGAGATCGCCGCCGACTACCGAGGATGGGACGGCGAACGGAGCTGGCAGACCAGCGACCGTGACCTCGCGGTGTCAGCCGTCTTCCGGTCCGGCGGCCACGTCGGACTGACCTGGACCTTGCGACCATGGCCGAAGGCCGCCGGCGGCTGGAGCGCCTCGGTGACCACCTGGCTGGAGGCCGGTGAGCAGATGGCTTCCCTGGCGGCCGATGTCCGGTACTTCCTCGCCGGGGAACCGCGGTGACAGCCGGCATACGAATCACCTGGACGCTGGGGGCCTGAGACGCCTCTGGCACGCTCACCGCCACGACGATGGCGCATAACCGCAGGCGCCAACTGCTCAGGTTGAGTGAACAGACCAGCCATCGCCGTCTCACTGAACCTGAACCACCCCAGGTCACGGTTTCACGATGGCCCATGTCTACCGAGACAGGTCACAGAGCGCGGTTACCTGGAGGAAGGACCAGGAGCGACTGCGGAAGAGAGCCCGGATGTTCCCCATCAACCCGCCCAGGGCACTACGGACGACCACCACGGCGGCCCTGTACGCGTCCGACCCCGACCCGGACGACCTACGGGGGATGCTGGCCGCCGCGGCCGCCGTCTGCGCCGGCCACGGCTGGAACACCGCGCCGGACGGGGTCCTCTCCGACGACTGCCTCATCAGCCGGCCGCCCCAGTCCCGCACCGGCTGGGCGAGGGTCCGCGAGATCGCCGAGCTCGGCGAGATCAGCGTCGTCATCGTCCCCTCCCTAGGACACATCAGCCTCTCCTGGCACCAGCGGGAGACCGAGCGCACGTTCCTGCGCCGCCACGGCGTCTCGGTCGCCACCGTCGAGCCCACGCTCGACGCCATCCTGTCGAAGGCGGCCAGGTGAAGTACGGCAGCACCGTCCACGCCCCCACCGGCTCCCTGGACGCCGGCATCCCGCTCGACCCCGACGTCCACGAACGTCTCGCCGCCGCCGTGCTCGCCTGGAAGCGGAGCGACAACACCGCCCCGCCCCGGGCCGACATCGAGCAGGTCTGCCTCCAGCTCTCCGGCTACGCCGAGCTCCTGGTCCGCGACCTCGGCGCGGTACTGGAACAGCTGCCGACGAGCCCTGACGGGCCCGCGCCCGACGAGCAGAGGGCCCGGATCACGCTCGCCGAGGCCGTCCGCCGCCTCGAGGCCCCCGCGATCCGCCGCGGAGACCCGTTGCACCAGGCCCAGTCCAGGGCCCGCCTGATCACCGCCCTGCACCGGGCTCTGGACCGCACCCAGGCCGCGCTGCCCGAGCCCGTCCCGGGCGCCTGAGACCGCTGCCCGCCCGCTCCGTTCCCCCGTACGGGGCGGGTGTGCAGCACGGGGCCCGCCCGCCATGGGCGGGCCCCGACCCATGGCTCCTGTACTGCTCCGACAAGGGGCGCAGCGGCGCCCGCCGACGTCAACATCGCACCCGTTTCATGATCATCTGTGGTGAACCTGGGTGCACACAGGAGTGACGTCCGACAGGCCCTGCCCTCCGTTCGCCTCGGGGCCGATACCTCTTCCAGAGTGATCACCTACCTGACTCGGGCCGCCGCAGCGGCCACGCTCGCCTTGGCCTCCCTCGCCGTCACCGCTTCCGCTCACGCTGCCGGCGGCGCTCCGGTCGACCTGCTGACCCTGCCCGACGCGGTCGCGGTCCTGCCGGTCGTCGAGGAGTCCCAGGAGCGGTCCCGAGTCCGCACGCGCGGTTGATGGCCGTTCTGAACCCCGATCCAGCGTCTGCATCCTGCCGACGCCCTGCCGATCCCGTCTTCGTGAGCCAGCAGGGCGGTTCGTTGCTGGTCAGTCCCGGCGGGCACTCTGGACGATCTGGTCGATGACAGCTGCGGCCCGCTCCGGGTCTTCCTTCAGCCACCTGCCGAGGTGGTCCTGGACGGCCTGTCCGACACATTCGCGTACTTCGGAGTTGCCCAGCACGCCGCGCATAGAGCCTCCGAACTTGGGACGGTCCAGCTTCACCGACACGACCGCCGTCAGGCCCGCGCCGATCCGATCGGTGTCGAAGTCGGGGTCCATAGGTGTCAGCAGCCCCTGCTCCCGCGCATACGCGGTGACCGCAGCCACTACCCCGTCGCGGAAGCCCACCACGTGCGTACCTCCGACGGTGGGCCGGCTGTTGGCGAAGCTCTGCACCCGCTTCTCAGGGCAGCTGCACCAGCGGAAGGCCACCTCCATCACCCCTTCCATCCGAGGGTCCTCGCGTTCGAAGGCGATGGTGTCCATGGGGGCGGGCGCTGCTGTGTGGCCGCCGAGGAAGTCGACGAAGTCCCGCGTCCCGCCCGGGAAGCGGAGCTGTACCGAACGGGGCTCATCTGAACGGCGCAGGTCGGTCAGCGAGATTTCCAGGCCCTGGTTCAGAAAGGCCAGTTCTCTGAATCGCTCCTCCAGCCCGTCGAACGAGAACTCCGCGGATCCGAAGATGTCGGCGTCGGGCCAGAAGGTGATGGTGGTCCCGCTACCGGTCGCCGTCCCCACCTTGGTGAGCAGAGTGGCGGCCACGCCGCGCGCGTACTCCTGGACCCATAGGACTCCCTCACGGCGCACCTCGGCCGTCATCCGGCGCGACAGGGCATTGACAACGCCGGGCCCCACGCCACAGAAGTCAAGCGTCACGTCGTAACGGCCTCTGGTACCCGCCCCGACCTGAATTCGGGTGAGCAGGGCTTCGAGCCCGGGACCGCCGGCGCCCTCCGTCTCGTCGATGGGAACGCCCGGCCCGTCGTCGGCGACGCACACGCCGCCATCGGGCGTCAGAGTGATGTCGACGGAGGCGGCACGGCCAGCCAGAACCTCGTTCACCGCCCGGTCCGCGACCTCGAACACCATCTGACGCAGGCCGCGTTCACTTGTCGAGCCGACGTACATCCCGGGCCGCTTCCGAACCGCTTCCCACCCCTCCAACGCCTGGATCTGGCTGGCGTCGTACCTGGTGTTTTCCTCGCTCACGATGTCCCCTCCGATGATGTCGAGCAGAACCTCTTAGGCTAGATAGATCCCAGGAAAACACCAGGTCAGAGGCATTCTGCAGATGCCGCAGGCGGACGCGTGAGCGACTGTCCGGAGGCTGCCGGCCCAGGGGTCGCGAACGGCGCCGGAGTGCGGCCGCAGCCCCATCGAGGGCTTGGACGGCACCCTTACCAGCGACCTCTGAGGCCCCAATTTCGACTCCGGAAGAACCCTCCCCTGGCCGGCCCTCACCCCGGGCAACAATGCTGCTTCCGGGGAGCCGCCAAGGTCTCGTCTACTCCTCGTCGTCCTCGTCGAGCCTGGCGACATCCGGGTCGCGCAGGGGCCGCAGGCCGCCACCGGCCGGGGTCGAGGCGGTGAAGCTGTAGCGGCCGCCCGAACCCGGGAAACGTGCCGGGTGCTGAGCGAGAAGCCGGTCCCGCGCACGTGCGAAGGGACACGGGACCGGCTGGGGACACCCGTCCTATCGGGGTCACGGCGACCGTACGACGCACCTCAACAGCCCGCTCGTTCTGATCCGCCGTCAGTGACTCGCCTGCATGGCGTCGAGACCGTCAGCCCGGTCTCGCATGCCCGGACCGGGCCCGCTCGCACGCCGGGGAGATCCAGCAGCGGTCGAGCGGAACGACGTCAGCGAGCGGCTCCGCTGTGATCGGGGCCCCGCTCTCCGCCAGCACCGAGGCGTCCTCGATTCCCAGCTGCTCGGCCAAGTACTCCGCCACCTCATGCGGCACTTGCCGCGGGTCCGGCATGAACCGCCCCAGGAAGCGCACCGTCGTCAGCTGCACCGCGAAGCGCAGCCGGTTGTGCGCCCGCCCTCCCCGCACGCGCCCCTCGGAAAAGTCCAGCAGCGGCCCGGAGGGGCGGGCGTCCAGCCGGTGCGCCGTGGTCGACGGATTGCCCGGCACCGGCCCCTGGGTCACTCGGCCGGTGCGCGGGCCGAGTGACCCAGGGGCCGGTCGCTCAGGTTCCGCCGGGTTTGCCCGTCGAGACCAGCAGGAGGACGGACGAGCCCGGTGCCACCGGTTCTGCGCCGCCCCGGGGCTGACTGCTGATCACCTGCCCGGCGGGAGCGTTCCAGTCCGTGTGCCGCATGATCGTGCAGCTCAGTCCGAGTCCGCGCAGCAGGCTTCCGGCCTGTTCGACCGGCATGCCGGCCAGGTCCGGCAGCGCGATGCCCGCTCCCGCGGTCTGCTCCTGCTCCTGTGTCGGAGTCGCATCGGCGCTTCCGCTCTTGGGGGTGCCGGTGGCGAGCGGGGTGCACGCCCCGTTCGCCAGTGGGGACAGGGACGGGGAGGCGCCGGGCGCGGGCGGCACGGGCTTCAGCGCGAAGAACCCCACCGTGGCGCACGTCAGCACGCAGCACGCCGCAGCGGTGCCGAGGAGCGCCCGGCGGGTGCGGCTGCGGCTGACGGCTCGCTCGATCGCGGCCGCGTCGACGACCGGCGCCGTCGGCCCGTCGGCGAAGGAGGCCACCGCGGCACGCAGCTCGGCTTCGAGGCCCGGCTCGAACGGGGCCGGTCCGGACGACGTGTTCCTCACTTGGTACCTCCGAAAGCGGCCGACGGTGTGTGCGGCGCCTGGGCGCCCGATACGGAATCGCGCAGCTTGGCCAGGCCGCGGGCGAGCTGGGACCTCACCGCACTCGAAGAGATGTCCAGGACGCCGGCGACCTGCCGGGCGTCCAGATCGTGCAGGTAGTACAGGACCACCACGCTGCGCATGCCCATCGGCAGCCCGAGCAGTGCCTCGATCAGTTCCGCGCGCAGATCCACCTGCCCGAACCGGTCCCGGGGGTCGGCCGTCTCGGGCACCCCCGACAGCCCGGGGCGCTCGTCCCGGCGCGACAGCCGCCGCCAGCGGTCGTTGGCCAGGTTGACCAGCACTTTGCGCACGTACGCCTCCGGCGAGTCCGCCACCGCGACCTTCCGCCACTGTCGGCACGCCCGCTCCAGCGCCTCCTGCACCAGATCCTCGGCCACGTGCACGTCACCGGTCAGCGCATACGCGGTGCGGAACAACGCTCCCGACCGATGTGCGACGAACTCCGTGAATCCGTTGCCCGGACCGCTCCTGCGAAACCTCACCCGCCGACCTCCTCTCCTCGTCCCGTCTCGATCACTGCCCCCATGACGGCGGAACGGGGCCGAGTGCTGCACCGAGCTGCCGGCAGTGACGTGAATCACAGCCGGGACGGAAGGGAGTCCCAGGACCTCGCGCCGCTGCCGCCCGGGGTGCGGGCGGGGCCCGGCAAAGCTCCAGCTCCGCGCGGGCCGGCGCCCCTGCAACGCGCCCGAAGGCTTCGCCCGAAGCGGTGACGAGTCATCCAAGTTTGGCCTATTCCAGCCAAGTTGATGCTCCCCACTGGCTGCTCTTGAGGCCGCCCTCTACGTTATCTCGCACATCGGGACATCCTCCCTTGACGCGCCCCATGCGATGTGCCGGGTTGGTGTCAGTGGAGTGGCGTCAGTGACGGTGTGTCAGACCGGTGCGTTGTCGCCGGTCGGGTGTGAGGAAGGGCATGGTC
>NZ_JBHWFF010000045.1:49892-52308 GCF_042733785.1 Streptomyces sp. NPDC059695 | reverse complement strand
AACGCGGAGGCGCCGCTGAAGGGCGCCGTCCCGTGTGCCCACCCGTCCCGCCCCAGCGGGACGATTGCCCACACGGGGCGGGGCGAAGGCCCACAGGGGCGGGGGTACCGCCCCGCCGGGCGCGGGCGGAAGGCCCACGCGGGCACCGGGCGAACGCCCGGCGCGGTGCGGGCGGGCTAGGCCCGCGTGGGCGCGGGCGGGCGTCCCAGAAGGCTCCTACAGCCCCAGGCGGGCCCGGAGGCCGCCCGTGCGTTCGTCCGTGTCCACCGCCGCCGCCCCGTCCGTCACCGTCTCGTACACGGCCAGGATGTCCGCGCCCACCGTCCCCCAGTCGAAGCGCCGCACATGGGCCGAGCCCCGGGCGCTCAGCTCCGCGCGCCGCGTCCCGTCGCCGAGGAGCGCGATCGCCGCGTCCGCGAGCGCGTCGGCGTCCTCGTTGGCGAAGAGCTCACCGGCCGCTCCCTGGTCGAGGACCTGGGCGAAGGCGTCCAGGTCGGCGGCGAGGACCGGCGCGCCGGCCGACAGCGCCTCGACGAGGATGATGCCGAAGCTCTCGCCGCCGGTGTTGGGCGCCACGTACACGTCGACGCTGCGCAGCAGCCGCGCCTTGTCCTCGTCGCTGACCATGCCGAGGAACTCCACCCGGGAGCGCATCCCGGCCGGCAGGGAGGCGACCGCCTCCTCCTCGTCGCCGCGCCCGGCGACGAGGAGCCTGGCTCCGGGCCGCTCGGTGAGGATCCTGGGGAGGGCCCGCATGAGGACGGGCAGGCCCTTGCGGGGCTCGTCGATGCGGCCGATGAAGCCGAGGGTCTCGCCCTGCCACTCCTTCTTCGGCTCGGCGCGCGCGAAGAAGTCCACGTCGACGCCGTTGGGGATGACGACCGCGTCGCCGCCGAGGTGCTCGACGAGCGTGCGCCGCGCGTACTCGCTGACCGCGATGCGGGCGCTGATCTTCTCCAGGGCGGGCTGGAGGATCGGGTACGCGGCGATCATCGCCCGGGAGCGCGGGTTCGAGGTGTGGAAGGTGGCGACGATCGGCCCCTGCGCCGCCCAGCAGGTGAGCAGCCCCAGCGAGGGCGAGGTCGGCTCGTGGATGTGGACGACGTCGAAGGTGCCGTCGTGCAGCCAGCGGCGCACGCGCGCGGCGGAGAGGAAGCCGAAGCTGAGCCGGGCCACGGAGCCGTTGTAGGACACCGGCACGGCCCGGCCCGCGGAGACGACGTAGGGCGGGAGCGGGGTGTCGTCGTCGGCGGGGGCGAGGACGGAGACCTCGTGGCCGAGCCGGATCAGGTGCTCGGCGAGGTCACGGATGTGGAACTGGACGCCGCCCGGCACGTCCCAGGAGTACGGGCAGACGATCCCGATCTTCACGCGGCGGGTCCCTCCCGCTCGTCCAGGTCCGCGAGCCACAGTCGTTGCAGCATGTGCCAGTCCTCCGGGTGGTCCGCGATGCCGCCGGCGAAGACGTCGGCGAGTTCCTGTGTCATCACGGACGTCTTCTCGGCGCGCGTGCCTGACTCGGGTACGTCGATGGGCGGGTGGATACGGCCCTTCATGACCGCCGTGTCGTCGTACCAGAGGGTCACCGGCAGCAGCAGCGCGCCGGTCTGCTGGGCGAGGATCGCCGGTCCCGCGGGCATCCGCGCGGTGTCCCCGAAGAACGTGACCTCGGTGCCCGACGCCGACAGGTCGCGGTCGGCGACCAGGCAGACCAGGCCGCCGGCCCGCAGCCGCCGTGCGAGGGTGCCGAAGGCGGAGCCGCCGGTGTGCGGAAGGACCTCCATGCCGAGGGACTCGCGGTAGGCGACGAACCGGTCGTACAGCGTCTCGGGCTTGAGGCGCTCCGCGACCGTCGTGAACGGCATGCCGAGCGAGCGGGTGACCCACACGCCCGCGAGGTCCCAGTTGGCCAGGTGGGGCAGGGCCAGGACGACCCCGCGCCCGGAGGCCATGCCCTCCTCCAGGTAGTGGCGGTCCTTGATGTCGATGGACCGCTCGACCCGCTCCCGGCTCCAGGTCGGCAGCCGGAAGGACTCCATCCAGTACCGCATGTACGAACGCATGCCGGCCCGCGAGAGCTCCGCGAGCCGCTCGGGCGTGGCGTCCGGCACCACGCGCGCGAGGTTGGACTCCAGGCGCAGGACGCTCTTGCCGCGCCGCTTCCAGGCGAAGTCGGCGATCCGGCGGCCGAGGCCCGTCGCCACCGGCTCGGGCAGCTTCTTCACGGTCGCCCAGCCGGCGCCGTACAGCCCGTCGCTCAGGCGCTCCTTCAGGGTGCTCACGAGGTTGCTCCGCCTCCCCCGGACGCCGCCGCGGCGGCGGGCGCCGCGGCGGGCGCCCCCCCGAAGGGGGCCCCCGCGGGGCCCCCGGGGACGGTAAACAACAACGCCCCCACCCACAAGCCGAGCCGGAGGGG
>NZ_JBHWFF010000045.1:44716-49882 GCF_042733785.1 Streptomyces sp. NPDC059695 | reverse complement strand
CGCCGGGCCCCCCCCCCGCGCCCGTCCGCCCGCGCGCTGGGGTCTTCTTTTTGGGGGAACAGTTGTTGCCCCCCCCCCCCCGGCCCCCCGCGGGGGCGGCGCCCGCCTCGGCGGACTCGCGGCGTACGGTGACGACGCGCTGGCCCAGGGTCACGGCGCTGCCGGCGGCCACGATCCACAGGGCGATCGGGAGCAGGATCTGGACGCCGGGGACGCCGAACGTGTGGAGTCCGGCGAGGCCGGCGGCGACGAGCGAGATCACCAGGCGCTCGGCGCGCTCGACCAGGCCGTTCACCGCGACGGGCAGGCCGATCGATTCGCCGCGGGCCTTCGTGTACGAGACGACCTGGCCGCTCGCGAGGCAGAAGATCGCCACGGCGCACATGACGTTGTCGTCGCCCTTGCCGGCGTACCAGAGCGCGAAGCCGCCGAAGATCGCGCCGTCGGCGACCCGGTCGAGCGTCGAGTCGAGGAAGGCTCCCCATCGGCTGGAGATCCCGGCCTGCCGGGCCATGTTGCCGTCGACGAGGTCGGAGAAGACGAAGAGGGTGATGATGATCGTGCCCCAGAAGAACTCTCCACGGGGGAAGAAGACCAGGGCACCGGCCATCACCCCCGCCGTGCCGATGAGCGTGACCGCGTCGGGGCTGACGCCCCGGCGGAGCAGAAACGCGGCGAACGGTGTGAGGACACGCGTGAAAAAGGCACGCGCGTACTTGTTCAGCATGGCCTTCCCGAGGTTCGGTGGGCCGCGCGGCCCCTACGACCACCGGCTCACCCATCGTAGCCACGAGCGTCCCGGCCTACCGGCGGGTACCCTCCCCGCCGCGTCGGCGTCCCGCCGACGGCCACCCGGGGGGCTCCCCGGTGTACGACGTATGGACGCGTCCTGGCGTCGGTGCAAAGCTCGAAGGACCACCGCGGGCACCGCCGGAGCCGTACCGCGACACACCACTCCCCCGCGCCCGCGTCCCGCCGCACCGTGCGAGCAGTCGGGAGGAACACATCATGGGTGACAAGGCGAAGACGGCCGCCGGAGCCGCCGGAAGGGCCCCTACGGCCGACCGGCCCTCGGCCGTGCGGAACGTGGTGCTGGTCGGCCACAGCGGATCGGGAAAGACGACGCTCGTCGAGGCGCTGGCGCAGACCGCGGGAGCGGTCAACCGGGCCGGGCGGGTCGAGGACGGCGGCACCGTCTCCGACTACGACGAGATCGAGCACCGCCAGCAGCGTTCCGTCCAGCTCTCCCTGGTCCCGGTCGGCTGGGACGGATACAAGATCAACCTTCTCGACACCCCTGGATACGCCGACTTCGTCGGGGAGCTGAGGGCCGGTCTGCGCGCGGCGGACGCGGCCCTCTTCGTCGTCTCCG
This sequence comes from Streptomyces sp. NPDC059695, assembly GCF_042733785.1. NCBI lineage: Bacteria > Bacillati > Actinomycetota > Actinomycetes > Kitasatosporales > Streptomycetaceae > Streptomyces > Streptomyces sp. NPDC059695. The sequence goes on along the minus strand of NZ_JBHWFF010000045.1, from coordinate 48,510 downwards.
CCGCCCAGGAGGCCGACGCCGTCGCCGCCTCCACGCGCGCGATCTGGGAGGAGTGCGCCGCCGTCGGGATGCCCCGCGCCATCGTCGTGACCCACCTGGACACCGCCCGCACCGACTTCACCGAGCTCACCGCCGTCTGCGCCGGGCTCTTCGGCAGGGACGACCCCGACGCGGTCCTGCCCCTCTACCTTCCGGTGCGCGGCGCCGAGGGCGCCGACGGGCACGCGCCCGCGACCGGCCTGGCCGGCCTGCTCTCGGAACGGATCTTCGACTACTCCTCGGGGGTGCGCCGGGAGGAGCCGCCCGACGACGCGCAGCGGGAGCTCATCGCTCAGGCCCGTGCCCGGCTCATCGAGGGGATCATCGCCGAGAGCGAGGACGAGACCCTCATGGACCGCTACCTCGGCGGCGAGGACGTCGAGGTGAAGACCCTCGTCGACGACCTGGAGAAGGCCGTCGCGCGGGGCGCCTTCCATCCGGTGCTCGCGGCCGCCCCCGCCGCCGACGGCGGGACGCAGGGTCTCGGCACCCTGGAGCTCCTGGAGCTGATCACCGGCGGTTTCCCGTCCCCGCTGGAGCACGAGGCGCCCGCGGTCACCACCCCCGACGGGCGCTCCCGGCCGGCGATCACCTGCGACCCCGACGGGCCGCTGGTCGCCGAGGTCGTCAAGACGGCCGCCGATCCCTATGTGGGGCGGATCTCCCTGGTACGGGTCTTCTCCGGCACCCTGCGCCCCGACGAGACCGTGCACATCTCGGGCCACGGCCTCGCCGACCGGTCGCACGACGGGCACGAGCTCCACGAGGCGGACGAGCGGACCGGCGGGCTCACCTCTCCGTTCGGCCGGCAGCAGCGGCCGCTCGCGGAGTGCATCGCCGGGGACCTCGCCTGTGTCGCCCGGCTCGGCCGCGCGGAGACCGGTGACACCGTCTCCGCCAAGGACGATCCGCTGCTGATGGAGCCGTGGGCCATGCCGGAGCCGCTGCTGCCGCTGGCCGTCCAGGCCCACGGCAAGGCCGACGAGGACCGGCTCTCGCAGGGCCTGTCCCGGCTGGTCGCCGAGGACCCGACGCTGCGGCTCGAACAGAACCAGGACACCCGGCAGGTGGTGCTGTGGTGTCTGGGCGAGGCCCATCAGGAGGTCGCCCTGGAGCGGCTGCGCGGCCGGTACGGGGTGCAGGTCGACGCCGTGCTGTACAAGGTGGCGCTGCGCGAGACCTTCGGCGGCGCCGCCACCGGCCGGGGGCGGCACGTCAAGCAGTCCGGCGGCCACGGCCAGTACGCCATCTGCGAGATCGACGTGGAGCCGCTGCCGCCGGGCAGCGGCATCGAGTTCGTGGACAAGGTGGTCGGCGGCGCCGTCCCGCGCCAGTTCGTCCCGTCCGTGGAGAAGGGCGTGCGGGCGCAGGCCGCGCGGGGGCTCGCCGCCGGGCATCCCCTGGTCGACATCCGGGTCACCCTGCGGGACGGCAAGGCCCACTCGGTGGACTCCTCCGACGCCGCGTTCCAGACGGCCGGGGCGCTGGCGCTGCGCGAGGCCGCCGCCGAGGTGCCGGTCCACCTCCTGGAGCCGGTCGCCCGGGTCGAGGTGCTCGTCCCGGACGAGTACGTCGGCCCGGTCATGAGCGATCTGTCGGGACGCCGCGGCCGGGTCGTCGGCACCGACCAGGCGGGGCCGGGGCGGACCGTGGTCCGTGCCGAGGTGCCGGAGATCGAGATCGGGCGGTACGCGATCGACCTGCGTTCCCTCGCGCACGGCACCGGACGGTTCGACCGCACGTACGCCCGGCACGAGCCGATGCCCCCTCACCTGGCGGACAGGATTCGCGAACAGGCCGAAAAGGGAGCCTAGTTGACGGAATGACGGGGGTACGCGTCCGCCCGGCGCCCGCCGGGCGGACGTCATTCGGCCGTGATATCCACAGGCCGTGACGCATCCGGCCATACCCGGTTACGCTGTGGTGCCCAGCTCAGAAGGTGTGCGGGGCGCGGCAGTTGGGCACAGCCCGCACAGGTACTCGCTCGCGATGGGGGCGGCAGTGGCGATCGACGGTTTTGGACCCGGGGCTCAGATCCCCCTGCAGAGCACGGGCGGCGGCACCGGCGCGACGAGCGCGCTGGCGTCCGCCGCGTACCGGGACAGTCCGCTGGACACGATCAAGCAGGCCGACAACGACCTCTACAAGACCACGGTCAAGGAGGGGAAGTGGGGGCTCTTCAGCCCCGACCTCGGTGAGGCCTTCTCCCGCGCGGTCCAGGTCCGGATGCTGGGCGGCGGTCGCAAGGCGCTGATCCAGTCCTTCGGGGCCGAACCGCAGCCGGTCGTGGAGCACTGCCTGGCCGCGACACATCTGCGCAGGCAGCGGGACGTGAAGCTGACCCTGGTCACGTTCTTCTGCGGCGTGCTGTTCCTGCCGGGTCTGCTGCTGTGGCTCGGCGTCATCCAGCTCCGCCGCCTCGTCGCGGGCTCCGAGAACAAGCGCAACAGCGCCCTCGGCACCGCCCTCCTCTGGGCCGCCGGGATCTTCGCCGCGCTCGTCCTGCTCAAGCTGCCCTTCGACGGGATCCTGCCGAACTACCTGCGCGCGATGGTGGTGGCCCCCGTCGTCGGCTGGTTCCTCGCGAGCCGGATCTGCCAGAACGCCGCGGTCGACCTGCGGGAGCGCTGGAGCGGTCTGCTCGGCGGCGGCGGGGTCGGCCCGCACGTCCCCAAGTCCGCCCCCCGCGACCCGGGCGAGAAGTCCGCCGAGGCGCTCCGGGTCAACCTGGAGAAGCTCGCCGCGGAGCAGCAGTCCAACGTCGTCTTCTACGCCGGCTCCAAGGGCATCCTCGGCCTGGGCACCCGCTGGGGCAGCTGGACGCTCGCCGAGGAGCTGGTCCCCCAGCCCGGCAAGGAGCTCCACGCCTTCCGCTCGTGGGACGTCGTCCGCAGGATCCACGACGAGCTGGCGCTCCTGGAGCGCGGTTCCCTGAAGACCGGCTTCCCCAAGCCGACGGTCAAGCACTGGATCGTGTCCCCGGTCGGCGAGGGCGCCGACGAGGTCAGCCGCCCCGAGGGCGACAACATCGTCCACTACCAGGTCAAGCCGCACGAGATACAGCGCATCTGCAACGACCAGCAGTTCGGCGCGGGCAACCGCCACTACCTCGGTGTGCAGTTCACCCTCTGGGACGGCAACCTCGTCCTCACCATGATGGTCACCGTCACCTCGCTCCACCACACGCTGCGGATCGAGGTCACCGGTCACGCGCTCGGTCCCGTCCACGGCCTCTTCACCACGAAGCCGAAGGCGAGGACCAAGGAGGTCGCCAAGACCGTCCGCTTCTGGGAGACGAAGGAGATCCAGCAGTCGCTCCTGACCACGAACGACATCGTCCGGCTCGCGGTGCGCGCCCCGCTCACCTGGTACCCGCCGGTCCTGGAGTTCCTCGGCGGCAAGATGAGCCTGCCCGAGCCGTTCGGTCTGCGGCACGTCTGGGCCGGACCGCTCTGGAAGAACCGCTTCATGGCCGACGACGCGATCCGCATGGCCACGCCCGTGCTCCGCGCCGTGCACGCCGCGACGCTGAAGGTCCTCGACGAGCACAACGTCGAGACGGAGCGCTTCACCAACCGCTCGCTGGTGCTGAGCGGCGGCATCCAGGACCCGGGCCCGAAGAAGGCCGACGTCTACGACGCCTGATCCGGTCCCGGGGGGGGGGGGGGGGCGGGGGGGGCGGGCGGCGGGGCCGGGCCGGGGGGGGGGGGGGGGGGGGGGCCGGGGGGCCCGCCGCGCCACGCGGGGGGGGCGGC
>NZ_JBHWFF010000045.1:38176-44706 GCF_042733785.1 Streptomyces sp. NPDC059695 | reverse complement strand
GTGTGCGCGGCCCGCCCCCGCCCCGGCCCCCCCACGGCGCGCGCGCCCCCGCCCCGCCCGCGGGCGCCCGGGGGGGGGGGGCGGCGCCCCCCCCCCCCCCGCCCCGGGGTCAGCGGCTCAGAGGGCGGTCGGCCACGCGTCGGCCAGCATCTTCCGGGTGTCGGCGAGCAGCTGGGGCAGCACCTTGGTGTGCCCGACGACCGGCATGAAGTTGGTGTCCCCGCCCCAGCGCGGCACCACGTGCTGGTGCAGGTGCGCGGCAATGCCGGCGCCCGCGACGGCGCCCTGGTTCATGCCGATGTTGAAGCCGTGGGCGCCGGAGGCCGCTCGCAGGGCGACCATCGCGCGCTTGGTGAAGTCGCCGAGCTCGGCGGTCTCCGCCTCGTCGAGGTCGGTGTAGTCGGCGACGTGACGGTACGGGACCACCATCAGGTGACCGCCGTTGTACGGGTAGAGGTTGAGCACCGCGTACACGCTCCGGCCGCGCGCGATCACCAGACCGTCCTCGTCCGACTTCGACGGAATCGAGCAGAACGGACAGCCGTCCTCGGCCCCCGGCCCGGTGGGCTTGTTCTCGCCCTGGATGTACGCCATCCGGTGAGGCGTCCACAGGCGCTGGAACGCGTCCTGCGTCCCGACTCCGATCTGCTGCTCCGGCTCAGTCGTCATGCCGAGCAGCATATTGCGTCGTCCGTTCGGAACGTGTCGCCGGGGCGGAAGATCCATGCAGCGGCCATGCTGATCCGATGAGCGACAGGCCACCGAAACCGCCCCGGCAGGAGCAATGGGACACCTTCATGGAGATCCCTCTCGCCGTGGCCTCCCTCGTCTACCTGGCGGGCTACGCGGTCCGGATCCTCGCCGACGACACCCTTCCGCAGGTCTGGCTCGACCTCTGCCTCGCCGTGACGTTCGCCGCCTGGGCCGTCTTCGGCGTGGACTACGCGGTACGGCTCCGGCTGAGCGGCCTGAACCCGGTGCGCTTCGTCCGCACGCACCTCCTCGACACGGTGGTCGTGGTCCTTCCGCTGCTGCGGCCGGTGCGCATGGTGAACCTCTACTACCGGCTGCAGGGGCGCCGGGAGAAGCCCCGGCTCAGCCTCTACGCGCGCGTGATGGTCTACGCGGGACTCAGCGTGACCCTGCTGGGCTTCGCGGGCGCCCTCACCGTGTACCGGTTCGAGCGGGACGCCCCGGGCGCCACGATCGTGACCTTCGGGGACTCGGTGTGGTGGGCCTGCGCGACCCTGGCGACGGTGGGGTACGGGGACGTGACGCCGGTGACCCCGATGGGCCGGCTCGTGGCGGTGGGCATGATGGCCTGCGGGCTCGCGCTGCTGGGCGCGGTGACGGGTTCGTTCTCGTCGTGGCTCATCCAGGTGTTCACCCGGGAGGACGAGAAGAGGCCCCCGGGTGATTCCCCGGGGGCCTCCTGAACGACTGCGTCACCGGACCCGGACGACTCGGGTCGCCGCGTCCGGACGACCCAGGTCACCAGACCTGGACGACTGGCGTCACCGGTCCTGGACGGGCCCTGGTCCGTCAGACCTGGACGCGGTCCTCGACGACCTTGGCGAGCTTGGCGATCGCCTCGTCGACGGGGATGCCGTTCTCCTGCGAGCCGTCGCGGTAGCGGAAGGAGACGGCGCCGGCGGCCATGTCCTCGTCACCGGCGATGATCATGAACGGGACCTTCTGCTTCTGCGCGTTCCGGATCTTCTTCTGCATCCGGTCCGAGGAGGAGTCGACCTCCACCCGCAGGCCCTGCTTCTTCGCCTTGGCGGCGAACTCGTGCAGGTAGTCGACGTGCGCGTCACCGATCGGGATACCGGTCGCCTGGACCGGCGCCAGCCACGGCGGCATGGCGCCCGCGTAGTGCTCCAGGAGCACGGCGAAGAACCGCTCGATCGAGCCGAACAGCGCGCGGTGGATCATGACCGGGCGCTGCTTGGTGCCGTCCGGGGAGGTGTACTCCAGGTCGAAGCGCTCCGGCAGGTTGAAGTCGAGCTGCACGGTCGACATCTGCCAGGTGCGGCCGATGGCGTCCCGCGCCTGCACCGAGATCTTCGGGCCGTAGAACGCGGCGCCGCCCGGGTCGGGGGTCAGCGGGAGGCCCTGCTTCTCGGCGACCTGCTGGAGGACCGCGGTGGCCTCCTCCCACACCTCGTCCGAGCCGACGAACTTCTCCGGGTCCTTGGTCGACAGCTCCAGGTAGAAGTCGGTCAGACCGTAGTCGCGGAGCAGGTTCAGCACGAAGGTGAGGGTGCGGTCCAGCTCGTCGGCCATCTGCTCGCGGGTGCAGTAGATGTGCGCGTCGTCCTGGGTGAAGCCGCGGGCCCGGGTCAGACCGTGGACGACGCCCGACTTCTCGTACCGGTACACGGTGCCGAACTCGAACAGGCGCAGCGGCAGCTCACGGTAGGAGCGTCCCCGCGCGTCGAAGATCAGGTTGTGCATCGGGCAGTTCATGGGCTTGAGGTAGTAGTCCACGCCCTCGTCGAGCTGCATGGGGGGGTACATGCCCTCGGCGTACCAGTCCAGGTGGCCCGACTTCTCGAACAGCTTGCCCTTGGTGGCGTGCGGCGAGTAGACGAACTCGTAGCCCTCCTCCTCGTGGCGCTTGCGCGAGTAGTCCTCCATGACCCGGCGGATGATGCCGCCCTTGGGGTGGAAGACGGCGAGGCCGGAGCCGATCTCGTCCGGGATCGAGAAGAGGTCGAGCTCGTTGCCCAGCTTGCGGTGGTCGCGCTTCTCGGCCTCGGCCAGGAAGTCGAGGTGCGCCTTCAGCTCGTCCTTCGACGGCCAGGCGGTGCCGTAGATGCGCTGGAGCATCGGGTTCTTCTCGCTGCCGCGCCAGTAGGCGGCCGCGTTGCGCATCAGCTTGAACGCCGGGATGTTCCGGGTGGTCGGCAGGTGCGGACCGCGGCAGAGGTCCTTCCAGCACAGCTCGCCGGTCTTGGCGTCGAGGTTGTCGTAGATGGTCAGCTCGCCGCCGCCCACCTCGACGTTCGCGCCGTCGTCGGTCGACGCGGAACCCTTGATGCCGATGAGCTCCAGCTTGTACGGCTCGTCCGCCAGCTCCTCGCGGGCGGCCTCGTCGGTCACCACGCGGCGGGCGAAGCGCTGGCCGCGCTTCTGGATCTCCTGCATCTTCTTCTCGATGACCTTGAGGTCCTCGGGGGTGAAGGGCTTCTCGACGTCGAAGTCGTAGTAGAAGCCGTCCCGGACCGGCGGGCCGATGCCCAGCTTGGCCTCGGGGAAGAGCTCCTGTACGGCCTGGGCCATGACGTGCGCGGTCGAGTGGCGCAGGATGTCGAGACCGTCCGGGGAGGAGATCTCGACGCCCTCGACGACATCGCCGTCGGCGAGCTCGTACGACAGGTCCTTCAGCTCGCCGCCCACGCGGGCGGCGATGACGGTGCGGTCGTCGGCGAACAGGGCGCCGGCGGTGGTGCCCGCGCTCACCGCCCTCTCCTCTGCTTCCGAGGCGGACTGGACGGTCACACGGACATCAGACACGGGTACTCCATACATAAGGGCGCTGGCAGACACGAGGTGCCGGCGCCGGCGACGCGCGGCAGAGACGAGGTGCCGCGTCGTCACCGATCTTACCGACCGGTTCGCACCGCCCGCGAAAGGGTTTCCCGGGTCGCCGCTCCCCCGCTACTCCTCCTCCGGTCCGCACGCCTCCTCGAAGAAGTCGAGGTTCTCGTGCAGCGCCTTCAGCAGCCGGTCCCGTTCCGTCTCGTCGACCTGGACGGGGACGACCCCGGAGGCGTCGGTGAGGCGGCGGAACCCGCCGCGGCTCTCCAGACGCCCCACCACCCGGATCGGGAGGCCCACGAGGTGGGCGTGGCCGGCGGTGCGGTACGCCTCCTCGTCGAGGGCCACCCGGACGTGCGGGACGTCCGCTCCGCCGAGGACCCGGAGCCGCACGATCCCCTCGCCGCGCGGCCCGGAGCGGCGCATGCGGACGACGGCGCCGGTGAGGCGGACGGGCACGGAGGGCTCGTCGGTGAGGTAGCGGGCGCTCGCCTCCCGCAGCGCGGGCAGGTCCCCGGGCGAGAACTCGACCGGCTCGGGCCGGGCCGCGCACCCCTCGGGCGTCCCTGCGGCCGGGGCCCACTCCAGGGCGATGCGGGCGCCCTCGGTACCCCGGACGAGGGCGACGAGCGCCTCGGTGAGCTCCCGGCTGACCCCGGCCCCGACGGCGGTGTCGAAGGCCTCCATGCCGCCGGTGGCCCGCTGGTAGTCGGTGGCCTCCCGGGCCGCGTACAGCGCGTGGTAGAGCCGGACGGCGATCGGGCGGCCCGGTTCGACCGGCAGGAACGCGGTCAGCCCGCGCCCGCCGGGCGGCGCGCCGACAACGACGGTCTCCAGGGAGGTCTGGGCGGCGCGGCGGTGGCGGGCGCCGTAGTAGCCGGCCCGGCCGCGCACGGCGAGGGCGCCGGCGAGGAGGAGCTGGCGGGCGGCGGACCTGAGCTGCTCCTGCACCGTCCAGGGGACGGCGCCGGCCGGGCCCGGGGGCACGTCGCGCCACCAGCGGATCTCGTCGCTGGGTACGGAGAGGCCGGTGAGGACCTCGCGGGCCGAGGGCGTGGCGCTGCGGGCGAGGGCGGTGAGCGCCTCGCCGAGCAGGTCCTCGCAGTCCGGGAAGGCGCGGCTCTCCGGGACGAGGAGGCTCGTCCCGGTGCCGGTGCCGGGCGGCGTCCAGCGGCTGTAGCGGCCGACGGCGCCCCCTCGGCGACGCCAGCCGTGGCGGGCGAGCAGGGCGCCGAGGACCCGGGGGTCGACCCTGCCGGGATCGGGTGCGCCCTGGGCGTCGACCCAGGGCCCGAGGGGCGGACCGGGGATGCCGGTCCAGGGCCCGGGCGTCTCGCCGGGCGCCGGATGGGGCCGGTAGGGCGGGGGGACGGGGCCGCGGCCGGCCCCGTCCCCCTCGTCACCGAACGCCGGTTCGTCGATCGGTCGGTGCATCAAGGTCTCCCTCCCACGCCGACCCGGGTCATGATCTCGCAGAGCGCCCGGTCGTCGAAGATCCGTGTCGTCGGGATGCGCACGGTGGTCCGGCGCCGTCCCGTGACCGGGTGTCCGGCCAGGTTGATCCAGTAGCAGCAGTGCCGCAGGTCGAGCCGGTCGTGGCCCGCTCTCAGCCAGTCCTCCTGCGCCCTCGGGACGAGCATCACCACCAGGATCTTGTGCACGGACACGGGCGTCCGGGCGAGTTTCGCCAGGTGGTCGTTGTCGAGGGTGAAGGAGAACGCCGTGGACGCGCTCCCCGGCGCGCGCGGCGGGATCTGGTAGGTGCACTTGAGCTGCACCTTGATGGTCACTTCGTCGTCGACGGTGTGCTCGGGAGCGCTGTGGCTCACGTGCCAGTCGATGCCGTTGTCCGGAAAGGGCTGGGACAGCGAGCAGCCGGCCGCGGCGGCGACGGCGTGCAGGTATCCCACCTGAAGGGTCTCCATGCAGGCGGTGGTGGCGAGTGAGCCGCGCGTCGGTGCCACCCGCTGGGGCGGCAGCCCTCCCGACTCGGGCTGGGCGAGCGCCATGTCTTCTTCCTTCCCCGTCCCTTGTGTTGTGACCGGTCCGCGTACGACGCAAACAGTCCGGGTATCACCGTTTCGGGCAGGGGGTTGGCCATCTGCCGCACGTGTGCAGGGAGTTCGGGGATGTCGATGCACTGGTACGAAGGGCCCCTGGCCGCTTTCGACACGGAGACCACGGGAGTTGACGTCGAGGAGGACCGGATCGTCTCGGCCGCCCTCGTCGTCCAGGACACGCAGGGGGCGCGTCCGCGGGTGACGCGCTGGCTGGTCAACCCCGGCATACCGGTGCCGGAGGGGGCCACCGCGGTCCACGGCCTGACGGACGATCACCTCCAGCGGAACGGCCGGTGGCCGGCCCCGGTGATGGAGGAGCTGGCGCGCGCGCTGGCCGAGCAGTCGGCGGCGGGGCGGCCGCTGGTGGTGATGAACGCCCCGTTCGACCTGACGATCCTGGACCGCGAGCTGCGCCGGCACCGGGCCTCGTCGCTGGGGAACTACACGGCGGGCAGCCCGCTGACCGTGCTCGACCCGCGGGTCCTGGACAAGCACCTCGACCGCTACCGGAAGGGCCGCAGGACGCTGACGGACCTGTGCGCGCACTACGAGGTGGAGCTGGCCGGGGCGCACGACGCGGCGGCGGACGCGACGGCCGCGCTGGACGTCGTACGGGCGGTGGCGCGGCGCTTCTCGTCCCGCCTGGAGCGGCTGACGCCGGCGGAGCTCCACACGCTCCAGTCGGTGTGGCACGCGGCGCAGGCGCGGGGGCTCCAGGCCTGGTTCACCCGGCAGGGGACGCCGGAGACGGTGGACCCGGCGTGGCCGCTGCGGCCGGAACTGCGTACGGCGGCGTGACCACATGACAGAGGCGGGGGGGGGGGGGGGGGGGCGCGGCGGGGGGGCGGGGCGGGGCCGGGTGGGGGTGACCAGTTCCCACGCGCGGGGATCGGTATGGGTGAACCCGCGCGGAAGAGCCGCGGGCCC
>NZ_JBHWFF010000045.1:34715-38166 GCF_042733785.1 Streptomyces sp. NPDC059695 | reverse complement strand
GGTACCTGCGACGGGGGGGTTCACCTAACCACCGGGGCCGGACTCTAATCTCACGCCCCGGCCTCTACCCGGTGGGCGATACTGGGATCGAACCAGTGACCCCTTCGGTGTGAACGAAGTGCTCTCCCGCTGAGCTAATCGCCCGGGAACGGGTTGAACCATACAGGCCTTCGCGCCCCCGGTTCAAACCGCGCGCAGGCGGGCCGCGAGTCCGCGCCGTCCGCCGCGCATCATCAGTACGTGGTTGGCGCGGAAGAAGGGCCGCCCGGGGACGGCGAGGACCCGCAGCAGCCGGGCCCGGACCTCGACCTCCTGCTCGTAGAGCGCGCGCGTGCCGGTGCCTTCCGGCGCGAGGGTCCAGCGGGCCCAGCCCTCCAGGTCGCCGCCGAGCCCCACCTCCAGGACGCGGGCGGCCGGGTCGCGGCGCAGGGACCGGACGGTGACGACGAGGTCGTACGGCAGGAGGGACCGGAAGCGGGCCGTGCCGGTGGTGTCGTCGACGGGGACCACCTCGCGGACCTGCGGCCACCAGCGGGGGTACTCCTCGGCACGCTGGAGGACCGCGTAGACGGCGTCGGGCGGGGCGGCGAGCCGCCAGACGCAGCGGAAGCGATACCGGTTGCGGTCCATGCCCCCAGTGTGGGTGTACTCAGGCGGGAATCTGAGTACCGGGACGCATTCCCGCAGGGTGTGGCCGCAGCCACACTCCGGGTATGGACAACTCCCTGCCGCCCGCGGACGAGCTGGTGCTCGTCGACCGCGAGCTGGCGCAACTCGACGCGCGCCGGTCCCAGTTGCTGGCCCGCCGCGCCTGGCTGATCCAGGTGCTGTACCCGCCGCTCGCGGCGGCGGCCCCGCTCGGGCGGCCGGCGCCGACGGCCGGGCCGGTCGCGGACTCGACGCCCCGGAGCGCGCAGAACGTGCTGCTGACGCTCGGCGGCACGCTGCTGACGATCGCGGCGGTCGCCTTCACCCTGGTGAGCTGGGGCTCGATGGGCATCGGCGCCCGCGCGACGGTGCTGGCCGTGGTGACCGGCGCGACGCTCGCCGCGCCGGTGGCGCTGCTGCGCCGGGGGCTGGGGTCGACGGCCGAGTCGGTGGCGGCGCTGGGTCTGGTCCTGACGGTGCTGGACGCGTACGCGCTGCACCGGGTGGCGCTCCCGGAGACGGACGGCCTCGGGTACACGGCGGTGGCGTCGGCCGTCCTCGCGGGCGCGTGGACGGCGTACGGCTCGGCGCTGTCCCGGCTGCGCGTCCCGCTGCCGGTGGCCGTGGTCGCGGCGCAGCTGCCGCTGCCGCTGGGTGTCCTCGCGGCCGGCGGCGGCTCGACGGCCTTCGCGTGGGCGGCGCTGGTCACGGCGGCGGCGGACGCGGCGGTGACGCTGTGGGCCCGTCCCGCGGCGGTCCGGATCGCGGCGGGCACCGGCGCGGCCGCGCTGGGCGGCTGGGCCCTGCTGACGGGCGGATGGCTCTCCCTGGCCGCTCCGTGGAGCGGCGCCCCGCTCCTCCTCGCGGGCGCGGCGGTGGCCCTGTACGCGGCCTGGCGTGCCCCCGCTTTCGCGGTGGCGGCCTCGGCGCTCGCGGGCCTGGCGGCCCTGACGGCCACCGGGGGCCTCCTGCGCACGGCGCTCCCGGCGGACTGGGCGGTGCCGGCCCACGTCCTCTGCGCGCTGGCCCTCGCCTCGGCGGTCCGCGCGTGGGCCGTGGCCGGTGCGACAGGTGATCCCGGGGCTCCGTCCGGGACGTCGGGTACCGCCGGTGCCGGTGTCCGGGTGCCGCGGGGCATCCGGCTCGGCCTCGCCGGCGCGGGCGCCGGGGTCGCGGCGCTCGGGGTCGTGTGGGCGCTGCCGCCGGTGGTGGCGGGGCTCCTGGGGCCGGTGGCGCGGACGACGGACGTCTGGTCGGGCGAGCACGCCGCGCGGGCCCTGGGCTCGTACCCGGCGACGGCCGCGCTGGTCCTGGCCGTGGCCGTGGCCGCCCTCGCGGTCCTTCCCCGGCTCTGGGCCCGGTGCGGGGCGCTCGCCCTGGCCTGGGCGCTGCTGACGGCCCTGCCGGTCTCCTTCGGCCTCCCGTACGCGGTGACGCTCGCCCTCCAGCTGTTCACGACGGCGGCGGCCCTGGGGCTCGCGGTCCGCCCGGGCCCGCTGACGCGCGGCCTGCGCGCGGTCACCGCTCCGGCCGCCACGCCGGTCGCCGAGGGCGGGGCCACGGCCGGGACGAGCGGCCCCGCCGCCGGCACGGCCCCGGAGCCCTCGGCCCCGTCCGCCGCGGCCTCCTCCGGGCCCACGGCCGGAGGCCCCGCCCCGGCTCCGGACCCGGCCCGGACGGCCGGCCCCTGGGGCTCCCGGCCCGTGGGCGCGACGTCCCCGCGGCGGAGCCTGACGCCCGGGCCCGTCCTCGGGTGGATCGCGTACGCCGGCGGTCTCGCCTCCGCCGTGAGCGCGGTCGCGCTCGCCCTGGACGTCCGGGGCGCCACGTTCACCACGCTCGGTGCCCTGCTCGCCCTCTTCGCGGGCGTCGCCGCGGTCGGCGCGGACGCGCGCCGCGTGGTCTCCGCCTGCGCCGCGGTGCTCGCGGGGACGGGGCTGGTGTTCGCGGTGGCGGCCGCGGGGCGGTTCGAGGACCACTGGACGGCGCTCGCGCTGCTGCTCGTGCCGGCGGCGACCGCGGCCGTGGGCTCCAGGGCGCCGCGCCCGGTGGCGCTCGCGGCCGAGATCACGGGCGGGGCCGTGGGGCTGGTCGCCCTCGGGATCGCCGCGTCCCGGCCCGCGTTCCTCGCGCTCGCGCTGGCCCTGGGCGGGGTGATCGCCGCGGCGACGGCGGTACGGCCCGAGCGGCGGCGGTTCGCCTCGTGGACGGCGGCGGCGCTGTTCCTGCTGGCCACCTGGGTGCGGCTCGCGGTCTGGGACGTGACGACCCCGGAGGCGTACACGCTCCCGGTGACGGTGCCGGCGCTGGCCGTCGGCTTCCTGCGGCGGCGCCGGGACCCGGAGGCCTCGTCCTGGACGGCGTACGGTCCCGGTCTCGCCGTGACGCTGCTGCCGAGCCTGTGCGCGGCCTGGACGGACCCGGACTGGGCGCGCCCGCTGGCCCTGGGGGTCGCGGCGCTCGTGGTGACGCTGCTCGGCGCGCGCTTCCGGCTCCAGGCGCTGCTGCTCCTCGGCGGCACGGTGCTCGCGATGGACGCGCTGCACGAGCTGGCGCCCTACGTGGTGCAGGCGGTGGGCGCGCTGCCGCGCTGGCTGCCACCGGCCCTGGCGGGGCTGCTGCTGCTCGCGGTGGGCGCCACGTACGAGCAGCGGCGGCGGGACGCCCGGCGGCTGCGGGAGCGGCTCGCGCGGATGCGGTGAGACGCCGAATGGCCCGGGAGGGGGGTTGGGGTGCGGGGGGAGGGGTGGGGGGGGGGGGGCGGCAACCACCAGCGCCCCAAGCGGGGGGGGCGCCCGGCCCG
>NZ_JBHWFF010000045.1:0-34705 GCF_042733785.1 Streptomyces sp. NPDC059695 | reverse complement strand
AGGGGGTCTCACCCCTAGGGCTGGTTTCGGTTATTCGTTCGCGGGCCATTCGATCCGGGTGGTGGGCGATACTGGGTTCGAACCAGTGACCCCTTCGGTGTGAACGAAGTGCTCTCCCACTGAGCTAATCGCCCGGGCGCACCGCAAACATTACCCCATGTCAGCGGGGCTCCCGCACCATCCGACGGTCACTCGTCGATCTTCCACGGCATGACGAAGCCGAACTTCCAGAGGTAGACACCCAGGAGTGCGGCGATGATCACCAGACCGATGGTGGTGAGGATGATGTTCCGGCGGCGGACCTTGGGGTCGAGGGCGCGCTGGGCGGCCTCCGTGACCTTGCGCTTGGTCCAGCGGAGGACGAGCTGGGCCCAGACGAACTCGGTCGCCCAGATCGCCATGCCCCCGAAGATGACCAGCCAGCCGGGCCCGGGGAGCGGCAGCATGACCACTCCGGCGCCGACCACGGCGAGTCCCACGATGAAGACGCCGACCTGCCAGCTCAGGTGCAGGCCTCGGCGGGCCTTGATGAACTCCGGTGCGCGGGATCCCAGTTCGGCCTCCTGGCCGTCTGCGGACTCCCCGGTGCGCTCGTCACTCTCCGCATTCATGCTCCCCAACTTACCGGACGCGGAGCCCCCACCGGAATGGCGGTATTACCGCAGGTCACACGCGCCCATACGAGCTACCTGAACGATCACAAAACCGACAGAGGGGTTTACAACGGCACCGGAGGTGGCATGTCGATTTCGCCGACGTGCGAATCCCCGAGCGCACACTGAGCGAAAGGCCCTGGCGCTTATGAACACCACGGTCAGCTGCGAGCTGCACCTGCGCCTCGTTGTGTCGAGCGAGTCCTCACTGCCTGTACCCGCGGGCCTGCGGTATGACACGGCCGATCCCTATGCCGTGCACGCCACCTTCCACACCGGAGCCGAAGAGACGGTCGAATGGGTCTTCGCCCGCGACCTTCTCGCCGAGGGGCTGCACCGGCCCACCGGCACGGGCGACGTCCGCGTCTGGCCATCTCGTAGTCACGGTCAGGGAGTCGTCTGCATCGCGTTGAGTTCTCCCGAGGGAGAAGCCCTGCTCGAGGCCCCGGCGAGGGCCCTGGAGTCGTTCCTGAAGAGGACCGACGCCGCGGTGCCGCCGGGCACCGAGCATCGGCACTTCGATCTCGACACGGAGCTCTCCCACATCCTGGCCGAGAGCTGAACCAGGCCGGGAGCCGCACGACGCCGTCCGACTCGGGGAGACGGCGCCGCGCGGTCAGTCACATAGGCACGAGATCCGGCGCTCCCACCGCGCAGCCGGCGCGGTGGCGGGCGCCGGTGTCGTTTTCCGGGGCGCGCTAAAGTCAGCGCCATTCCGCGGGCACCCGCACGCGGCCGGCCAGGGAGCGAATCGTGCTGATCCCCCACGACACCCGGATCGCCCTCGACACCGTCGTCGATCTGATGAACACCGCCCCGCAGGGCGAGCGCGCCGACGAGCTCGCGGATCTCCATGAGCTCCACGACTTCCTGGCCGCGCACAAGGTCAGTGGCGTGGGCGAGCTCTCCCCCGCCGACCTGCGCGCCGTGCGCGAGGTGCGCGAGAAGTTCGCGGCGGTCTTCTCCGCGCCCGAGGCGCGGATCGCGGCCCCGCTGATCAACCAGCTGGTGGCGGGCGCGGGCACCACCCCCCAGCTCACCGACCACGACGGCTACGACTGGCACGTGCACTACTTCGCGCCGGGCGCCTCGGTGGCGGACCATCTCGCGGCCGACTGCGGCATGGCCCTCGCGTTCATCGTGGTGGCGGGCGAGCAGGAGCGGCTGCGGCGCTGCGAGGCGCCGGACTGCGGCCGGGCCTTCGTCGACCTCTCGCGCAACCGCTCCCGCCGCTACTGCGACAGCCGCACCTGCGGCAACCGTCTGCACGTCGCCGCGTACCGGGCGCGCCGCAAGGAGGCCGCGGGCTGATGCCCCCGACGGGCCCGAGGCCCGGGGGCCCTGGGCCGGGGCCGGAAGGCCGACGCCGGAAGAGGCCGGGACCGGGTGGGTCAGAGCACGAAGAGATCGTGCAGCGCGGCCATCAGCAGCAGACAGCCGATCACCCCGAGGAAGATCATCAGCGGCGGCTGGGAGAGCGCGAACAGGCAGCCGCGCGGCTCTTCTGCGGGGGCGTCGGTGGCGGCGGGCACGGGCTCCCGCGAGGTATCCAGCATCTCGGGGGGATGATGACGCACCCCCGGCCCGCCGAATCCCGCAACACGCCCCAGTGCGGGGGCCGTTCACCCCTTCCCGTGGATCACGGAACGGGGACGGTCACGGGAATCGCCAGAAGTGATCAGATTCCGTGCTTCTTCAGAATCGCCTCGATGTCGCTGAAGTCCTCACCGGCGGGCTGACCGGCCTGCGGCTTCGCCTTCACGGCACGCGAGGGTGCCGACGCGGCCGGCGCCACGGCTCTCGGGTCGCCGCCCCCGGCGGTCACCTCACGGCCGGCCCTGCGCCGCTCCACGGCCCGGGTGGACAGGAAGAGCAGGCAGGCGAGGCCGAGCACCCCGAAGCCCGCCCAGGCCACCGGACTGAAGGCCGTGTCGACGAGCCACTGGACCGCGCCCGTCATCACCAGGCCGAGCGGCACGAGGGCGTAGGCCGCGGTCCGGGCGGCCGACAGGAATTTCTTCCGGTACGCCGAAATCGCGGCGATGCCCAGGCCCGCCGCGGACACCGCGGAACAGATGGTCTCGGCGAGCATGCGATCCTCCAGGTGCCGGGCGATACGTCCCTTCCATCCTGCACCGCCGGACCCGTCCGCGGCCATGCTCCCGGGCCGGTCTCAGGGAGATCTCCGGGTCGACCCGGCCGGGATCTCCTCCCCGGGGCCCGGTGAGGGAGACTGCTGCCATGAACGACTCCACCACCGCACCCGCCTCCCCCGTCGTCCTGGAGGCGTGGTTCGACCTCCAGTGCCCGGACTGCTTCCAGGCCCTCGACGACGTCCGCGCCCTCCGCGAGAAGTACGGCGACCGGCTCGACGTACAGCTGCGCCACTTCCCGCTGGCCAAGCACAAGCACGCGTACGCCGCCGCGCAGGCCGCCGAGGAGGCCGTCGAGCAGGGCAAGGGCTGGGCGTACGCGGAGGCGCTCCTCGCCAGGACCGCCGAGCTCGGCGAGCGGGGCGAGCCGGTCCTCCTGGAGGTGGCGACGGAACTGGGCCTGGACGCCGAGGAGTTCGACACCGCCCTGATCGACGGACGGCACCTGCTGACCGTGGACGCCGACGAGGCCGAGGGCAAGGCGATCAAGGTCACGGGCACCCCGACGTACGTCGTCGGCGGCGAGCGTCTGGACGGCGGCCAGAGCCAGGCGGGCCTGCGGGAACGGATCGAGGAGATCACCGACCGGCTCCTGGCGGACCGGTAGCCGTCAGAGCAGCGGCTTCGCGCTGTTGAGGAGCGTCGTGCGGTAGCCGAGCGACTCGTAGAGCCGGATCGCCGGGGTGTTGCCCGCGAACACGTGGAGTTCGATCAGTCGCTCCCCGGCCTCCAGGGCGATGTGCTCGGCGAGCAGCATGAGGCCCCGGCCGTACCCCTTCCCGCGCTGCTCCTCGGCGACCTCGATCTCGAAGACGAAGCCCGTGCCCTCGCCGGGCTCGCGCTCCAGCCGGCCGACCCACAGGAAGCCGACGACCTCTCCGTCGCGCACGGCGACGGAGATCGTGACGCCCGGGGTCGCGAGGCCCTGCGGGAGGAAGCGGCGGTTGCTGTCGTCGGCCTTGGCGAGCGCCTGTTCCTCCGGGACGCCCCGGTCGATCCAGCTCTGCGCGAAGGCGGCCCGGGCCTTCGCGGACCAGTCCTCGAACTCCGCCTCGGTCATCCGGCGGTGCGCGAAGCCCTCCGGCAGCCGCGGCGGCTCGGCCGGCAGCTCCTTGACCATGTTCCGGCTGCGCTCGGTGTACCCGAGCGCGCGGGCCATCCGCACCGCGGCCTCCGCCTCGGCGGGCACCGATATCTGCACCTCGCCGCAGCCCCAGCCCCGCAGCACCTCCTCGGAGGCGAGGGCCGCGACGGTGCCCCGGCCCCGTCCGCGGTCCGGCTCCTCGATCCGCAGCCGGCCGATCACGCCGGACGCGGCGCCGAAGCCGGGATCGGTGGAGAGGTGGACGGAGCCGACGCGCCGGCTGTTCACACACACGTCGAAGGTGCGGGAACGGCCGCCCTCGGCGGACTGCTGAAGCGGCTCGGACGGCCGCAGGGTGGTGGTCATCATGGGTGTTCTACCCACCCCGCCGTCGCACGTCATCCCGATTTACGCGAGCGCGGGGTCCCGGTCCGCCGCCGCGCGCTCGTCGAAGACCCTCATCGCCTTGGCGGTGACGGGACCCGGCGCGCCGCCGAGGTCACGGTCGTCGACCCGGCGCACGGCCTGGACGTCGCGCAGGGTCGAGGTCAGGAAGATCTCGTCGGCGCGGTCGAGCACGTCCAGCGGCAGGTCGGCCTCCTCGGCTCCGGTCCATTCCACGGCGAGCGCGCGCGTGATGCCCGCGAGGCAGCCGGAGGAGACGGGCGGAGTGAGGAGGGTGCCGTCGACGACGACGAAGACGTTGGAGCCGGTGCCCTCGCAGAGCTGCCCCACGGTGTTGGCGAAGAGCGCCTCGGAGGCCCCCCGCTCGCGCGCCCTGGCGAGGGCGACGACGTTCTCGGCGTACGAGGTGGTCTTGAGGCCCGTGAGCGCGCCGCGCTCGTTGCGCGTCCAGGGGACGGTGACCACGGCGGTGGAGTCGGGGCGGCGCCCGGTCTCGCCGAGCGCGACGACCAGGCTGGGTCCGGCGTCGCCGCGCTCCGAGCCGAGCGGGGAGAGTCCGCCGGTGTACGTGATGCGGAGCCGGCCGAGCTCCATCGGGTTCGCCTCCAGGACGGCGGCGCAGGCGCGGCGGACCTCGTCGAGGTCGGGGTCGGGCAGGCCGAGGCCACGGGCGGAGCGGGTGAGTCGCTCCAGGTGCAGCGTGAGAGCAAACGTTTCTCCGCGCTCCGCCTTGACCGTCTCGAAGATGCCGTCGCCGACGGTCAGTCCGTGGTCCAGGACGGAGACCCGGGCGGTCTGCGCGTCGTGCAGTCCGCCGTTGACCCAGAGTTTCATCGAGAAATGGCCTTTCCGCTCACCTCACGGGCGCCCGGCTCGTGGGCACCCGATGACTCGTAGGCGCCCGACGCTATCGCGACGAGCCGGTCCGCCTTCAGCTCGGTCTCCTGCCACTCCCGCTCCGGGTCGGAGCCCCAGGTGATCCCGGCGCCGGTGCCGAAGCGGAGCACGCCCTCGGGGCGGTCGATCCAGAAGGTCCGTATGCCGACGGCCAGCTCCCCGGTACCGGCGTCCGCGTCGACCCAGCCGATCCCACCGCAGTACGGACCCCGGGGCACGGTCTCCAGGGCCTCGATGATCCGCAGCGCGCTGGACTTGGGCGCACCGGTCACGGAGCCGGGCGGGAACGTGGCGGCGAGCAGCTCGGGCCAGCCGGCGTCCTCGCGCAGGAGCCCGGTCACCGTGGAGACGAGGTGGACCAGGCCGGGGTGCTCCTCGACGGCGCAGAGCTCGGGGACGGCGACGGTGCCGGTCTCGCTGACGCGGCCCAGGTCGTTGCGGACGAGGTCGACGATCATCACGTTCTCCGCGTGGTCCTTGGGGAGGAGGTCGGCGGCGGTGCGGCCGGTGCCCTTGATGGGGCCGGAGGAGATCAGGGCCCCTTCCCTGCGGAGGTAGAGCTCGGGGGAGGCGGTGGCGATCTCCACGCCGTGGGCGGGGAGGCGGATCGTTCCGGCGTAGGGAGCGGGGTTGCCCCGGGCCAGGAGCGCGGTGAGGGCGTCGACGTCGGCGGCGGCCGGGTCGGGCAGCGGCGCGGTCAGCACCCGGCAGAGGTTCGCCTGGTAGACCTCCCCGCGCGCGATGTGCTCGCGCACGCGCCGCACGCCGGCCGTGTACGCGGCGCGGTCGAGCGAGGACGTCCAGTCACCGGCGGCGGGACCGCGCCAGGCGCCCGGGACGGGCGCGGGGACCGGGTCGGGCCGGACGTCCCCGAAGCGCGCGCAGGTGAGGCGCCCTTCGAAGTCCGCGCAGACGGCCCAGAAGCCTGCGGAGTCCAGTGCCTCGGGGTCGTGGGTGACGTCCCGGAGATCGGTCGCGACGAGGCCGCCGAAGCGGGCCAGAGGAGCAAGGTCGTGCACGCATCGAGTCTAGGTCGGCCGGAGGGCGGGCACGGGGTGGTGCGGAGAGGTGCGCGGGAGGCGCACGGGGCGGGGGCTCCCCGCCACCCCGGGAACACGGCGAGTGAACGCCACGCGAACCCTCCGGGAGGCCCGGCGGGGCACCGGGAAGGGCGTGCAGGTCAGCACGCTGCGGAAACGCGTTTTTGTACTGGCCCAGGAATCCGCTAGAGTTCAACACGTCGCCGGGACGCGCAAGCGGAACGGAAACGACAAGCGGACGTGGCTCAGTTGGTAGAGCATCACCTTGCCAAGGTGAGGGTCGCGAGTTCGAATCTCGTCGTCCGCTCGATGTGGGGGATCTTCCCGAACCCCCGTTATCACTCCTGGTGGAGTGGCCGAGAGGCGAGGCAACGGCCTGCAAAGCCGTCTACACGGGTTCAAATCCCGTCTCCACCTCCAAGGACGATTAGCTCAGCGGGAGAGCGCTTCCCTGACACGGAAGAGGTCACTGGTTCAATCCCAGTATCGTCCACTGGATCTTCGGATCCCGGATCCACGGATCCCCCGCGCGATTAGCTCAGCGGGAGAGCGCTTCCCTGACACGGAAGAGGTCACTGGTTCAATCCCAGTATCGCGCACCACACTTCACGCACCCCACGGGTGCGCCCGCGCGATTAGCTCAGCGGGAGAGCGCTTCCCTGACACGGAAGAGGTCACTGGTTCAATCCCAGTATCGCGCACACAGTACGAGCACCCCTCGGGTGTACCCGCGCGATTAGCTCAGCGGGAGAGCGCTTCCCTGACACGGAAGAGGTCACTGGTTCAATCCCAGTATCGCGCACCACAAGGAAGCCCCCGGTCGCCTCTCGCGACCGGGGGCTTCTTCGTGCCCCGGCTCGTACCCCGGCCTGGACCGGGGTACGGAAGGTCAGGAGGAGAAGAGCATCCGCCCGAAGCCGCCCTTGCGGTAGTGACCGCCGTGGTGACCCCCGTGGTGGCCGCCGTGCTGCGGGGCGCCCCACGCGGGAGCGGCGGGAGCGGCCTGCGCCGGGTAGGCCGGCGGGGCGGGCGGGGCCTGCTGGACCCACTGGGACTCCAGGCGGGTCAGGGCCTCCAGCTCGCCGTAGTCCAGGAATATGCCCCGGCAGCCGCTGCACTGCTCGATCTGGACGCCGTTGCGGTTGTACGTGTGCATGGCCGCATGGCACTTGGGACACTGCATGCTCGGCTCAACTCCCTGACATTGCCGTTCGAATGGTGGCTTCACCTTACGTGGACGCCCGAAGGGCCTACCCGGTTCGGTGTCCGGCGATGCGGGCGCAGGTGTCGATCATCACTTCCTCGACCTCGTCGAGCGGGCGCGCCCCGGCCGTGGACTTGGCGAGGGCCAGCGCGGCGGTCTGGACCGTCAGGGCCCGCGCGGGCACGTCGAGTCGGCCCCACGGATCGGCATCGGCGCCCACGGCGGGACCGCCCGCGTCCCGGTAGGCGCCGAGGAACCGCGACCAGATCTCGGGCGGCAGGATCCCGGCGGCGAACCAGGCGGCGGGCCGGGCCAGGTCCCAGGCGGGGTCGCCCAGGCCCAGGTCGTCGACGTCGATGAGCCGCCAGGGCGCGCGGGCCCCGGCACGGGTGTCACGGACCAGCTGGCCGAGGTGGAAGTCCCCGTGGCAGAGGAGCCGGTGGTCCCCCGCGGGGTCCTCCGGAAGCGTCCGCCAGGCGTCCAGGACCGTGGCCGTCGCCGGGTGGTCGGGAGCCGTGCGCCGCATCCGGTCCACGGCCAGCGCCGCCTTCACCGGGGCCCGCATGGCCGGCAGACGCTCGCGGTGGCCGGGCGGGGGCGGGGTGCGGTGCAGCAGGGCGAGGAGCCCCGCCGCCTCCTCCCACGGTGCGGCGTCGGGGTCCGCCGGGTCGACGGGCGGACCGTACGGCCACACCGTGACCGGGCGGCCGTCGAGCGCGTCGGGGCCGGACCGTGGCAGCGGGAGGGGAGGCAGGAGGACTCCGGCGACGTCCCGGTGCGCGGCCAGCGCGAGCCGTGCGCGGTGGCCCTCCGGGTCCGTGCCGGGCGCGTGTGCCTTCACGACCAGGTCCCCGTGGCGTACGACGGTCCCGTCGTCCCGGTCGGCGAGCACGCCGAGGAGCCCGCCGGCGCAGCGGCAGGGCTCCTCGGCGGGGTGCGCCGCCGCGTGGGCCAGGGCCGTCAGGCCGTGGAGCGCGGGGGATGCGGCGGGGGGTGCGGCGGGTGCTGAGTCCACCCCCGGAGCGTACGGGGTGTCAGGACCGGCGGACCTGCCCGAGGGACGCGCGAGGGCCGGTCGCCGTCGGCGGACCTGGACGGTAGGGCGCGAGGGCCGGTCAGGGCCTGCGGACCTGAACGGGACGGCGCGAGGGGCCGGTCGGCGGAGGCCGACCTGGCCGGGGAAAGCGCGAGGGCCGGTCAGCTCCCCAGCTGACCGGCCCCACGCTGCCGTCCGCCGCACCCCCGTCCCCACGGGGTTGATGGCCGGATGTCCCGACCCGGGCCGCTCTCCCGGGTCCGGGGCGCCGCTCAGCGCCCCAGCATCACGCCCACGGACGACGCCTGTGTGACCACCGCTTCCCAGCCGCCGAAGACGACCACGAGCAGGGCCGCGAGAGGGAGGACCATGGCGGTGGCCACCAGGGGGTGACGGCGGCTCGAAGGCCGGGGGGTCGTCCGGTGTGCCGTGTAGGCCATGGTTCCTCTCCTGTCGTGTCTGACGCGGCGGGTGCGTGACCTCGGGGGACGAGTGCTGCACCCGCCGCTCGACCTCAACACTAGGGAGCCGGGGGCGCCGGGACGTCATGCCCGCGTACCGACTTCCGGGCCTCCCGGAGGATGACGCCCGGTCGTGCGGCGTACTCCCCTGGGTGGAGACGGGGGCCCGGAACCCCGGGTCTTCCCGGAGGGGTCGCACGGCGGGGTGCGGAGAGGGGCGCCGTGGCGTGACTTCGCTCACTTCCTCCGGGGCCCTGCCCTCGGGCGGTCCGGCGGCCTCCGGGACCCGCCCTCCGGGCCGCCCGGACGGATCCGGCCGCGCTCGTCAAATGGGGGCGTGCGAAAGGGGGTTGGGAGCGGGCCCCGGGACCTCCTGCGGCCGCCGCCCCTCTCAGTACTGACAATCGATCACGGTGCGAGGGCGCGGCCTATGAGCGCGTACGGGCGCCACTACGTAAGCTGTGCCACGTCGAACGGACGAGGGGACGGACATGGCGATGATGCGGCTCCGGCGCGAGGATCCGCGGATCGTCGGGTCGTTCCGGCTCCACCGCAGGCTGGGGGCCGGCGGAATGGGCGTCGTGTACCTGGGGTCCGACCGGCGCGGTCAGCGGGTGGCGCTCAAGGTCATCCGGCCCGATCTGGCCGAGGACCAGGAGTTCCGGTCCCGGTTCGCCCGCGAGGTCTCCGCCGCCCGGCGCATCCGGGGCGGCTGCACGGCCCGGCTCGTGGCCGCCGATCTGGAGGCCGAGCGGCCCTGGTTCGCGACCCAGTACGTCCCCGGTCCCTCGCTACACGACCGGGTCGCCGAGGAGGGCGCGCTGCGCGCCGCCGACGTCGCCTCCATCGGGGCCGCGCTCTCGGAGGGGCTCGTCGCCGTCCACGAGGCCGGGGTCGTCCACCGGGACCTCAAGCCCTCGAACATCCTGCTCTCCCCCAAGGGCCCCCGCATCATCGACTTCGGCATCGCCTGGGCCACCGGGGCCAGCACCCTGACCCATGTGGGCACCGCCGTCGGTTCGCCCGGCTTCCTCGCCCCCGAGCAGGTGCGGGGCGCGGCCGTCACGCCCGCCACCGACGTCTTCTCGCTGGGCGCCACCCTGGCGTACGCGGCGATGGCCGACTCCCCGTTCGGGCACGGCAGTTCCGAGGTCATGCTCTACCGCGTGGTGCACGAGGAGCCCCAGCTGCACGGAGTGCCGGACGCGCTCGCGCCGCTCATCCGGGCCTGCCTCGCCAAGGACCCCGAGGACCGCCCCAGCACGCTCCAGCTGTCGATGCGGCTCAAGGAGATCGCCGCCCGCGAGGCCCAGGGACTTCCGGCCTCCCGGCCGCCCGTGCAACGGGAGCGCGCCGAGGAGCGGAACGCCGTCCGGCCCACCGAGCGCTACACCGATCGGGACGTGCCCGGCCGTGGCCCCGAGCGGGCACCGGGGCGAGGACCCGGTCCTTCGTCCCGGCCTTCGGCGGGCCCCCGGACCGGTGGCTCACGGCCGTCGCAGTCCCGGCCCGGGACGCGGCCCGGTGCCCGCTCCACGTCCACCGGCCGCCGCCCCGCCAATCCCCGGCTGCTGCGGCAGCGGCTCTTCGTCTTCGTGGTGGTGACCCTGGTGGTGGCCCTGGGCATCGCCGCCGCCCAGGCCCTCCAGGGGTAGGGGCCGGGAGGTCAGGACTCCGGGCGGCCCGTCGCCACCGCGTAGAACGCGACGGCCGCCGCCGCGCCCACGTTGAGCGAGTCGACCCCGTGGGCCATCGGGATGCGGACCCACTCGTCCGCGGCGCGCAGGGCCTGCGTGGACAGGCCGTCGCCCTCCGCGCCCAGCATCAGCGCCACCCGGTCCAGGCGGTGCGGGGCGGCCTCGTCGATCGACGTGGCCTTCTCCGCCGGG
Source organism: Streptomyces sp. NPDC059695 (assembly GCF_042733785.1). Classification (NCBI taxonomy): domain Bacteria; kingdom Bacillati; phylum Actinomycetota; class Actinomycetes; order Kitasatosporales; family Streptomycetaceae; genus Streptomyces; species Streptomyces sp. NPDC059695. The sequence continues at coordinate 23,883 of NZ_JBHWFF010000045.1, read as the reverse complement.
GTGAGGGCGAGCAGCTTGAAACCCGCCTCCCGGACCGTCTCCAGGCCCCGGGGCCAGGTGTCGAGCCGGGCGTACGGCACCGAGAACACGGCGCCCATCGAGACCTTCACGGAGCGGCGGTACAGCGGGTCCGCGCAGTCCGGGGACAGCAGGACCGCGTCCATGCCGAGGGCCGCGGCGCTGCGGAAGATCGCGCCGATGTTCGTGTGGTCGTTCACCGACTCCATGACGACCACGCGCCGGGCGCCGGCCAGCAGCTCCCCCGCCTCCGGCAGCGGCTTGCGCTGCATCGACGCCAGCGCGCCGCGGTGCACGTGGTAGCCGGTGACGCGTTCCGCGAGGTCCGGCTGGATCGCGTACACCGGCGCCGGGACCTCGTCGATGACGTCCCGCATGACGTCGACCCACTTGGCGGAGAGCAGCATCGACCGCATCTCGTACCCGGCCTGCCTGGCCCGGCGGATGACCTTCTCGCCCTCGGCGATGAACAGGCCCTCGGCCGGCTCGCGCCGGCGGCGGAGCTCGACGTCGGTCAGGCCGGTGTAGTCGCGCAGGCGCGGGTCGTCGGGGTCGTCGATCGTGATGAGTTCGGCCACGAGGTGATACTGCCTTGTCCGGGGAGTGGTGCCAATGTGTGCGAAGGGTTCTGCTACCCCTGGGTGAGCGGGGTGTCGCCTCCGTGGATCTTCGTCAGCCGGTCCGGGCCCTCGGCGACCACGTCGCCGATGACGATGACCGCCGGCGGGCGGACCTCCTCCGCCCTGACGGTCTCCGCGGCCGTCGCCAGCGTGGCGTCCACCCGGCGCTGGGCCGCCGTGGTGCCCTCCTGGACCAGGGCCAGGGGGGTGTCGGGGTTCTTGCCGTGGGTGATCAGCGCCTCGGCGATCTTCCCGATCTTGTCGACGCCCATGAGGATCACCAGCGTGCCGGTGAGCTTCGCGAGCGACGCCCAGTCGACGAGCGAGCGCGGGTCGTCGGGGGCGACATGGCCGCTGACCACCGTGAACTCGTGCGCGACCCCGCGGTGCGTCACCGGGATGCCGGCCGCGCCCGGTACGGAGATCGAGCTGGAGATGCCCGGGACCACCGTGCAGGCGATGCCCTCGGCCGCGAGCGCCTGGGCCTCCTCCATGCCGCGCCCGAAGACGAACGGGTCGCCGCCCTTGAGGCGGACCACCGACCTGCCCGCCTTCGCGTGCTCGACGAGCGCGTTGTTGATGGCCTCCTGGGCCATGAAGCGGCCGTACGGGATCTTCGCCGCGTCGATCACCTCGACGTGCGGCGGCAGCTCGTCCAGGAGGTCGCGGGGGCCGAGCCGGTCCGCGATGACGACGTCCGCCTCGGCGAGCAGCCGGCGGCCCCGGACCGTGATCAGGTCGGGGTCGCCCGGACCACCGCCCACCAGGGCGACGAACGGGGTGCGGGCACGGTGCGCGGGCGCGGCGATCGAACCGTCGCGGAGCCCCTCGACGATCGCGTCCCGTACGGCGGCCGAGCGGCGGGGGTCGTGGCCCGTGAGGACGGCGACCGTCACGCCGGCGTCGCGGCCCGTGGCCGGGGTCCAGGCGGTGGCCGCTTCCGCGTCGTCCGCCCGTACGCACCAGGTCCTGGTGCGCTCGGCCTCGGCCGAGGCCGCGGCGTTGGCCGCCGGGTCCGTGGTCGCCACCAGCGCGTACCAGGCGTCCGCGAGGTCGCCCTCCTCGTACCGGCGCCTGATCCAGGTGATCTCGCCCGTCTCCGCCATCACGTCCACGGACGGCGTCGCGGAGGGGGAGATCAGGGTGATCTCGGCTCCCGCGGCGATCAGGGCCGGGAGTCGGCGCTGGGCCACCTGGCCGCCGCCGAGGACGACGACACGGCGGCCGGCGAGGCGCAGACCGACGGGGTAGGCGGGGTGCTCGGCGTTCTCTGCCATGGGTGAGCGGCTCCTCGGGGCGTGGCATGTGCGGGGCCGCTGCGGCGGTGAAGCGGCTGGTGGGGCGGGGTACGACACCCGTCCCCACGATATCGGTGACAAGGCCCTGTCACGCTGTGACGGATCTCCCCCGCCCACGACGGACGTGGACGGGGGACGCGTCGGTGGTGCTACTTCTCCGTGACTCCCGCCGAGTCGAACGTGGCCACCTCGTGCATCGCACGGGCCGCGCTCTGGACCAGCGGGAGGGCCAGGAGCGCGCCCGTGCCCTCGCCCAGGCGGAGGTCCAGGTCCACCAGCGGGCGCAGGCCCAGCTTGTTCAGGGCCGCCACGTGGCCCGGCTCGGCGCTGCGGTGACCGGCGATGCACGCCGCGAGGGACTCCGGGGCGATCGCCCGGGCGACGAGGGCCGCGGCGCCCGTGGAGACGCCGTCCAGGATGACCGGGGTGCGGAGCGAGGCCGCGCCCAGGACCAGGCCCACCAGGGCCGCGTGCTCCAGGCCGCCGACCGCCGCCAGGACGCCGATCGGGTCGGCCGGGTCCGGCTTGTGCAGGTCGAGCGCCCGGCGGACCACGTCCACCTTCCGGGCGTGCGTCTCGTCGTTGATGCCCGTGCCCCGGCCCGTGACCTCGGCCGCGTCCACGCCGGTGTAGACCGAGATCAGGGCGGCGGACGCGGTGGTGTTCGCGATGCCCATCTCGCCCGTGAGCAGGGCCTTGTTGCCGGCCGCGACCAGGTCGCGGGCGGTCTCGATGCCCACCTCGATCGCGGCGAGCACCTCCTCGCGGGTCATCGCGGGACCGGTGGTGAAGTCACCCGTTCCCGGGCGGACCTTGCGCGGCAGGAGGCCGGGCGTGGCCGGGAGCTCGGAGGCGACGCCGACGTCGATGACGCAGACCTCGGCGCCGACCTGGTTCGCGAAGGCGTTGCAGACCGCTCCCCCGCCGAGGAAGTTGGCCACCATCTGGCCGGTGACCTCCTGCGGCCACGGGGTCACGCCCTGGGCGTGGACACCGTGGTCGCCCGCGAAGATCGCCACGGCCGCCGGCTCCGGGATCGGGGGCGGGCACATCCGGGAGAGACCCGAGAGCTGCGCGGAGATGATCTCCAGCATGCCGAGGGCCCCGGCGGGCTTGGTCATGCGCTTCTGGCGCTCCCACGCCTCGCCGAGCGCCTTGGCGTCCAGCGGGCGGATGTTCGCGACGGTCTCCTGGAGGAGGTCGTGCGGCTCCTCGCCGGGCAGGGCCCGGCGGCCGTACGTCTCCTCGTGGACGACCCACGCCAGCGGGCGGCGCTTGGACCAGCCCGCCTGCATCAGCTCGGGCTCGTCCGGGAACTCGTCGACGTAGCCCACGCAGAGGTACGCGACGACTTCGAGGTGCTCGGGAAGGCCGAGGGTCCGGACCATCTCGCGCTCGTCGAAGAAGCTGACCCAGCCGACGCCGAGGCCCTCGGCGCGGGCCGCGAGCCAGAGGTTCTCGACAGCGAGCGCCGAGGAGTACGGGGCCATCTGCGGCTGCGTGTAGCGGCCCAGGGTGTGACGGCCGCCGCGGGTCGGGTCGGCGGTCACGACGATGTTCACCGGGGTGTCGAGGATGGCCTCGATCTTCAGTTCCTTGAACTGCTTCGCCCGGGCCTTCGGCAGCGACTTGGCGTAGGCCTCGCGCTGGCGCTGGGCCAGTTCGTGCATCGTCTGCCGGGTCTCGGCCGAGCGGATGACCACGAAGTCCCAGGGCTGGGAGTGGCCGACGCTCGGCGCGGTGTGCGCCGCTTCGAGGACGCGCAGGAGCACCTCGTGCGGGATCGGGTCGTTGCGGAACCCGTTGCGGATGTCGCGGCGCTCGCGCATCACCCGCAGGACCGCCTCGCGCTCCGCGTCGTCGTAGCCGGGGGCCGGCGCCGAGTCGGGGGCCTGAGCCTGGTCGGTCTCCGGCGCCACGTCGGCGACGTGAGCCGGGTCGGCGTCCGGCTCCACGTCGGCGGCCTGAGCCTGGTCGGCGGCCTGAGCCTGGTCGGCGGCCTGAGCCTGGTCGGCGTCCGGCACCACGTCGGCAGTCGGCTCGACGGCACCCGCGTTGTCGGGGGCCGGAGCCTCGACGGCCGCCGCGCCGGGCACCGTCTCGTCGGCGGGGGCCGGGTCGGCGACAGGGGTCGCCTCGGCCATCACGAGGGCCTCGGCGGGGGTCTCGGCAGGGGTCTCGGCCTCGGAGGCCTCCGTGCCGGGTGCCGGGACGTCGGCTGCGACGGCGTCGGGGGCCTGGACGCCGGAGGTCTGGGCTTCGGGGGCCTGGACGTCGGTGGCCTGGGTCTCCGGGGCCTGGGTCTCCGGGGCCTGGGTCTCCGGGGTCGGCTCCGGGTGAGCGGCGGCCGGCGCCTGGGCGACGGGCTGCGCCCCCTGCTCCGGGGCCGCCTCCTGCTCCGTCTCCGGGGCCGTGAGGGCCTCGGCCGGAATCTCCTCGGCCACCGCCTCGGCGGGGGTCTCGACCGGCTCCTCGGCCTGCGGCTGCGCCGGGGCCTCGGCCGGAACCTCGGCGGGGGCCTCCACGAGGGCCTCCGCGGGGGCGGGCTCGGTGAGCTCCTCCGCCGCGACCTGCACCGGCTCCGGGGCCGTCTCCGCCGGGGCCGCCTCGGTGACCTCGGCCTCGGGCTGCTGGACGGGGGCGGGCTCCTGGGCCGGCTCCACGGCCGGCGCGGGCTCGGCCGGGACCTCGGCGGCGGGCTCGGCCGCCTGCGGCGCGGCCTCCTCGACCGGTACGGCCGGCTCGGCCTCGCGCGGGGCGGGGACCATGACCTGGGCCTCGGCAGCGACGGGCTCCTCCGGGGCCGTCTCCACGGCGGCGGGCGCCTCGGAGGGCTCCACGGCGGCCTGGGACGCCTCCGGCGCGGGGACGGGGGCCAGGTGCGGGGTCGTCGGGACGGAGCCCTCGACCTGGACGAACTGGGCCGTCCCCGGGACGACCGTTTCTGCGGGTGCCTGCGGCGCGACGGGCTCCTGCGGCTGCGCGACCCACGGTTCGGCGCCCTGCGGCGACGCGAGCTGCTGGTCCTGGGCGATCTCGAAGTACTCGGGGCCGGTGGTCGGCGGGCCGGGGTTGCGCACCGGCACCGGGGCGGGGGCCGTGGCCACGACCGGCTCGGGGACCGGCGCGGGCTGCGGGGCCGGGGCGTGCGCGGCGGCCGGGCCCCGGTCGGCCAGGGAGAGCACCACGCCGCCGGAGGCGTCGGGCACCTGCGGGCCCATGTGCAGGGGGCGCCGGGCCGGCGGCGGGGTCGGGGCCGTGGCGGGCGGCGGCATGCGTACGCCGCCGAGGTCGACGGAGCCCGTGTCGCGGCCGGCGGCCTCGTGGGCGCCGGTGTCGAGGATGCCCGGCTCGTAGCCGTGCTCGGTGGGGACCGGCTCCTGCGGGGGCACCGGGACGCCGTGCGCGGGCGTGCCGAGCTGCGCGCCCTGCGGGGCGGTCAGCACGTCGGCGAGCGCGACCCCGTCGGGGAGCGGGCCCGTGAGCGGGTCCGGCAGCGGGTCGGTGAGCGGGTCGCCCATCGGGGCCGGAGCCTCGGTGACGGCCACGTGCGGGAGGCCCTGGCCGGAAACGACGTGCGGCGCCGGTACGGCGACCGGCGGCGCGGGCACGAAGCCCGGCGGGTGCTCGCTCCAGGCGCCCTGGGCGCCCGGCATCAGGAGGATGTCGTCGTCGTCGGCGGTGTGCTCGGAGGGGTCCAGGAAGGTGTACGCGCCCGGTGCGGGGATGCCCGGCTGCTCGACCATGCCTGCGTTCTCCGGCAGCCCCTCGCCCGGGACCTGGCCGGTGTCCGTCATGCGTACCCCTCGCCCATCGCTTGTGCTCCTTCAGACCTGCGCCCGTCGACAAGAACGAGCGCGCGCGCCGCGCGGCACGAAGCACACGCGGACACCCACACATTGTCGCGGCCCTCGGCCATCGTGGCAGGGAGATTCGCCACGGTGCGCTGTGGACTGCGCCACGTCGCGCGGTCCCCCCTTGTCACGTACCACATCGGTGGCGCAAACCGGCCACCCATTCGGGACATTGACGAACAGAGCGCCGAACGTCCCGGTGCGGTACAACAATCGGCCAGCCTACCCTGCCCCGGTGGGGCGGCCGGGTCACGGGGCTCGGTCGATCCTGCGTCCGGTCAGCAGGAACACGACCGAACGCTCGCGTTCCGACCAGTCGTCCGGGTCGAGTCCGACGGTCTGGAGGAGGAGGCTCTCGACGGCGTAGCCGCCGTCGGCGAGGGCGGCGCCGATCGCCTCGGCCTCGTCGCGGGTGGAGGCGTGGGCGACGATGCGCTCCGGGCGCCGGTCGGTGCAGGCGGTGACGACGGGGACGCCGCCCGCCGCGATCCTCACCACGTCGGGCTCGGGCAGGCTCTCGAGGACGTGCGGGGCGCGTCCCCGGACGGTCTGGAGGGGCACCCCGTGGCGCCGGGCGGCGCGTTCGGTGCGGGCGCAGGCGGACGGGTCGGCGTCGACGGCGATGACGGCGGCGCCGAAGCGGGCGGCCTCGACGGAGAAGGCTCCGCCCGCGCAGCCGACGTCCCAGACGAGGTCGCCGGTGCGGGGCCCGAGACGGGCCAGCTGGGCGGAGCGGAGGGCGGGGTCGGCACCCGCTCCGGGGCGGGCCCGGCCGGTTCCCGGGCCCTCGTCCTCGGAGTCGTACTCCTCGGTGGGAAGGCCCCAGCCGCGGACCGTGCGCGCGGCCGGGTCCTGGCCCATCAGCCAGGGGGCGGTGGGGGGTCCGCCGGTCGGGCCGCCGATGACGAGGACGACGTTCGGGTCGCGCCAGGTGTGGTCGGCGGCCTTGTCCGAGGTGAGGACGGAGACCTGTTCGCGGTCGGTGCCGAGCTCCTCGCAGACGACGAACGTGCGGTGGACGCCGTCGAGGAGGAGGGCGAGTTCGGCGGGTCCGGCGCCCGGCGAGGTGAGGACCGCGACCTTGGGGTGCGCGCGGCAGACGTTGACGGCGCGGCGCAGGGTCCGCTGGTGGGCGACGACGATCCGGGCGTCCTCCCACGGCATGCCGGCCCGCGCGAAGGCGGCGGCGACGGAGGAGACGGCGGGGACGACCTCGACCTCCAGGCCGTGCTCGGGGGCGCGCAGGGTGCGGACGACACCGAAGAAGCCGGGGTCGCCGTCGGCGAGGACGACGGCGGTGCCGCGGTGGGTCGCGATGCGGCGGGCGGCGAGGTCGACGCTGCCGAGCCGGATGCGCTCGGCTCCCGGGGGCACTTCCGGCAGCGTCAGGTGGTGGGCGGCGCCGGCCACGAGGGTGGCGGCGGAGAGCGCGGAGCGGGCCGCCGCGGTGAGGGGCGAGCCGTCCCAGCCGATCACCGTGACGCGGTCGGCCATCGTCGTCTGTCTCCCTGGGTGTCGTCGCAGGTCGGGGGCGTGCCGAGAGTACCCCGGGATCGTCGCGGGGGTTCAGCTCCAGTCGGTGTACGAGGAGTAGCCGGCCTCGGCCATCTGGTCGGCGACGCCGTCGAGGTCCTCGGGGAGGAGGCCCCAGACGATGAAGTCGGTGCGCAGTTCGGCCCAGGTGCCGTCCTCGGTGCGGGTGCGGGCTATGCAGGCGTTGCGCAGGACGCCCTCGCTGATGCAGCCGATCTTCTGGGCGACCTGCTGGGAGGCGGTGTTGTCGGCGGCGGTGCGCAGTTCCAGGCGTTCGAACTTCTGGTCGCCGAAGAGCCACTGGGAGGTGGCGAGCGCGGCTTCGGAGGCGTAGCCCTCGCCGCGGGCCCAGGGGGCGACGATGTACGACATCTCGGTGGAGCGGACCCGCCAGTTCGTGTTGCTCAGCTGGACGATGCCCACGAGGCGCTGGGTGAGGAACTCGGTGACGGCGAGGTCGAGCCCGCGGCCCGCGGCGCGTTCGGCGGGGGCGTACTCGGTGATCCAGCGGTGCGCGGCGTCCTCGGTGTACGGCTGGGGGACGGCGGTCCAGGCGGCGACCATCTCGTCGTTCATCATCTCGGCGAGGGCGGGGGCGTCCGCATCCTCGAGCGCGCGCAGCACCAACCGGTCCGTGTTGATGGAGATGTCCGGAAAGGTGGTAGTCATGCGCAGCTCCATGCCGTGGACCGTCCGAATCGACCGTGAACGCACAGCATGCAGCATGCGGCCGCCGGTGCGCATGGCCGGGTGGGGTGTGGCGGGGGTGCGGGGCGAGGGCATGGCGAAGGCCCCGCGCACCGGACGGGATGCGGGGGCCTTCTGCTCAAGGACTGTACGGGGGAGCCGGTCTGACGGTCCCTCGGGCGTCGCGCCTTACTGCGCGGCGCCGAAGGCCGGGATGACCGAGCCCTTGTAGGTGTCCTCGATGTACTTCTTCACCTCGGGCGAGTTGAGGAGCTTGGCGAGCTTCTGCACGCGGGCGTCCTTCTCGTTGCCGGCCTTGACGGCGAGGAAGTTGGCGTACGGGTTGCCCTCCGCCTTCTCCAGGACGAGGGCGTCCTTCGCCGGGGAGAGCTTGGCCTCGATGGCGTAGTTGCCGTTGACGACGGCGGCGTCCACGTCGTTCAGGGCGCGGGGCACGGTGGCGGCCTCCAGCTCCTTGAACTCCAGGCCCTTCTTGTCGGTGATGTCGGACAGCTTGGCGTCGGTGCCGACGCCGTCCTTGAGGGTGATGAGCCCGTTCTCGGCGAGGAGGTGGAGCGCGCGGCCCTCGTTGGTGGTGTCGTTCGGGACGGCGACGGTCTGGCCGGCCTTGATGTCCTTCACCGACTTGAGGCTCTTGGAGTAGAGGCCCAGCGGCTCCAGGTGGACGTTGACCACGGGGACGATGGTGGTCTTGTTCTTCTTGTTGAAGTCGTCGAGGTACGGCTTGTGCTGGAAGAAGTTGGCGTCGACCTGGCCGGACTGGGTGGCGGTGTTCGGCAGGACGTAGTCCGTGAACTCCTTCACCTCCAGCTTCAGGCCGGCCTTCTCGGCCAGGTTGTCCTTGACGAAGTTGAGGATGTCGGCGTGCGGCGTCGGGGACGCGGCGACGACGAGCGGCTTGTCGGCGGAGCCGGCCGCGTCCTTGGAGGAGGACGGGTCCGAGGACGTGCCGCAGGCGGTGAGGCCGAGGGCCAGGGCTGCGGTGGCGGCGATACCGGCGGTGAGCTTGATGTTCTTACGCACGAAGAGTGCCTCTTTCCGGTGGAGCGGTGGACGCCTGGACAACAAGTCCGGGCTGTTCTTCGAGAACGAAGTCGTGGGGTGGCCGGGCGGCCGTCAGGCGGTGCGGCCCCGGCGGGCGAGGAGTCGGACGACTCCGTCGCCGATGAGCTGGACGACGGTCACGATGGCGACCAGGACGACCACGGTGACGAGCATGAACGTGGTGTCGAAGCGCTGGTATCCGTAGGTGACGGCCTTGGAGCCGAGGCCTTCGCCGCCGACCGCGCCGGCCATCGCCGAGTAGCCGATGAGCACGATCACGGTGGTGGTGACGCCCGAGATCAGCGAGGGCAGGGCCTGCGGGAGCAGCACCTTGCGGACGATGGTGGGAATGCCGCCGCCCATGGCCTGGACGGCTTCGACGAGTCCGTGGTCGACCTCGCGGATCGACGTCTCGACGAGGCGCGCGAAGAAGGGGATGGCGCCGATGGCGAGGGGGACGATCATCGCGGTCGGGCCGATGAAGGTGCCGACGACGAAGGTCGTGAAGGGGATCAGGGCGATCAGCAGGATGATGAACGGCAGCGAACGCCCGATGTTCACGATCGCACCGACGACCTTGTTCACCGGCCGGTTCTGCAGCAGTCCGCCCTTGTCCGTGAGGACGAGGAGGATGCCGAGCGGCAGGCCGCCGAGGATGGTGACGACGGTGGCCCACAGGACCATGTAGAGGGTGTCGACGGTGCCCTGCTCCAGGAGGGGCTGCATCTCCGACCAGGTCACTTGGCACCTTCCTTGACCAGTGCGGGCGCGGCGTCGGCCACGGCCACGACGTCTTCCACGATCTCGACCTGGAGGCCCTGCTCGCGCAGGAAGCCGACCGGGACGACGTTCTCCTCGTACCGTCCGGGCAGTTCGATCCGCATCCGGCCGATCTGCTTCCCGCCGACGGTGTCCATCGCCGCCCCGAGGATCGAGATGTCGATGTTGTACGTGCGGGAGAGCTGGGAGATCACCGGCTGGGTCGCGGCCTCGCCGTGGAACGTGACGTCGACGACGGTGCGGTCGGGGCCGGTGGGCGCGCCGCCGACCGGGAACAGCTCGGCCGCCAGCTGGGAGCCCGGGGTGGCGAGCAGTTCGCCGACGGTGCCGGACTCGACGACGCGGCCGTGCTGCATCAGGGCGGCGGAGTCGCAGATCGTCTTGACGACGTCCATCTCGTGCGTGATGAGCAGGACGGTGAGGCCGAGCTGCTGGTTGAGGTCGCGCAGGAGCTGGAGGATCGAGCGGGTGGTCTCCGGGTCGAGGGCGCTGGTGGCCTCGTCGGAGAGCAGCACCTTCGGCTCGCCGGCGAGGGCGCGGGCGATGCCGACGCGCTGCTTCTGGCCGCCGGAGAGCTGGCCGGGGTAGGACTTCGCCTTGTCGGCGAGGCCGACCAGGTCGAGGAGTTCCAGGGCGCGGCGGGAGCGCTCGGCGCCGGAGACGCCCAGGATCTCCAGGGGGAGTTCGATGTTGTCCTTGACCGTGCGGGAGGACAGCAGGTTGAAGTGCTGGAAGACCATGCCGATGCTGCTGCGCGCCCGGCGCAGGTCCTTCCCTGCGCGGCGGCTCCTGCCGGCGAGGGCGGTGAGGTCGACGCCGTCGACGGTCACCGTGCCGGAGGTGGGGCGCTCCAGGAGGTTGACGCAGCGGATGAGCGAGGATTTTCCGGCGCCGCTCTGGCCGATCACGCCGAACACCTCGCCCTCGCGGACGTGGAGGTCGACGCCGTCCAGAGCGGTGACCTGCCGGCCGCGCGACTCGTAGACCTTGGTCAGGCCCGAAGTGGTGATCACAGGGGTTTCCGTCACTGTCGAGTGCGCGACGCGGGGTCCGTCGTGCACGGGGCATTCGTCATTCGGACAGTCAGGCGCACGGTGGAGGCTGCTCCGGCTGGTGGCCGGGCGGCAGCGGTGCGCGGGGCAGGCACGGTCCGGCGCCGGGTGGCGGGCGGATCGGCTCGGCCGTCGGGGTCTCGCTTCGGGGCGCGAGGCTCGAACGGGGGCCCTCAGATGGCGCACATTCGACACATACAACGAGCACCGGGCGTCGTGTTCGCCTCGGTCGCAAGGGTGCGGCTGCTCGTCGTGGTCATGTCTGCAAGTAAAACATGCGCAGCTGCGAAGGGAAGGGGAGTGTCCGAATAGCGGACGCCGTTGAGACGCCATGCGGACGCGACGGCGGCGCCCGCCGGACCCTCTTTCCCCGCGTGGCCTGGAGGGAAGCGCCCCGGGGCGCGGACCCGGCGGGGACCGTGACGGGGGCCAGGATGTGGCCAAGGCCACGCGGTGGGCGCCCCCCGGATCCTCCCCCGGCGAGCCGGGGGGCGAGCGCATCGGGCCATTCGGCCCGTAATACCCTCGGGCGCATGCTTGACGCCCTGACGGTCGCGGTCTCCGTGGCCGCGCTCGCCCTCGCCGCCTGGTGCGGCTTCGCCGCCTTCCGTGACCAGTCGACCAAGGACTGGCACTTCATCGGCATGGCCGTGGTGACCTTCCTGGTCCTGGTCCAGCTGATCGTCGGCATCGTGCAGCTGGCGCGCGGCGAGAAGGCCGAGGAGGGCACGACGATCTTCGTCGCCTATCTGCTCGGCGCGCTGTGCGCGGTGCCCATCGCCGGATTCATGTCGCTCGCGGAGCGGAGCCGGTGGGGTTCGGCGACGGTGGCGGCCGGCGCGGTCGTCCTGGCCGTGCTCGAAGTGCGTCTCTACGACATCTGGACGGTGGGCTGACCATGACCGCGACCGAGACCCAGGGAAAGGCCCGGCTCGTCACGGGCCCGGGCATGCTGCTCGTCTGGCTGTACGGCGTGATGTCGGTCGGTGCGGTCTCCCGCTCGATCTACCAGATCGCCACCGAGTTCGACCGCGCGCCGCTCGCGTACAGCCTGTCGGCGGTGGCGGCGGTCGTCTACGTCTTCATCACGTACACGCTGGTGCGGGGCGGGGAGAAGGCCCGCAGGGCGGCGCTGGTGTGCTGCGCCGCCGAGCTCGCGGGCGTGCTGGTCGTGGGGACCTGGACGCTGCTGGAGCCGTCCGCCTTCCCGGACGCGACGGTCTGGTCGGACTTCGGCTACGGCTACGTCTTCATCCCGGTCCTGCTGCCGCTGACCGGCATCTGGTGGCTGCGGAAGGCGGCCAAGGCCGCCTAGGACCTGTCCTGGCGATCATCCGGTAAGGCGCCGCGGTGTTATTTTGACCGGAATCGTGGGAAGGGGCGGGCGAATCCGTGGACAGTGACCTGCGGCGTGCGGTGGTCGTGACGCTTGGCGAACTCGGGCGAAGCGATGACTGGCGTGACCGGGCGGATGCCGGTCACAGCCTGGCAGGGTTCGCCGAGATGCCGGAGGCCGTAGAGCTACTGCTGGGCCTTGTGCTCGACCGTGGTGACACCTTCGTCACCCGGCGGACCGCGGAGGGCTTGCTTCGGCGAAAGGACAGGGTCGGACTGACGATAGTCGCGTCCGCACTGGCAGTCGCCAACGACAACCACGCCGATTACATCCACACCGCGATCGTCGATGTCTTCAGCATCTTCTCGGACGACCTGGACGAGGCGCTACGGATCTGCGACGAGATGTCGGGCGACACCGACGATCGTGTTGCCCAGGGGGCCCGTCGGCTGCACGAGAGCCTGGCAGAGATTGATCCCGTTCTCCGCGCCGCATAGCGGCGGTTCGATCGCTGTTGTGAGGTGCAGACCCTCGACCACGGCAGCGCGGAACGTTGCCGGATCAGTGACGCGGAGCATTCCCGTTGATCATATGCGGAGCCAGATCGTGAGAGCTGCCGCAGTGGCGGTGCCGAGGTAGACGTAATGACGCTTGTCGTAGCGGGTGGCTACCGCCCGGTGCTGCTTCAACCGGTTGATAGCCCGTTCGACGGTGTTTCTTTTCTTGTACCGCTCCTCATCGAAGCCAGGTGGCCTCCCGCCGTGTGAGCCTTTGCGCAGGCGGGCGGCCTGACTGTCGGTCTTCTCCGGGATCGTGTGCCGGATGCCCCGGTGTCGCAGGTACTCGCGGCACGGTCCGTTGCTGTATGCCTTGTCGGCAGCGCCGCTGTCCGGCTTCTTATGGGGCCTGCCCGGACCGGACCTCGGGACGCGGATCTTCTCCAGCACCGGTTTGAACTTGCGTGCAGTCCGCCCGCTGGCCGGGTGTGACGATCAAGGAAAGTGGGCGGCAGCGGCCGTCCGCGCTCAGGTGAATTTTTGTAGTGGAGCCGCCGCGCGAGCGGCCAAGGCCCTCACCTCCCGCACCACCTCCACCAGGCGGGCGTGCAGGCTTTGCCCCGGCGTTTCGTCCTGGTGTTCTGGGACTTCCGCCCCCTGGGAGGCGGGGGCCGGCGGTGGGTCGACGCGGGCGCCTGCCGCGTGCTGATGCGCCCGCACGATAGTGGAGTCGACCGACACGTCCCAGTCGATCTCACCCGCCGCATCCGCCGCGGCCTGGACCTGCTGGAGCAGACGCTCCCACGTCCCGTCCGCCGACCACGGCCGGTGCCGTTCGTAGACCGTCTTCCACGGCCCAAACCGTTCCGGAAGGTCACGCCACTGCACCCCGGTCCGAACCCTGTGCAGAATCCCGTCGATCACCTGCCGGTGATCCCGCCACCTGCCACAACGCCTGTTACTAACCGGCAGGAACGGCCGCAGCCGCTCCCACTCGGCATCACTCAGATCACCCCGCCCCATGTCCACAGCAACGACCCGGACATGAAGCGGTCACATGATCGGCCGGACAAGTCCTAGTAGTGCTTCGTTAGGTTCTTCGTCTGGTTCTGTTGCGGGGCAGGCGTCGGCCGCAGGTGGTGCAGGTGCCGGTCCAGCACTGCAGCAGGTCCTGGAGGGTGTCGAGGACCTGGTAGAGGGTCAGGCCGGCGTGGGGGCTTTTGGGTCGAGGCGCCGCAGGGTGAGGAAGGCCTGGGCGGCGGTGACGAGGGTGACGTGATGATGCCAGCCGCGCCAGGTGCGGCCTTCGAAGTGGTCAAGACCGAGGCCGTGCTTGAGCTCGCGGTAGTCGTGCTCGATCCGCCAGCGCATCTTCGCCCACCTCACCAGGTCGGCGACCGGGGTGGTGGCGGGCAGGTTCGATATCCAGTAGCCCGTCGGGGTGTCCTGGCCGTGCGGCCACTCGACCAGGAGGGTTCGGGCAGGCAGGACACCGTCCCACAGGTTGCGGCCGCCGCCCGCGGTCTGGGCCGCGGCCAGGGACTGCTTGCCCGCGGGCCGGATGGTCAGGACAGTGAACCGCGAGGTCATCGGGCCTTTACTGCCCTGTCGCCAGGTGACCTCGGTGAACTGTTCCGGGCCGGCTTCCGCCGCGAGGGCACTGACGGCTCGGGGCGGGGTGCGATAGCGGGGCAGTGTCGGTGGCCCGAGCCCTCCATAGGCGGGCCGGTGCGGCTCGGCCTCTTCGGCATGAGCGACTTCCTTGCCGGTCAGCGCGAGGACCTAGGACAGTCCGCGTTCCTCCAGGCCGGTCCGGAACGGGGTGCTGATGCCGTATCCCGCGTCGGCAATTACCACCGGCGCCTTCAGTTCCCAGCCGGTGATCGTGTCGAGCATGCCCAGTGCCAGGCGCCACTTCTCCTGATGGGCAACGGCTTCGTCCGGTACTCCGGCCCGGTGGCAGCGGGCCGGCTCGTCTGTCCATTCCCGCGGCAGATACAACTGCCAGTTCAGCGGGCACGAGCCGGTGTCGGTGGCGGCGTGGACACTGACCGCGACCTGGCAGTTCGCCCGTTTCCCGAGCGCTCCGCAGTACTGCCGGGCCACCCCGATCGAAGCGGCGCCGCACTTGGGGAACGACACGTCGTCGATCACCCACGCCTCCGGGCTGATCGCCCGGCTTAACCGCTCGGCGATCCGGCGCCGCACCGGCAGCGGATCCCATGGTGACTGGTTCACGAACTGCTGCAGGGCCTGCATGTTGCCGTCCGGCAGCCGCTCGGCCATCGGCTGGATCGACTTCCGCCGCCCGTCCAGCATCAGACCCCGCAGATAACACCCGCCCCATCGCCGCTGATCCCGCCGCGGAAGCGAGGCGAACACATCGGCAACGAACTCCGACAACTCACCGCGGAGCCGTTCCACCTCCCCAAGCCTCATGACCGGAAGATGCCCACCACCAGGCGAGATCACGCGACGTAACGAAGCACTACTAGGCGGCCTTCTCCAGGGTCACCAGGGTGAGCCTCGGGCCGAGTTCCCGGGTGCTCACCTGCGCGTAGCCCTTGCTGCGGTACAGGCGCAGGTTGCCCTCGCTGCGGTGGCCGGTGAAGAGCTGGAAGCGCTTGGCGGACGCCGTCGCGGGGGCGGTGGCGGCCGCGAAGTGGCGCTCGATGCCGTCGAGGAGCCGTCCGCCGAGGCCGTGCCGCCGCATGCGCGGGTGGACGATCAGCTTGGCGATCCGCACCGTGCCGTCCTCGTCGAGGCGGGCCCGCACGGAGGCGACGACCTCGTCGCCGAGCCGGGCCACGAGCCCGTGGCCCTCGTCCAGTTCGGCGCGCAGGGCGTCGAGCGACTGGGTGAGCGGTTCGATGGACCAGTCCCCGTAGAGCTCCGCCTCGCTCTGGTAGCAGAGGTACTGCAGCTTCAGGATGTGCTCCGCGTCCTGCGCGTCCGCCGCTGAGATGGTCACACTCAGACCCATGTGTGCACGCCTCCCGCTCATCTGGTCGATCATCGGTTTACCGCACCCTTCCCCGTCGACCCGGGGCGGGAACCTCTGCCGCCAGCATTCTGCGCAGGCATCCCAGGCAACGGGAACGCATCGGCCCCAGACTGCCCTGTGAGATACCCAACTCTCCTGCGATTTCTCGGTATGTGGGGTCTTCCGGGTCGAGCATCGCGGTGAGCACCTTCGGGCAGCGGCCGGGTGTCCTGGTGACGGCGGCGCGCAGGCTGCGGCGGCCTTCGGCGGCCAGCAGCGAGTGCTCCGGGGAGCCCTGGGGCTCGGCGCCGTCCGGCTCCTCGGAGGGTTCGTCCCGGTAGGGGCGTTCCCGGTCATGGGTCCTGCGGGCCCGGCGCGCCTCCGCGCGGACGGCCCGGCGCAGCCACTCGGCGGGGCGTTCCGGGGCGGCTCCGGTCTCCTGGAGCTGCTCCAGGAGGCGCAGCCAGACGGCCTGTTCGAGGTCGCCGGGGTCGACGCCGGCGGCCGGGGCCTCGGCGTCGGACTCGGCGGAGAGCAGCGGGGCGAGGGCGGCGAGGAGGCCGGGGGCGGTCGCCCCGGCCCGGGCCTGCGGGGCGGGGGCGGTCTCGGGGATGGTCATGACCGGCACCATGCCGGGGTGCGCGGCCGCGGTTGCGGTGCGGGGCGTAAACCACCCGGGAGGGGGGCGCACGGGCCGGCGGTCCGCCCGAACGGCCCCCTCGCCGGGGTCCGGTCCGGTCAGTCGCGGCCCGCCAGGTCCGCGGCGGCGAGCAGCGCCGTGTCCGGGTTGTCGGCGAAGATGCCGTCGATCCCCGTCTCCAGGTACCGCTTGAGCGACCCGAAGGCGTCCCCGTACGCGGTCGGGTCCGTGCCCCTGCGGTACTCGGCGGGCAGGAAGGTGTTCTCGTTGCGGTGCGTGTACGGGTGGAGGATCAGCCCCTCGGCGTGCGCGTCGCGGACGAGGGTGGTCGGGGTGGTGAGCCGGCCGCTCGCGTCCTTCGGGATGACGAGGTCGAGCGTGGGGCCGATGCCCTGCGCGTAGGAGGCGATCCAGCGCAGGCCCTCGGGGGTGACCAGGTCGGCGACGGTGCGCGGGTCCCCGGCCTGGACGAAGTCCCAGGGGCGGCTGCCCGCGGCCGAGAGCAGGACGACGCCGGGCGCGTCGACCAGCTCGGCCAGGCGCTGGATGCTGCTGGGCTCGAAGGACTGGAGGAAGACCGGGGAGTTCGCGCGGTGGCGTCCGTACCGGCGGAGCAGCTTCGCGAGCCGCTCCTCCAGGCCGAGGCCGAGGGAGCGGAAGTGGCTGGGGTGCTTGGTCTCGACGTGGAGCCAGATCTCGCGGCCCCGGCGGCGGCCCTCGTCCTCTGCCCAGCGCAGCACCTCCTCGAAGGTGGGGACGGTCCAGCGGCCGTCGTAGAGGGTGTTCTCCTGGCGGGTGGCGGGGATGCGCTCCTTGGCCCGCAGGGTCTTGAGCTCGGCGAGCGTGAAGTCCTCGGTGAACCAGCCGGTGAGCGCGACGCCGTCGACGGTCCTGGTGGTCCTGCGGGTGGCGAACTCGGGGTGGTCGGCGACGTCCGTGGTGCCGCTGATGTCGTTCTCGTGGCGGCAGACGAGGTGGCCGTCCCGGGTGGGGACGAGGTCCTGCTCGACGACGTGGGCGCCGAGGTCGAGGGCGTGCCGGTAGGAGCCGAGGGTGTGCTCGGGCCGGTAGCCGCTGGCGCCCCGGTGGCCGATGACGGTGGGGACGGGCAGCGAGCGGTAGCCGCGGCCGTGGCCGGACGTGCGGTCCTCGCCCCGGTCCGCCGCGGCGGCCTGGGCGGTGCCGGCGCCGCCGGCGAGGGCCGTGGAGGCGCCGAGGACGGTGGCGCCCGCCGCTCCGAGAACCGTGCGCCGTGCCGGGATCCGGCGTTCGCCCTGGGTCATGGGGGATCCTCCTGTGTGAGCCGCGGTGTGATGTCCCGCACCTGCCAACTGGTGTCCCCGACGCTATGCAGCCGGCCCCTACGGGCGGCGGACCTCGGCGGAACATGGCGGAAACACGCGTCAACACTGCGTATCCACTCGGTGAACCCGATGTGCGCGTGAGGGTGACCCGCGAGTATCGTCGCCAGCTGCAGCCGTCGGTCCGACAGGCTCGACCGACCCGCTTCCCACCGGAGGAACCGTTGTCCCGTCTCGCGATCATCAAGGCAGTGCTCGGGCCGGTCATGCGCCTGATGTTCCGCCCCCGCGTGGAGGGCGCCGAGAACATTCCGGGGACGGGTCCCGTGATCCTCGCGGGCAACCACCTGACCTTCATCGACTCGATGATCATGCCGATCTGCCTGGACCGTCCGGTCTACTTCATCGGCAAGGACGAGTACGTGACGGGCAAGGGCGTCAAGGGCCGGGCGATGGCCTGGTTCTTCACCAGCGTCGGCATGATCCCGGTGGACCGGGACGGCGGCCGCGGTGGTGTGGCGGCGCTGATGACGGGCCGTCGCGTGCTGGAGGAGGGCAAGATCTTCTCGATCTACCCCGAGGGCACCCGCTCCCCCGACGGCCGGCTGTACCGGGGCCGTACGGGCATCGCGCGGCTCACCCTGATGACGGGCGCGCCGGTGATCCCGTTCGCGATGATCGGCACGGACAAGATCCAGCCGGGCGGTGCGGGCTTCCCGCGCCCGGGCAAGGTGACGGTCCGCTTCGGCGAGGCGATGGAGTTCTCGCGGTACGACGGGATGGACCGCGACCGGTACGTGCTCCGGGCGGTGACGGACTCGGTGATGGCCGAGGTGATGCGTCTGTCCGGTCAGGAGTACGTGGACATGTACGCCACGAAGGCGAAGGCCGCGTAACCCCGTTCGCCGGACACGGCAGTGCCCCGTACGCCTTTCGGCCGTACGGGGCACTGCCGTCTCCGGGGGTGCGTCAGTGCTCGACGCCGTCCTCCAGCTTCTGGCCCCTCAGCAGGAACCAGGCCGCGACCGCCGTCGCGAGGAGGACCGCCGCGCCGACGCCTGCCGCGATCCGCAGGCCGTCGACGAAGGCATCCTGGGCGGAGGACACCAGGGCGGTCGCCGTCTCGGGGGCGAGGGAGCCGGACGCCTCGACCGCGCCGCCGAGCGACTCGTGGGCGGCCGACGCGACGTCCGAGGGGACACCGGCCGGGGTGGCGAAGCCCCGGTAGATCCCGGTCACGATCGAGCCGAGGATGGCGATGCCGAGGGCGGCGCCGAGCTCGTACGCGGTCTCGGAGACCGCCGAGGCGGAACCGGCCTGCTCCTTCGGGACGCTGGAGAGGATCACGTCCGCGGTCACGGTGAAGGAGAAGCCCGCGCCCACGCCGACGACGAGGAGGGCCGCGCCGAGCAGCGGGTAGCCGGTGTGCTGGTCGAGCGTCGTCAGGACGGCGAGCGCGAGACCGACCGCTGCGAGACCGCCGGCCACCACGGACCGCACGGAGAAGCGGCGGGCCACGACACCGGCGACCAGACCGGCCGTCACCGCGCCGATCGCGGCGGGGAGTTCGGCGAGTCCGGCCTCCAGCGGCTGACGGCCCTGGACCAGCTGGAAGAACTGGGACAGGAAGAACACCAGGCCGGAGAGGCCGAGGATGGTCAGCAGGTCGGCGGCGACGGCCCCGGAGAATCCGCGGTGGCGGAAGAGCCGCATGTCCAGCAGCGGCGCGGGCAGGGTCAGCTGCCTGCGGACGAACCAGGTCAGGGCGGCCACACCGAGCAGCGCGGCGACGCCGGCGTCGAGGGAGAGGCCGTGGGAGGCCAGTTCCTTGACGGCGTACACGATTCCGATCACGCCGACGAGGGACAGGGCCACGCTGGGCACGTCCCAGGGACCGGGGTTCGGGTTCTTCGACTCGGGGATCAGCTTGAGGCCGACGAGGACCAGGACGGCCATGACGGGCAGGTTGATCAGGAAGACCGAGCCCCACCAGAAGTGCTCCAGGAGGAACCCTCCGACGACCGGCCCGACGGCGGCGCCGGCCGAGGCCATGGCGCCCCAGATCCCGATGGCGAGGCTGCGCTCGCGGGGGTCGTGGAAGAGGTTCCGGATGAGGGCCAGGGTCGACGGCATCAGGGTCGCGCCGGCGACGCCGAGGAGGGCGCGGGCGACGATCATCATCTCGGGGCTGGTCGCGTAGGCGTTCAGGACCGAGACGGCCCCGAAGGCCGTGGCGCCGATCAGCAGGAGCTTCTTGCGGCCGATGCGGTCGCCGAGGCTGCCCATGGAGACCAGGAGTCCGGCGATGACGAACGAGTAGACGTCGCCGATCCAGAGCAGCTGGTTGCCCGTGGGCTCGAGGTCCTCGGAGAGGAACGGGGTGGCCAGGCCCAGCACCGTGGCGTCGACCGCCACGAGGAGGACGGCCAGGACGAGCACGGAGAGGGCGAGCCACCGGCCGGGGCGGTGCGCGCCCCCGATATGGCTCTCGGTCTTGATCGTGCTGGTGATCACTTCTCCACGCTCCTGCGCGCTCCGCCGAGCAGCAGCTCGACGATCATGTACTGGAAGTCCTTGGCGGCGACCCGGCCGTCCTGCACGGCCCAGGCGCCGGAACCGATGAGCCCGTAGAAGGCCTCGGTGAGCCAGGCGGGGGTCATGTCGATGCGGAAGGCGCCCTCTTCCTGGCCGCGCCGGAAGAGCGCGGAGACCCGGGCGTCGAGGCGTTCCCAGCCGTCGTTCTGCTGGTCGCCCTCGAAGAGCTGGTTCTCGGTGACGAGGAACGAGAGCAGCGGTGCGGCGTCCTCGACTTCGGCGACGAGGCGTCGTACGGCCTCGTCGGCGGGGCCTTCCGCGGTGCGGGCCCGGTCGTGGGCCGCCTCCAGCTCCTGGATCCCGAGCTCTTCGAGCGCCCGTACCAGGGCGTCCCGCCCGGCGAAGTGCCGGTGCAGCGTGGCCCGGCCGATCCCGGCGGCCCGGGCGACCTCGTCCATGGTGGCGGTCGCCTTGCGGGTGAGCAGGGCGGCGGCGGCATGGAGCACCTGGGTGCGATCGACTGACATGAGACAACCATACACCCAATGAGACATCAATGTCTCATTCGATAAATCAACGCCTCACCATGGGCGGGGACGGAATGCTGTGACGATGGCCAAGCCACTCCTGCTGATCGATGTCGACGGTCCACTGAATCCGTACGCGGCGCAACGCGAGAGGCGCCCGGAGGGGTACACGACGCACCGGATGCGGCCGGGCGGCTGGTTCGACACGAAGCCGCTCCGCGTGTGGCTCAATCCGGATCACGGCGCGGAGCTGCGCGCCCTGGCCGGGGCGTACGAGCTGGTGTGGGCGACGACCTGGAAGAACGAGGCCAACGACTGGATCGGGCCGCACCTCGGGCTCCCCGAGCTGCCCTTCGTCGACTGGCCGACCATGCACGGGGCCGCCCCGCGCGGGACGTTCTGGAAGACCCAGTACATCCTGGAGTACGCGGCGGGGCGGCCGTTCGCCTGGGTGGACGACGACATCACGCCGTACGACCACGAGTACGTGGAGCAGAAACACCTCGCCGCCGCCCTGTTGCTGCACATCGATCCCCGGATCGGACTGATCCGGCCGGACTTCGACGCGCTCGCGGAGTGGGCGGCGGCGCTGTGACGGGACGGGACGCTACTTCTTGGCCTCGGCCCAGGCGTGCTGGATCACCAGGTCCGCCTTGACCTCGATCAGCTGGGTGGCGACCGCCGAAGGGGCGGTGCCGCCGCGGCCGTCGCGGGAGGCGAGGGCGCCCGGGACGTTGAGGACGGTACGGACCTCGGGGGTGAGGTGCTCGGAGATCTTGGCGAACTGCTCGTCCGTGAGCTCGTCCAGCTCCTTGCCCTCGGACTCGGCGACCTTCACGCACTCGCCGGCCACCTCGTGCGCCACCCGGAACGGGACGCCCTGCTTGACCAGCCACTCGGCGATGTCGGTGGCGAGCGAGAAGCCGGCCGGGGCCAGCTCCTCCATGCGCTCCCGGTGGACCGTGAGCGTCGCCATCATGCCGGTGAAGGCGGGCAGCAGGACCTCCAGCTGGTCGCAGGAGTCGAAGACCGGTTCCTTGTCCTCCTGGAGGTCCCGGTTGTAGGCGAGCGGGAGGGCCTTCAGGGTGGCCATCAGACCGGAGAGGTTGCCGATCAGGCGGCCGGACTTGCCGCGCGCCAGCTCCGCGATGTCGGGGTTCTTCTTCTGCGGCATGATCGAGGAGCCGGTCGAGAAGGCGTCGTGCAGGGTCACGAAGGAGAACTCCTTCGTGTTCCAGATGATGATCTCCTCGGCGATCCGCGAGAGGTTGACGCCGATCATCGCCGTGATGAAGGCGAACTCGGCGACGAAGTCGCGGGAGGCCGTGCCGTCGATCGAGTTGCCGGCCGAGCCCCGCTCGAATCCGAGGTCCTTCGCGACCGCCTCCGGGTCGAGCCCGAGGGAGGAGCCCGCCAGGGCGCCGGAGCCGTACGGGGAGACCGCGGTCCGGGTGTCCCACTGCCGCAGCCGCTCGGCGTCCCGGGAGAGGGACTGGGCGTGGGCGAGGACGTGGTGGGCGAAGAGCACCGGCTGGGCGTGCTGGAGGTGCGTACGGCCGGGCATCGCGACGTCCGGGTGGGCCTCGGCGAGGCCGACGAGGGCGTCCTGGAGGTCGGCGACGAGGCCGCCGATGATCCGGGCGTGGTCCCGCAGGTACATCCGGAACAGGGTCGCGACCTGGTCATTCCGGGAGCGGCCGGCGCGCAGCTTGCCGCCGAGGTCCGGGCCGAGGCGCTCCAGGAGGCCCCGCTCCAGGGCAGTGTGGACGTCCTCGTCGGCGATGGTGCCGACGAAGGAGCCGTCGGCGACGTCCGCCTCCAGCCGGTCGAGACCGGCGAGCATGCGGGTCAGCTCGTCCTCGGTGAGCAGACCGGCCTTGTGCAGCACGCGCGCGTGGGCACGGGATCCGGCGATGTCGTACGGCGCGAGACGCCAGTCGAAGTGGACCGAGGCGGAGAGCTTCGCCAGGGCCTCGGCGGGGCCGTCGGCGAACCGTCCGCCCCAGAGCCGGACGTCACCGTTGTTGCTGCTCACTGCTGCTCCTCAGGAGAGTGGGTGTACCGCCGCCTCCCGGCCCGGGCCGGGACCGGGGAGACGGCCTGTTCAACGCGTGCGGGTCACGCCAGGTCGCGCCGGGCGGCGATGGCACGCCTCTCCGGTAGGCATAACTATGCAATCGACCGTATGTTTTGTCAACGCGATGCCCCCTCCGGGCTCGACCTTCACCGGAGGACCGGCACCTGAGACGGGTGTCCCCCCTGGAGCGCGGCGCGGGGAGAATGCGGGTCATGGGCAAAACGTATGAACACATCGACGGGCGGCTGCGGGCCTTCATCGAGGAGCAGCCGGTGTTCTTCGCCGCCACCGCTCCCCTCTCCGGCGACGGGCACGTCAACCTCTCCCCCAAGGGGCGCCGGGGAACGCTCGTCGTCCTGGACGAACTGACCCTCGCGTACGTCGACTTCGGCGGCAGCAGCGCCGAGACGATCGCGCATCTGCGGGAGCCGGGGAACGGCCGGATCACGCTCATGTGGACGGCCTTCTCCGGACCGCCGACCGTCGTCCGGGTGCACGGGACCGGCGAGGCCGTGCTGCGGGACGATCCGCGGTGGAGCGAGCTCTTCGCGCGGTTCCCCGCCGAGGCCGTCGAGGGTCAGGGCAGCGCGCGGGCGATCGTCCTCGTGCACGCGCGCAGGGTCAGCGACGCCTGCGGGTTCGCGGTGCCGCTGATGGAGTACCGGGAGGACCGGGCGCTGCACGCCGAGTACTTCAACCGGAAGACGGACGACGAGTTCAACGCGTACTGCGAGCGCAAGGAGCACATCGCCAGCAGCCTCGACGGGCTGCCCGCGCTGCCGCTCCCGCTGCCGCCGCTGCCCGCCGAATAGCCCCGTACGACAGGCGGGGCCGCGGGTGCGGCCCTGGCGTCGCGGCCATGCGAACCCCGCTCGTCCTCGGCGCCGCCCTGCCCTCCCCGGGCGCCGCGCCCGCGCCCGTACGGCTGACGGACACCACGCCCACCGGGCTCCACCCGGCCGGGATCTTCCGGCACGTCAACGGGCTAGGCAGTGTCTTCAAATGATCACCGCTGGTGGATCATGGTGTCGTGATACGTCGCCATGAACTGTCCGATGCCGAGTGGGAGTTCGTCCGACC
>NZ_JBHWFF010000044.1:13764-53233 GCF_042733785.1 Streptomyces sp. NPDC059695 | reverse complement strand
GCTTGGGGGAGGGTGGGCACAACGGACGGCGCCCCGTGCCGGGCCTAGGCTTCCGCGCCCTGACCCGCACCGACAGGTGCGCCGCCCCGGTGGTGCGGGTCTAGGCGCGGAACGCGGAGGCGCCGCTAGAGGGCGCCGTCCCGTGTGCCCACCCGTCCCGCCCCAGCGGGACGATTGCCCACACGGGCAGCGGCCCGAGGCGCCACACGGGCGTGGGCGCGGGTGTCGTGCTGGTTCAGGGGCCGCCCAGGATGCGGCGGTCGTAGGCCGTGGCGACCGCCGACGCGCGGTCGTTGACGCCGAGCTTGGCGTAGATGTGGGTGAGGTGCGTCTTCACCGTCGCCTCGCTGATGAACAGCTCCGCCGCGATCGCCCGGTTCGCCGTGCCCTTCGCGACGAGGGCGAGGATCTCGCCCTCCCGGGCGGAGAGCGCGGTGTCGGCCGGGGCCGGCGCGCGGACGGCGGTGACGAGGCGGGAGGCGACGGCCGGGGAGAGGACCGTGCGGCCCTCGGCGGCGGCCCGCACCGCCGCGAACAGCTCCTCGCGGGGCGCGTCCTTCAGGAGGTAGCCGGTGGCGCCGGCCTCGATCGCCGGGAGGGTGTCGGTGTCCGTGTCGTACGTGGTGAGGACGAGGACCCGGGACCGGGCGCCGCGCCGGCCGAGCTCGGCGATCGCGTCCACTCCGCCGCCGCCGGGCATGCGCAGGTCCATGAGGACGACGTCGGGGTCGAGTTCCAGGGCGAGTTCGACGCCCCGGACACCGTCGGGGGCCTCGCCGAGGACGCGGAAGCCGGAGCCCTCGGCGGCGAACATGCCGCGCAGGCCGTCCCGTACGACGGGGTGGTCGTCGACGATCAGGAGCGTGATGTCAGTCATGGCCCGCCCAACGGTACGCGAGCGGAGACCGCCGTGCCCTCGCCGGGCGCGGTCTCCACGGCGACCGTGCCGGCGAGGCGTTCGGCGCGGGCCCGCATGCCGTCGAGGCCGAACCCGCCGCTGTCGCCCGGGCGTTCGCGGCGGGCGAGCGGGTCGAAGCCGCGGCCGTCGTCCCGTACGTCCAGGGTGATCTCGTCGCCCATGTAGGAGAGGGTGACCCCGGCCCGGGCGGCCCCCGAGTGGCGGGCGGCGTTGGACAGGGCCTCCTGCGCGATGCGCAGCAGGGTCGCGGCGACCTCGTCGTGCAGCGGCGCCTCGGTGCCGGTCACGGTGAACCGGGCGTCGACGCCGGTGCGTTCGGCCCAGTCGGCGACCGTCTTGCGGAGGGCCTCGGGGAGTTCGTCGTGTTCCAGGGCGACCGGGCCGAGGTTCCGCACGGAGCGGCGGGCCTCGCCGAGGCTGTGCCGGGCGAGGTCGGCGGCCCGGCGCAGGTGCGCCTCGGCGCGCTCCGGACCGGGTGCGGCGGAGGCCGCCTGGAGCTGGGTGACGATCCCGGTGAGGCCCTGGGCGATGGTGTCGTGGATCTCGGCGGCGAGGCGGCGCCGCTCGTCGGCGACCCCCGCCTCGCGGGCCTGGAGGAGGAGCTGGGCCTGGAGGGTGGAGTTCTCGGCGAGGGCCTGTTCGAGGCGGGTGTTGGCGCGGCCGAGTTCGGCGATGGTGGCGGCCCGCTCGGCGGCCTTCTCGGCGTCCTTCTCGGCGAGGTGGGAGAAGCCGAGGGAGAGGACGGCGTTGAGGCCGAGGAGGCCGCCGAAGGCGAGCCACTGGACGAGGGAGGTGGGCGGCAGGCCGCCGGACTGGGAGCCAGCCATGGTGACGGCGGTGACGAGGATCCCGGCGTGGGAGAGCCGGCGGGGCAGCAGCTGGACGGCGTCGAAGTAGCCGACGCAGGCGTAGACCGCGAAGAACGGGTTGAGCCAGGTGAGGGCGAACGCGATCCCGGTGCGGACGGCGAAGTGGGCGACGGAGGCGGGCCCGGGAGCGCCCGGCACGAGCGCGAGCGCGGCCCCGGGGGTGCCGTCGTCCCACCCGTGGGCCGCGACGATCCGCGCGCACCGCACGTGCCACAGCACCTGGAGGAGGAGCGCCGCCCCGACCAGCGCGGCGGCCGTCACCCGCTCCGTACGGTCCATGAACAGGTCCGCCGACCCCACGGCGATCACGGTGGCGACGCCGAGCAGTCCGTACGGTCCCCAGCGGAAGAACTGCCGCCAGCGTTCCTCGATGGTGGCGGGCATCCCGCCACCCCCTCTCTACTCCCAGCGGAACCAGCGGACCGCGGCACCGGTCAGCACGGCCGTCCACAGGGCCATCGCCCCGAGCGCGGCGCCGGCGGGCCAGCCGCCCGAGGCGGCCGCGTCGAGGGCCTCGGACGCGGCGCCGAGCGGGGTGAACCCGACGATCCGCTGCAGCGTATCGGGCATGGACTGGACGGGGACCCAGACGCCGGCCGTGAACATGGAGGGGAAGAAGACGGCCGAGCCGACGGCGGTGGCGATCTTCTGGGTCCGGGACACCGCGCACACGGCCGCGCCGAGGGCCAGGGCGCCGGCGACGGCGAGCAGCAGGGCGAGCGCGTATCCCGCGAGGTTCTCCGGGAGGGCGACGCCGAAGGCGAGCCGCCCCACCGTGATCGCGAGGAGCGAGGAGACGAGCGCGGCGGCGCCGTGCAGCACGAGCTGGGCGGTGAGCAGCGTCGCGGGCCGGACGGGTGTGGTGGACATCCGGCGGAGGATGCCGCGTTCGCGGTAGGCGGCGAGGACCGGGGGCATGGCCTGGAGCCCGGACATGATCAGGGCGAAGAGCACGGACACGGGCACGTACACGTCGATGACGCGGCGTCCCCCGAGGTCCTCGGACGCCTCCCGGAAGGAGGGGATCAGGCCGAGGATCACGAGCAGCACCGTGGGCGAGACCATCACCCAGAACAGGGCGGCGGGTTCCCGGCCGAAGAGCCGGATCTCGGTGCGCAGGACGGTCACGGCGGGGCTGGAGGTGCTCATCGGTCGGTTCCCGTCAGGTCGAGGTAGGCGTCGTCGAGGGTGGCGTCGGCGACCCGGAGCTGGCCGGCCATGACGCCCTCGCGGGCGAGGAGGGAGACGAAGGAGGCGACGGTCTCCTCGGTGCCGGCGACGACCGTCCGGCCGTCCGCCGTCGCGACGGACACCGCGCCGGGCAGGGCGCGCAGTACCTCCGGGGCGATCGGGGTGTCCGCGTCGAAGGAGATCTCCTTGGCGGCGGAGGTCCGCCCGATGAGTCCCTCCGGGGTGTCGAGCGCGGCGATCCGCCCGTGGTCGAGGACGGCGATCCGGTCGCAGAGCCGCTGGGCCTCCTCCATGAAGTGCGTGACGAGCAGCACGGTCACCCCGGAGTCCCGGAGCGACTCCACGAGCGCCCAGACGTCGCGGCGGGCCCGCGGGTCGAGACCGGTGGTGAGTTCGTCGAGGACGACGACCCGGGGGCCGCCGAGGAGCGCGAGGGCGATGAACAGCCGCTGCTTCTGTCCCCCGGACAGCTTCCCGAACCGGGTCCGCAGGTGCGGGAGCAGCCCGAGCCGCCCGGCGAGCTCCTGCCGGTCGGCGGGGCGCTCGTAGAAGGAGGCGTACAGGTCGAGCGCCTCGCGGACGGTCAGCTTGGCCTGGAGGTCGCTCTCCTGGAGCTGTACCCCGAGCACCCGGGTGAGCTCGTCGCGCCGGGTGCGGGGGTCGTACCCGCACACCCGCACCGTCCCCGCGTCGGGGGTCCGCAGTCCCTCGACGCACTCCACCGTGGTGGTCTTGCCGGCGCCGTTGGGGCCGAGGATCCCGAAGATCTCCCCCTCGCCGACCTCGAACGAAACCCCGTCGACGACCTTCCGGCCGCCGTACGTCTTGTGCAGTCCCCGCACCTCGATCGCTGTCATGTCCCCCAGACTGCCGAGCGGGCGTCCTCCCGCCCATCGGCCATCGCGCTCGAACCGGCATCATCCGATCGGTGGATGCCGGGGTACGACCGAAAACCGGGTGAGCGGTGACAGGGGTGAACCGTAGGGTCGGACCTGATGCCCGAGAAACCGATCCCCCCGCGCCCCGACCGCTCGACCGTTCGCGTCCTGCTCCGCCTCTGGCCGTACGTGCGGCCCGTGCGGGCCCGGCTGTTCACGGCCGCGGCCGTCGCGATCGTCGCCTCCTGTCTGTCGCTGGTCATCCCGCTCGTCCTGAAGTGGCTGGTGGACGGCCCCGTCGCGGACCGGGACCCCGGGGGCGTGTGGCTGGGGGCGCTGTACCTCCTGCTCCTCGGGATCACCGAGGCCGTCCTGTTCGGCTACCGCCGCTGGCTGGTGGCGCGTCCGCTGTCCTCCGTGGAGGCCCGGATGCGCGCCGACCTGTTCGGCAGGCTCCAGCGCCTGCCGATCGCCTTCCACGACCGCTGGGCGTCCGGCCAGCTGCTCTCGCGCGGGACGACGGACCTGATGCTGGTCCGCATGTTCCTGGCCTTCCCCCTGACCTTCCTGCTGGTCAACGGCGTCACGATCCTCGCCGGCTACGTCCTGCTGCTGGCCCAGGACTGGGCCCTGGGCCTGCTGCTGCTCGCGCCGGTGCTGCCGCTGGTCCTCGTGTCCAACCGCTTCGAGCGCCGGTACGGGGCGGTGGCGCGCGCGGCGCAGGACCAGGTCGGCGATCTGACGACGGTCGTCGAGGAGAGCGTCCTCGGCATCCGGATCGTGAAGGGCTTCGGGCGGCACCGCAGCCAGGCCCGGGCGTTCCGCGAGCTCGCCGGACGGCTGCGCGGCACGGAACTGGTCAAGGCCCGGCTGCTCGCCATGATCTGGGCGGTCATCACCGTCGTACCGGAACTCGCCATCGGCGCGGCCCTGGTGCTGGGCACGGTGCGGGTCGCCGACGGGGACCTGTCGGCGGGCACCCTCGTCGCGTTCCTCTCGACGGCCCTGGCCCTGCGCTGGCCGGTCGAGTCGATCGGCTTCCTGCTCGCGATGAGCCAGGAGGCGGCGACCGCGACGGAACGCTACTTCGAGGTGATGGACGCGCCGGAGGAGCCGGAGACGGCCGGGACCGACGCGGCCGGCGGCACCCCGGACGGGGTCCGCTTCGAGAACGTCACCTTCCGCTACCCGGACGCCCCGGACGGGACACCGCCCGTCCTGGACGGCGTCGACCTGCACATCCGCCCCGGCGAGACGCTGGCCCTGGTCGGCGGCACGGGCTCCGGCAAGACGACGCTCACGGCCCTCGTCCCGCGCCTGCACGAGGCGACGGCCGGCCGCATCCTCCTCGACGGCGAGGACATCGCCCTCATGGAACGGCAGAAGCTCCGCGCCCTGGTGTCGATGGCCTTCGAGGAGCCGACGCTGTTCTCGGCGAGCGTCGGCGAGAACGTCCTGATGGGCGCGGAGGGGGCCGGCGAACCGGAGCTCCGGCGCGCCCTGGGCGTCGCCCAGGCGGACGGCTTCGTCGACCGGCTCCCGGACGGCACGGGGACCCAGGTCGGCGAGCAGGGCCTCAGCCTGTCGGGCGGCCAGCGGCAGCGTCTCGCCCTGGCCCGCGCGGTGGTCGGCCGGCCCCGCTTCCTGGTCCTGGACGACCCGCTCTCGGCGCTCGACGTCCACACGGAGGCCCGGGTGGAGGCGGCCCTGCGCGAGGTGCTGCGGGAGACGACGGCCCTGGTCGTGGCGCACCGCCCGTCGACGGTGATGCTCGCCGACCGGGTCGCGCTGCTCTCGCGGGGCAGGATCACGGCCGTGGGCACCCATCAGGAACTGCTGCGCACCAGCACCGAGTACGCCTGGCTGATGTCCGGCGAAGGGACCGAGAACCGATGACGGAAACCCCGGCCGACCCCTTCGACCGCGACGACCTCCCGGCACCGCGGGGGGCGACGGGAGCGCTGCTCCGGTCCCTCCTGCGCCCCCACCGCGCCCGTCTCGTGATCGCGTCCCTGGTCCTCCTGCTCCGGGAGGCGGCGCTCCAGGCGGGACCGCTGCTCGTCGCGTACGCCATCGACCGCGGGGTGCCGGCCTTCCGCGCCGGGGACCACGGGCCGGTGATCGCCGTGGCGCTCGGCTACCTGTTCTGCGCGAGCCTCTCGGGCGCCCTGCAGTACGTGTTCGTGCGCGGTGCGGCCGGGATCAGCCAGGACGTGCTGCTGGACCTGCGCGGCCGGATCTTCCGCCACGCGCAGCTCCTGAGCGTCGACTTCCACGAGCGGTACACCTCGGGCCGGCTGATCTCCCGCTCGACGACGGACGTCGAGTCACTGCGCGAGCTGCTCCAGGAAGGCCTCCAGGAGCTCATCGGCGTGGTCCTCTCCTTCGTGTCGATCTCCCTGATCCTGCTCTGGCTGGACTGGGGCATCGGCGCGGTGGCGGTGGCGAGCTTCCTCCCGCTGTACCTCCTCGTCCACCTCTACCGGGCCCGCGCGGGCCGGGTGTACGCGGAGCGTTCCACGGCGATCGCGGGCGTGATCGTGAAGTTCGCGGAGACGATGAACGGCATCCGCCCGGTCCGCGCGTTCCGTCGCGAGCGGGCCAACGACACCGAGTTCGCGCGGCTGAACCACCGTCACGAGCGCAGCAACGGCGACGCGCTCCTCGAAATGGCCCGGTACGTGGTCGGCTCCCGCCTGGTGGCGAACACGGCGGTCGCCGGCATGTGTCTGTGGGGCGCGTACCGCGTGGCGTCGGGAACGCTCGAACTGGGCGTGCTCGCGGCGGCGGTGCTCTACATGCGCCGCCTGTACGACCCGATCGACCGCCTCGGCATGTTCCTGAACTCGTACGAGTCGGCGGCGGCGTCCCTCGCCAAGATCGCCGGGCTCCTCGCGCAGGAGCCGGGGGTACCGGAGACGGCCGCGCCCAAGGAGCTGCCGCCGCGCTCGGGCGGTCGCCGGATCACCTTCTCCGGCGTCGGCTTCGCCTACCGGACGGGCGGCGAGGTCCTGCCCGCGTTCGACCTGACGATCCCGGCGGGCCAGACGGTGGCGGTCGTGGGCGCGACGGGCGCGGGCAAGTCGACCCTGGCGAAGCTCCTGGCCCGCTTCTACGACCCGACCGCGGGCAGCGTGGAGCTGGACGGCGTGGACCTGCGCGACCTCACCACCGCCGACCTGCGGCGCGGTGTGGTGATGGTGACGCAGGAGGCCTTCCTGTTCTCGGGCACGGTCGCGGAGAACATCGCGATCGGCCGCCCGGACGCGACGCGCGCGGAGATCGAGAACGCGGCGAAGGCGATCGGGGCGCACGACTTCATCACGACGCTCCCGGACGGCTACGACACGGACGTCCGCAAGCGCGGCGGCCGCATCTCCGCGGGCCAGCGCCAGCTGGTGGCCTTCGCCCGGGCGCTGCTCGCGGACCCGGCGGTGCTGATCCTGGACGAGGCCACGAGTTCGCTCGACGTGCCGGGGGAGCGGGCGGTGCAGCGGGCGATGGACACGGTCCTGGCGGGCCGTACGGCGGTGGTGATCGCCCACCGTCTGTCCACGGTCGAGGTGGCGGACCGGGTCCTGGTGATGGAGGCGGGCCGGATCGTCGAGGACGGCCGGCCGTCGGCCCTGGTGCGGGGCGAGGGGCACTACGCGGGTCTGCACCAGGCCTGGCGGGACAGCCTGGTGGGGTGAGGGCCGGCGGCGCCGGTCCTCACGGGGGCCCGGCGGCGCCGGTCCTCACGGGGGCCGGGCGGCGCCGGTCCTCACGGGGGCCGGGCGGCGCAGGTCCTCACCCGAAGCGGGCGGCGCCGGTCCTCACCGGAGGGACCGGCGCGGCTCGGCGCGGGGCCGTCGGAGGTCTCGTGGAGGGAACAGAACGCGCCACGCTGCGACGTGATGCCGTCGGCTCCCGCGTATCCCCTCCTCGCCACGGTCACCCGTGACGGGCGCGGCGGGCCACGACGCTCCCTCGGCCCGGAGACACACGTCGGATTCGGGCTTCGGCGAACGTGGGACGGCATCGAGACCATGATCGACGAAACGTCCGGTTAACGAACACGGCCCTACGAGCACCGGACGATTTCCGGCCAACTTCCCGACGCGGTCCTGACAGGTCCCCGTCATTCCTGCAACTCTCTCCCCGGTTGTTCGCACCACAGTTCACCGCTTCACCCGAACGTGCTCCACAGCTCTCCTTGCACCGCCCGGACGGACTCACCCAAGGCCGCCGGTACCCCCCTCGCATTAGGAGTCTGCGTGAGATCCACGCCCAGCCGCCGCGCCACCGCGACCGGCGCTCTGATCGCCGCCGCCGCCATGCTCACCATCGGTGTGCAGGCCGGCACCGCCTCCGCCGGCACCGACACCTTCGCCGCGGCCCCCAAGGCGCTGTCCGCCGGCAAGGCCAACCCCGGCAAGCTCCCGGCCGACCTCTCCCCCGCCCAGCGCTCCGCGCTCATCAAGGCGGCGGACGCGGACAAGGCCGCCACGGCCAAGTCCCTCGGCCTCGGCGCCCAGGAGAAGCTGGTCGTCCGTGACGTCGTCCAGGACCGCGACGGCACGACCCACACGCGCTACGAGCGCACCTACGCCGGACTGCCCGTCCTCGGCGGTGACCTGATCGTCGCCGAGACCAAGGCCGGCGCCACCACCGGCGTGATCAAGTCCAACCGCGCCGAGCTCAAGAACGTCGACCTCGCCGCCGCCGTGGCCCCGGCCGCCGCGGAGAAGCAGGCCGTCGGCCGCGCCGCCGCGGAGGGCTCGAAGAAGGCCGCCGCCGACCGCGCCCCGCGCAAGGTCGTCTGGATGGCCCAGGGCGCGCCCGTCCTCGCGTACGAGACCGTCGTCGGCGGCCTCCAGCACGACGGCACCCCGAACGAGCTGCACGTCGTGACGGACGCCAAGACCGGCGCGAAGCTCTACGAGTGGCAGGGCGTCGAGAACGGCATCGGCAACACGCAGTACAGCGGCCAGGTGACCCTCGGCACCGCGCCCTCGTACACGCTGACCGACACCGGCCGCGGCAACCACAAGACGTACAACCTCAACGGTGGTTCGTCCGGCACCGGGACGCTGTTCACCAACACCACGGACACGTGGGGCAACGGCCTCCCCTCCAACAAGGAGACGGCCGGCGCCGACGCCCACTACGGCGCCGCGCTCACCTGGGACTACTACAAGAACGTGCACGGCCGCTCCGGCATCCGCGGTGACGGCGTCGGCGCGTACTCCCGGGTCCACTACGGCAACGCCTACGTCAACGCGTTCTGGCAGGACAGCTGCTTCTGCATGACGTACGGCGACGGCTCGGGCAACAGCAAGCCGCTCACGTCCATCGACGTGGCCGCCCACGAGATGACGCACGGCGTCACCGCCGCCACCGCCAACCTGACCTACAGCGGCGAGTCCGGCGGCCTCAACGAGGCCACCTCGGACATCTTCGCGGCGGCCGTCGAGTTCTACGCCAACAACGCCAACGACAAGGGCGACTACCTCGTCGGCGAGAAGATCGACATCAACGGCAACGGCACCCCGCTGCGCTACATGGACAAGCCGAGCAAGGACGGCGCGTCGAAGGACGCGTGGTACTCCGGCATCGGCTCGATCGACGTCCACTACTCCTCGGGCCCGGCGAACCACTTCTTCTACCTGCTCTCCGAGGGCAGCGGCGCCAAGGTCGTCAACGGCGTGAGCTACGACTCGCCGACCTCCGACGGCCTGCCGGTCACCGGCATCGGCATCGACAAGGCCCGCCTGATCTGGTTCAAGGCGCTCACCACCAAGTTCGGCTCGTCGACCAACTACGCCGGCGCCCGCACGGGCACCGTCGCGGCGGCCACCGAGCTGTACGGCGCGGGCAGCGCCGAGGTCACGGCCGTCGAGAACGCCTGGGCCGGGATCAACGTCGGCTCCCGCCCCGGCGGCCCCGGCGGCGGCACGGTCTTCACCAACGACGCCGACGTCTCCATCCCGGACAACGGCGCCGCGGTCACCTCGTCCCTGACGGTCTCCGGTGTCGCGGGCAACGCGCCCTCGACGCTCAAGGTCGGCGTGGACATCGTCCACACCTACATCGGTGACCTGATCGTCGACCTGATCGCCCCCGACGGCTCGGTCTACAACCTCAGCAACCGGGCCGGCGGCAGCGCGGACAACATCAACCAGACCTACACCGTGAACGCCTCCTCCGAGGTCGCCAACGGCGTCTGGAAGCTCCGCGTCCAGGACAAGGCGTCGATCGACACCGGCTACATCAACAGCTTCAAGCTGACCTTCCCGTAAGGCCGGAACGAAGCAACGGGCGCCCGGAGGGAACCTTCCCTCCGGGCGCCCGCCCGTCTGCATACCCTGAACGGCATGATCAGGGTGCTGCTTGCGGACGACGAGACGATGATCAGGGCCGGGGTGCGGGCCATCCTCGGCAGCGACCCCGGCATCGAGGTGGTGGCCGAGGCCGGTGACGGACACGAGGCCGTGGAGCTCGCCCGCGAGCACCGCCCCGACGTGGTCCTGCTCGACATCCGGATGCCCCGGCTCGACGGGCTCGGCGCGGCCGAGGAGCTGCGCACGGCGGTGCCGGGCGCGGCCGTCGTCATGCTCACCACCTTCTCCGAGGACACCTCCATCGCCCGGGCGCTGGGCAGCGGCGTGAGCGGCTTCCTCCTCAAGTCCGGGGACCCCCGCGAACTGATCGCCGGGATCAGGGCGGTGGCCGGCGGCGGCGCGGCCCTCTCCCCCACGGTCGCCCGGCGGGTCATCGACACCCTCGGCGGCGAGAGGTTCACCCGCGCGGCCCGTGCCCGCTCCCGCCTGGAACCGCTCACGGGCCGGGAGCGCGAGGTCGTCGCGCTCCTCGGCGCCGGACTCTCCAACCAGGAGATCGCCGACCGCATGTACGTCGTCGAAGGCACCGTCAAGGCGCACGTGAGCGCCGTCCTCGGCCGGCTCGGGCTGCGCAACCGGGTCCAGCTGGCCGTCCTGGCGTACGAGGCGGGCCTGGTCCCCGATGCGTGAGCGGGCCCGTGAGCACCTCTTCGACCTGGGGCTCTGGCTGCTGCTGTGCGTGCCCGTGCTGCTGAAGTCGGACCCGAACGACGGCGGGAGCTGGCCCGAGGTCGTCGTGGGCGTGGTGCTCCTGGGCGGCTGCGCGGCGGTCGCCCGGCGGTGGCCGCCGGTGCCGGTCGCCGTCGTGGCCGCGGTGAGCCTGTCCTCCACCCTGGAACTGTTCACCGCCTCGTACAGCCCGGCGCTCCTCGCCTTCGGCTATCTCGCCGGGAGGCGGCAGGAGCGGACCCGGGCGGCGCTGTGGCTGTTCGGCGCGGTCGCCGCGGCGGGGCTGCTCCTGACGACGGTCACGGGCACCTCCCTCGGCCAGTGGTTCACGCTGCTGCTCACGCTGGCCCTCGCGGTCGTGGCGCCCTGGCTGATCGGCCGGTACGTGCGCCAGTACGACCGGCTGGTGCGCAGCGGCTGGGAGCTCGCCGACCGGATGGAGCGGGAGCAGGCGGCCGTCGCCGACCGGGAGCGGCTGCGGGAACGGTCACGGATCGCGGGCGACATGCACGACTCCCTCGGCCACGACCTGGCCCTGATCGCCGTCCGGGCGGGCGTCCTGGAGGTCGACCCGGGGCTCGGCCCCGCGCAGCAGCACGCGGCCGGCGAGCTGCGGCGCGCCGCGGCCGACGCCACGGCCCGGCTGCGGGACATCATCGGGGTGCTGCGGGAGGACGGCGCCGGGGCGCCGACGACCCCGCCCGGGGAGACGGTCGAGGAGCTGACGGCCCGGGCCCGCGCGTCGGGCCTCGACGTGACGCTCACCCCGGCGCCGGTGCCGACCCTGCCGGGGATGTCGGGCCTCGCCCTGCACCGGGTCGTCCAGGAGGGCCTGACGAACGCGGCCAAGCACGCGCCGGGCGCGGCGGTCTCGGTCGAGGTCGCCCAGGACGCGGCGGACGTCCGGGTCCGGCTGGTCAGCGGCCCGGGCACGGCGGGCGCGGCGGGGCCCTCCGGCGGGACCGGGCTCGTCGGGCTCGACGAGCGGGTGCGGCTGGCGGGCGGTGCGCTGGCGCACGGGGTCACCGGGGACGGCGGGTTCCTCCTGGAGGCCGTCCTGCCCCGGAACCCCCCGGCGCCGCTGCCGGCCGCGCCGACCTCGGCGCGGGAGCTGGACCGGGCCCGCCGTGAGGTCCGCAGGGGCCTCGCGCGGGCGATCTGGATCCCGCTGGCGCTCCTCGGCGGGCTCGGCCTGCTGATGGCGGGGGTCGCCCTCTGGACCCAGCACCAGTCGTACCTGGAGCCGGAGGACTACGCCCGGACGCGGATCGGGCAGTCGCTCGCGGAGCTCTCCGGCGACCTGCCCGACCGCCCGCTGGACGCCCCGCCGGCGCGCGCCCCGGCGGAGCCGCCCGGCATGGACGAGTGCCGGTACTACCGGTCCACGATGCTTGCCGCGATCCCGGTGTACCGGCTCTGCTTCGCCGGCGGGCACCTCGCCGACCGGGCCGAGGTGCCCTAGGGGACGGCGCTACCGCAGCAGCACTCCCGCGCCCTCCCCCGAGGTCTCCTCCGGAAGGGCGACGAGGCCGAGTTCGGCCGGGTGGGCGAGCAGGGGGTGGGCGGGCAGGACGCGGACGGTGCAGCCGAAGGAGCCGGTCCGGTCGAGCTCCAGGGTGCCCGCGTAGGGCAGCCGTCCCTCCAGGTCGGGGCCGCCGGCCGGCTTGAGGGTGACGGTACGGGTGGCGGCGAGGGTGTCGTCGGCGTCGACCCGGCCGGTGACGGCCTGCACCTCGACGTCGTCCGGGCCGAGCGTCCCGAGCGCGACCCGCACGCGGACGACGGGCGTGGCGCCCAGCTCGGCGTCGGCGAGGTCGTCCGCGAGTCCGTCGCCGACCTCGACGTGGTCGACGGTCACCCGGGGCCAGGCCTCCCGGACCCTGGCCTTCCAGGCGGCCAGGTCCCGCGCCCGGTCCGGGGTCAGCGCCCGGCGGGCGCCGGCGGCGGGCACGTACAGCCGCTCGACGTACTCGCGGACCATCCGGTCGGCGAGGACCTTCGGGCCGAGGTCGGCGAGGGTGCGCTGGACCATGGCCGTCCAACCGGCCGGCACCCCGTCGGGGCCCCGGTCGTAGAAGCGGGGCGCGACCCGGCGCTCGATCAGCTCGTAGAGGGCGGCGGCCTCCAGGTCGTCGCGGCGGTCCTCGTCGGCGGCGGCCGCGCCGTCGGCGGTGGGGATGGCCCAGCCGAAGTCCGGCCGGAACCACTCGTCCCACCAGCCGTCGAGGACGGAGAGGTTGAGGCAGCCGTTGAGGGCGGCCTTCATGCCGCTGGTGCCGCAGGCCTCCAGGGGGCGCAGCGGGTTGTTGAGCCAGACGTCGCAGCCGGGGTAGAGGCCGCGGGCCATCTCCATGCCGTAGTCGGGCAGGAAGACGATCCGGTGCCGGACGCGGGGGTCGTCGGCGAACCGGACGAGTTCCTGCACGAGCCGCTTCCCGCCGTCGTCCGCCGGGTGGGCCTTGCCCGCGACGACGAGCTGCACGGGCCGCTCGGGGTGGAGGAGCAGCGCCCGCAGCCGGTCCTTGTCCCGCAGCATCAGGGTGAGCCGCTTGTACGAGGGGACGCGGCGGGCGAAGCCGATGGTGAGGACGTCGGGGTCGAGGACGGTCTCGGTCCAGCCGAGTTCGGCGGCGGCGGCGCCGCGCTGCCGCCAGGAGGCCCGCAGCCGCTCCCGTACGTCGGTGACGAGCCGTTCGCGCAGGGTGCGGCGCAGCTCCCAGAGCTCACGGTCGCCCGCGTCCGGGGAGCGGCGGGTGACCTCGGGGGCGACCCAGGTGGGGGCGTGGACGCCGTTGGTGACGGAGGTGACGGGCACCTCGTCGGTGTCGAAGCCCGGCCAGAGTCCGGCGAACATGGAGCGGCTGACGGCGCCGTGGAGGGTGGAGACGCCGTTGGCGCGCTGGGCGAGGCGCAGGCCCATGGCGGCCATGTTGAAGACGCCGGGCTCGCCGCCGAGCCGGGTCTCGTCGCCGAGGGCGAGGATCCGGCCGAGGTCGACGCCGGGGAGGGCGCCGTCCTCGCCGAGGTGGCGGGCGACGAGGGCCCGGTCGAAGCGGTCGATGCCGGCCGGGACGGGGGTGTGGGTGGTGAAGACGGTCCCGGCCCGGACCGTCTCCAGGGCGCTGTCGAAGTCGAGCCCCTCGCCCTGGAGTTCGCGGACGCGTTCGAGGCCGAGGAAGCCGGCGTGGCCCTCGTTGGTGTGGAAGACCTCGGGCTCGGGGTGGCCGGTGAGCCGGGTGTAGGTGCGGACGGCGCGGACGCCGCCGATGCCGAGGAGCATCTCCTGGAGGAGCCGGTGCTCGCTGCCGCCGCCGTACAGCCGGTCGGTGACGGACCGTTCGCCGGGGGCGTTCTCCTCGACGTCGGAGTCGAGCATGAGGAGCGGCACGCGGCCGACCCGGGCGATCCACAGGTGGGCGTGGAGGCTGCGGCCGCCGGGCAGCGCGAGGGTGATCCGGGCGGGGGTGCCGTCGTCCTCGCGGAGCAGGGCGACGGGCAGCTCGCCGGGGTCGAGGACGGGGTACTGCTCCTGCTGCCAGCCGTCCCGGCCGAGGGACTGCCGGAAGTAGCCGTGCCGGTAGAGCAGGCCGACGCCGATCAGCGGGACGCCGAGGTCGCTCGCGGACTTGAGGTGGTCGCCGGCGAGGATGCCGAGGCCGCCGGAGTACTGGGGCAGGGCGGCGGCGACGCCGAACTCGGGCGAGAAGTAGGCGACGGCGGCCGGGGCGTCGCCGGGGCGGCCCTGGTACCAGCGGGGGGCGTGCAGATAGCGGTCGAGGTCCTCGGCGGCGGTGCGCAGCCGGGCCAGGAACTCCTGGTCGGCGGCGAGCGCGGCGAGCCGGGGCGCTTCGAGGGCGCCCAGGACCCGGACGGGATCGGTGCCGGCCGGGCCCTCGGGGGCCAGGGACGCGAAGAGCTCGCGGGTCGGCTCGTGCCAGGACCACCGCAGGTTGTGCGCGAGGTCGGCGAGGGGTCGAAGGGTGTCGGGGAGGACGGGACGCACGGTGAATCGACGGATTGCCTTCACGTTGTCCACCTTCGCAGGCGAGTGCGGAGCGGAGCGGGCACACCACGCTGTGTGCCACCGGCAAGACGGTAGGGCCTCTCCGCCCGGCGGGCCACGGGGCGTCAGGGGGACGGGACCGCGGCCTCGTAGGGGGAGCCCTGGTTGACGGTGGCCGGGTCGAAGGCTCCGGTGGCGGCGTACCGTCCGGCGATGGCGGCGAGCTCCTCGGCGGGGATGACCTGGTGGATGTCGCTGAAGCCCTGGGGGGCGCGGGCGTGGGCGAGGTTGATGACGACCTCGGGGCCGAGCTGCCGGTTGGCGTGCTGGAGGGCGGTCATGGCGGGGCGGCGCTCCCGTTCGTACGCGGCGAGGCCCTCGGCGGGGTCGGCGTGCCGGGCGAGGGCGTGGGCGAGCGCGCGGGCGTCGACGATCGACTGGGTGGCGCCGTTCGAGCCGATGGGGTACATGGCGTGGGCGGCGTCGCCGATGAGGGTGGTGCGGCCGTGGGTCCACCGGTCGAGGGGTTCGCGGTCGACCATCGGGTACTCGTGCGCGGTGTCGGCGGCGCGCAGCACTTCGGGGAGGCTGACGCCGTCGAACTCCCAGCCCTCGTAGTGCGGGAGGAAGGCGTCGACGGGGACGGCGCGGTCCCAGTCGCCCCGCGGGCCGTCCTCGCGGGCGGCGCCGGGGGTGTCGGCGGGGCGGGCGAGCGCCCAGTTGACGAGGACCTCCCGGCCGGGTCCGGTGGGCCGGCCCATGGGGTAGACGACGGCCTTCTGCCGGTCGTCGCCCGCGATGAGCATGAAGGAGCCGACGGCCCGCGCGGGCATGCGGGACACTCCCCGCCACACGAGCATCCCGTTCCACGGGGGTCCGCCCTCCGCCGGGTTCAGCGCGGCGCGGACGGCGGAGCGGATGCCGTCGGCGCCGACGAGGACGTCGGGTTCGAGGGAGGCCCGGCCGCGGACGGGCCCGTCGCGGTGCTCCAGGCGCAGCCGGGGCCGTCCGTCCGGGAGCAGTTCGAGGCCGGTGACCTTGACGCCGGTGACCAGGGCTGCGGCGCCGAGCCGGGCGCGGACGGCGCCGGCCAGGACCTGCTGGAGGTGGCCGCGGTGGACGGACAGCTGGGGCCAGCGGTAGCCGGCGCCGAGGCCGCGGGGTTCGCGGGATATCAGGCCGCCGGAGCGGTGGTAGTAGCGCAGTTCCCGGGTGCGCAGGGCGCCGGCCTCCAGGGCGTCGAGCAGGCCGAGCGCGTCGAGTTCGCGGACGGCGTTCGGCATCAGGTTGAGTCCGGCGCCGACGGGGCGGATGGCGGCGGCGGCCTCGACGACCGTGACCCGCTCGAATCCGGCGTTGTGCAGGGCGAGGGCCGCGGTGAGCCCGGCGATGCCGCCGCCGGCGATCACGATGTGCGGGCTGCTGTGGCCGTAGGGGGGTCCGTACGGGGTGTGGGGGGACATCTCGACTCCTTCGGCGCCGGGGGGCTGTCCTACGCGGCCGTCGGGCCGACGGGGGCCCCGGCGGGACGGCGCCGCGCGGTCGCGCGGCGCACCATGGTCTCGTTCTCCCTGGTCAGGTCCAGGATGGAGCGCAGCAGCGCGACGGGGGCCCCGCCGCTGCCCTCCTCGTACAGCCGCACCTCGTCGCTGTACGCCTTGCGGGCGATGCCGAGGTGCCGGGCCCGGAAGGTCTTCAGGATCCGCAGGACGCGGCCGAGCGCCTCGGCCGCGTCGTGGAGCGCGGGGGGCAGCCGGTCGGCGCCCTCCCAGCTGACGGCCGCCGACAGTTTGGAGACGGCGGAGATCCCGCCGCGGTACCGGGCGTGGAAGGCGCGCCAGGACGGCAGGGCGTACGGCAGGGACTCGGCGAGGAAGGCGTCGTAGGCGGAGTCGGAGCGGTCGCACTGCCACAGCGTCAGGTCGACCAGCCAGAGCGGGACCTGCGCGGCGGCCGGGCCGAGGTAGTCGCGGCCGTCGATCTCGACCTCCTCGAAGTACGGGCGGAGGGTGACGGCGAAGTAGGCGGGCGGGACCTTCGCGACGGTGAGGTCGATGGCGTCGACCATCGCGCGGAGGTGGCCGGCGACGCGGTGGAGGGCGGCGGCGAAGCCGGAGTCGTACGGTTCGAGGCGGGCGACGCGGGCGCAGTCGTCGAGGGCGGCGACGAGTCCGGGGAAGACCATCCGGACGGCGTCCTGGAGGTGGGCCTCGGTGGAGTGGCCGGTGTAGGTGCGGCGGCGGCGGCCCGTGGGGTTCCAGGTCGTGTAGTGGTGGACGGTGTCCCGGGGGATCATGTCCGTGCGGCGGCCGAGGAGTTCCAGGACGGGCAGCGCCTCGGGCACGGCGGCGAGGGGCTGGACGCCGTGCCGTTTGAGGGAGCCGAGGAGGATGCCGAGGTCCCGCATCGCGGCGAGGGCGCCGCCGACGTTCCAGTGCGCGGCCCGTTCGAGGTCGGGGACCAGGGCG
Source organism: Streptomyces sp. NPDC059695 (assembly GCF_042733785.1). NCBI lineage: Bacteria > Bacillati > Actinomycetota > Actinomycetes > Kitasatosporales > Streptomycetaceae > Streptomyces > Streptomyces sp. NPDC059695. The sequence continues at coordinate 35,853 of NZ_JBHWFF010000044.1, read as the reverse complement.
CGCAGGGCGACGGTGAGCGCGGCGGTGTCGGCGCGCGCGTTCATCGCGGGCACCGCGGCGAGCAGGGCGTCGGCGCCCAGCGGGTCGGCCGCGCGTATCTCCTCGGTCGTGTGACGCGGGTCGCCGAGCAAGTCGGGGCTCCTTACTTCCGGGGGTCGTGTCGTGGGCGTCGCGGTGGGGTCCGGTCGCGGCCGGTCCGGTGGGGTGCGGCGCCGGTCAGTACGGATCGGGCACCCGGTCCCCGGGTGCGGCGGCCCGCTCGGAGCGGTGGAGGCGCACGGAGAGCAGGGCCGCCAGGGCGGCGAGGGCGGCGCCGGTGAGCAGGGCGGCGCGGAAGCCGGCGGTCTCGGCGGCGGCCCGCGCCGCGTCACCGGCGGTGTCTCCGGAACGGGCCGCGTCTCCGGTACGGGCGGCGGCGACGGCGACGAGGACGGCGAGGCCGAGGACGGAGCCGAACTGCTGGCTGGTGTTGACGAGTCCGGAGGCGAGTCCGGTCTCCTCGGTCGTGGCCTCGGCCGTGGCGGCCACGTTGGTGGTGACCATGACCAGGGGCAGGGCGGCGCCGAGGAGGAGGCTCGGGGCGAGGACGGTGCTCGCGAACGTGCCGTCGGGGGTGAGGGCCAGGGCCAGCCAGAGGGTCCCGGCGCACAGCAGGGCGAAGCCGAGGGTCATGGCCCGGTGCAGGCCGATGCGGAAGATGATCCGGCCGGTCTGCGGGGCGACCGCGACGACGACGAGGGAGAGCGGCAGGAGCCCGAGGCCGCCGCCGAGGGGCGCGTACCCGAGGACGCTCTGGAGGTAGAGGCTGACCAGGAAGAACATCGGGAACAGGGTGGTCTGGGCGAGCGCGGCGAGGACGTTGGCCAGGCGGAGCGCGGGCCGGGCGAGGACGGGCGGCGGGACGAGCGGGGCGGCGGCCCGGGTCTCGACGGCGGCGAAGGCGAGCAGCAGCGCCAGGCCCGCTCCGCCGGCGCCCAGGGTGCGGGCGGAGAGCCATCCGGCCTCGGCGCCGCCGACGAGGGCGTAGGCGACGAGGCCGAGGCCGGCGGTGGCGGTGAGCGCCCCGGTGACGTCGAAGCCGCCGCGGACGGCCGCCGCGGTACGGGGGGCGAGGACCCGGACGGCGAGGGCGGCGAGGACGGCGGCGAGGAGCACGTTCAGCCAGAACGTGGCGCGCCAGCCGAGCAGGTCGGTGAGGACGCCGCCGAGGACCGTGCCGAGGACTCCGCCGAGACCGCCCATGGCGGCGAAGACGCCGAGGGCCTTGTGCCGGGCGGGGCCGTCGGGGAAGAGCAGGAGCAGCAGCGCGAAGGCGGCGGCCGCGGCGAGGGCGGCGCCGACGCCCTGGGCGGCGCGGGCCGCGACGAGGGCGCCGGCGCCGGGCGCGAGACCACCGGCGGCGGAGGCGACGGCGAGCAGGCCGAGGCCGCCGAGGAAGACCCGCCGGTGGCCGAGGAGGTCGGCGACGCGTCCGCCGAGGAGGAGGAGTCCGCCGAAGGCGATCAGGTAGGCGTTGGCGACCCAGGAGAGGCCGTCGGCACCGGAGCCGAGGTCCTCGCCGACGGAGGGCAGGGCGACGTTGACGATCGCGGTGTCCATGATGAGCAGCAGCTGGGTGGAGGCGAGCAGGGCGAGTGCTCCGCGCCGCGGGCCCGGCGGTGGCGTCGTCACCGGGTCGTCCCCAGGCCGTAGCCGTCGAGGCAGGCCTGGGCGAGGTTCTCGCACTCCCCCGCCGAGCCGGCCCAGGTCTGCATGGTCAGGTAGACGTGCGGTGCGCCGTGGTAGAAGCGCTCGTACTGCTCGTGACGGCCGGCGAACTCCGAACCGAGGGCGTCCCAGGCGAGTTTGAGGAGCTTGACGCGGTCCTCGGCGGGGTGGCCGGGGGTCGCGAAGTAGCGGCGGACCAGGGGCCCCAGCTCGGGGTGCAGGAGGTCGCGGCCGCTCGCCGGGAGCTGGACGAGGGCGCCGCCGGCGAGGAGCTTGATGTCCTGGACGGCGCGCGGGTGGAGCTCTCCGGCCATGATCCGCTGGGCGAAGGAGATCTCCTGGCCGGGGCGGACCCCGCCGCGGCCGCCGTCGACCTGCTCGAAGGAGGCCTCGGCCGCCAGGACGAAGGCCTTGGCCTGGGCGACCATGCCGAGGAGGCGGCCGACGGCCTGGGTGACGGCCGGCAGTTTCTCGGTGCCGTTCGAGCGGGTGAGGAGGATGGCGAGGCCGGTGAGGAACTCCAGTTTGGTCCAGAAGCGGGTGGCGGACTGGTGGACCAGGTTCAGGTAGGCGGGGGTCTGCCACCAGATCGCGCCGGTGGCGGCCGGGTCCCGGTAGGTGAGGACCCGCTCCCAGGGCACGAAGACGTCCTCGCAGACGAGCATCGCGTCGTTCTCGTCGTACCGGGAGGAGAGCGGCTGGTCGAAGACGGAGCGGGCGCGTTCCTCGTAGGAGGTGCGGGAGATCAGCTTGAGGCCGGGGGTGTCGAGGCGTACGGCGAAGGTGACGGCGTGCGCGGTGTCGTCGGGGGCGAGCGGCTCGATGGTGCCGACGAGCAGCTCGTCGGCGAAGACCGCGCCGGTGCCGATGGTCTTGGCGCCGCGGACGACGATCCCGCCGTCGCGTTCCCCGACGACCCGCAGGGTGAGGTCGTCCCCGTCGTGGCCCGCGGGCGGGTTGGTGAGGGTGAACGCGGTGTGCAGGTCGCCCTCGGTGAGCCGCCGGTGGAGGGCGAGCGCGTGGTCGGCGCCGTCGAAGGTCTCACCGGTGAAGACGGCGGGCGCCGCCGCGAATCCGGCCGTGCCGGCGGCCATGTAGTCGGGGGTGCGGCCGAGGAAGCCGTAGCTCGCCCGCGCCGTGGTGCGGAAGGCGCGGCGGCGGGCGACGAGGTCCTCGTACGAGTGGGGCACGACGCCCGCGCGGCGCACCCCGTCCCGGACGAGGACGGGGCGGTGCACGGGGTCGTCGGCGAGGTCGTACAGGCCGGCGAAGGAGGCGGCGGAGGCGCGGAAGGCGGGGTGGGTGGTGACGTCCTCGACCCGCTCGCCGTCCAGCCAGACCTCGCGCCCGTCGCGCAGTCCCTCCAGATACTCCTGCCCGGACCTCGTCACCGGTGTGTCGCCTCTCCTCGGGTACCACGGCTCTGCCGGTCCCGAGCCTGTCCGGGGCGCACCGGACGGACAATGAACGTCCGTCCAGGTGTCCTTAAGATCCGTCCAGGGGCTCCCGAAGATGTCAGGTCGGGCGGATCAGGCGGCCCGGACCTCCCCCGCCCGGTACTCGCCGGGGGTCACCCCGAACCACTTGCGGAAGGCGAGGTGGAAGCCGACGGCGCTGCGGTAGCCGACCCGGGCGGGCAGGGCGGACTGCGGGAGGGACGTCTCGGTGAGCAGCCGGCCGGCCTCCTGCATGCGGCGGCCGGCGAGGTACCGGGCCGGGGAGTCGCCGACCAGGTCGCGGAAGGCCGCGGTGAACGCGGAGCGGGACATGCCGACCTCCCGGGCGAGGGCGTCGATGGTCCACGGTTCGGCGAAGCGGGTCGCCATCATGACGACGGCGCGGCTGATCCCGGGGTGGCGGAGCAGCGGCAGTGAGGCCGGGTTCCCGGCGAGTTCGCAGAGCAGCGGGCGGAGGGCGAGGACCAGCGCCATCTCGAAGGCGCGCAGCGTGATGAGGCGGTCGCCGGGGCCGACGGGCCGGTCGGGGGCGGCGAGCAGCCGGAGGGTGTCGCGGAGCAGCGGTTCGCGTGCGACCTGGGCGCCGTCGAGGACGAGGGCCCAGGGCAGCGAGGTGTAGAGGCCGGTGGCGGCGCTGGCGTCGTAGTGCAGCCCGGCGCACAGGAGGCGGCTCTCGGGTCCGCTGCCCTCGATGACGATCTCGCCGGAGGTGCCGGGCTGCCGTTCGGGCAGGACGGCCTTGAGCGGGACGCCCTGGCGTTCGGGCCGGTCGGAGAGGCGGTGCGCGGCGCCGGTGGGGAAGACGACGAGGTCGCCGGCGTGGAGTTCGACGGGGGTCTCGTCGTCGGTGGTGATCCAGCAGTCGCCCTCGACGACGTAGTGGAGGACGGCGCAGCTGCGTTCGGCGTCGCCCTCGATGGCCCAGGGGGCCCGGACGTGCCAGCGGCTGTCGAAGACGCCGGTGAGCCGGAGGGGTTTGAGGAGTTCGCTCAGGAGGTCCTCGTGCTCGCCCCCGTCCAGGGGGTCGCCGGTGTTGCGCCGGTCGTGACGGTCGGTTCCCACGGTTTCCATGGACGATCCTTCAACTTCCGCCCCGGTTTGTTAATTGAACGGCCGAAGCCGTCGCGGCGAGCCTGGAGGGACGCCGACACGGCAGCGGTGACAGCCTATCGAAGGGCCTCAGACACACATGTCCAGTGAGATTCCGATGCGGGTGGCGGTCGTGGGCGCGACCGGCTTCCAGGGCGGCGCGGTGGCGCGTCTCCTCGCCGAGCGCCACCACCGGGTGCGGACGCTGACCCGGCGCCCGGAGGCGGACCGGCCGCCGCTCCCCGGGGCCTTCTTCCTCTCCGGGGACCTGGGGGTCCCGGGCGACGTGCGGAGGCTCTTCGCCGGGTGCACGCACGCGTTCGTCACGATGCCGCTGGTGTACGACGAGACGCGGGTGGAGGCGTACGCGCGGAACATCGCGGAGGCGGCGCTCGCGGCGGGCACGTCCCGCCTCGTGTTCAACGCCAACACCCGTCTCCCGCTGGGGCCCACGGACGTCGCGGCCTTCGAGACGCGGCGGCTCGCGGAGGGGGTGCTGCGGGACAGCGGGGTGCCGCTGGTGGTGGTCAGGCCGCCGGTGTACCTGGACAACCTGTTCTCGCCGTGGAACGGGCCGGCCCTGGTGGACGAGGGCGTCCTGGCCTATCCGCTGCCGGAGTCCGCGCGGACGGCGTGGCTGTCGCACCGGGGCCTCGCGGAGGCGGCGCTCGCGGCGCTGTCCCGGGAGGGCCTGGAGGGCCGGACCTTCGACATCGGCGGCGACCGCGCCCTGACGGGCCGGGAGCTCGCGGCGGCGTTCGGGCGGGGTCTCGGGCGGGCGGTGCGGTACGAGGAGCTGGATCCGGCCGTGTTCGAGCGGGGGCTCGCGCAGCTGCTCGGCCCGGAGTCGGCGGCCGGGGTCGCCGGGATCTACCACTACATGGCGAGCGGGGCGGACCCGCTCCTCATGGCGGACGACGACGGGGTGTCGTCGGAGGTCCTCGGCCTGGAACAGGCCCCGGTGGAGGAGTGGGTGGCCCGCCAGCCCTGGCAGGTGTGGGCGACGGACGCGGAGGAGCCGGACGCCTCGCCGCGCCCCTGACCCCGGACCACGGATCGAGCCCCGCCCCCACAAGGGCGGGGCTCGATTCTTGTCCGGGTCGGGTGCTTGCCGACGCGGCTACGCCCGAGTAGTTAACAAAGCGCCGGATTGCCCACCCGAGAACCGTGGGAAGGCTCCTCCGGTACGCCCCCCGACCCCGTCCTCCCCGAGCTTCCCGTTCTCACCGGTTCATCCCTGTGGACCCGCCATCCGAGTGAACGCGGACAGGAGCCGTCATGCCCGCAACCCGCCGGCCGTCGACGGAGCTAGAAAGAGCGCACCACCACCCGCACCCCCGTAACCCGTCAGGTGATGCTGTGAATCCGCTCATGGGACGCATTCCCGTACTGGACGTCCGCCCCTCGGTCGACTGCGGCCGGCGCCCCGCGAAGGCGGTGGCCGGAGAGTCCTTCGAGGTATCGGCCACCGTCTTCCGCGAAGGGCACGACGCGGTCGCCGCCAATGTCGTGCTGCGCGGCCCGTCGGGCCGCCCCGGCCCCTGGATCCCGATGCGCGAGCTGGCGCCGGGCACCGACCGGTGGGGGGCCGAGGTCACCCCGGAGGCCGAGGGCCTGTGGACGTACACCGTGGAGGCGTGGAGCGACCCGGTGGCGACCTGGCGGCACACGGCCAGGATCAAGATCCCGGCCGGGATCGACTCCGAACTGGTCCTCGCCGAGGGCGCCGAGCTGCACGAGCGGGCCGCGAAGGGCGTCCCGAAGAAGGGCGGCGGCCGGGAGGCGGTGCTCGCGGCGTCGGACGCGCTGCGCGACGGGTCGCGCCCCGCCGCCGTGCGGCTCGCGGCGGCGCTCGCCCCGCGCGTCGTCGAGGCCCTGGACCGCCACCCGCTGCGCGAACTGCTCTCCTCGTCCCCCGCGTTGCCGCTCCAGGTGGAGCGCGAGCGGGCCCTGTTCGGCTCCTGGTACGAGTTCTTCCCGCGCTCGGAGGGCGTGCGGACCGTGAAGGGCCGTACGGTCCCGGGGAACTTCCGCACCGCCGCCGAACGGCTCCCCGCGATCGCGGCGATGGGCTTCGACGTCGTCTACCTGCCGCCGGTCCACCCGATCGGCGAGACCCACCGCAAGGGCCCGAACAACTCCCTGTCGGCGGCGCCGCACGACGTGGGCGTGCCGTGGGCGATCGGCTCGCCGGAGGGCGGGCACGACGCGCTCCACCCGGACCTGGGCACCTTCGAGGACTTCGACGCCTTCGTGGCGCGGGCCCGGGAGCTGCGGCTGGAGATCGCGCTGGACTTCGCGCTCCAGTGCTCCCCGGACCACCCGTGGGTGGAGAAGCACCCGGAGTGGTTCCACCACCGTCCGGACGGTTCGATCGCGTACGCGGAGAACCCGCCGAAGAAGTACCAGGACATCTACCCGATCGCGTTCGACGCCGACATGGACGGGATCGTCGCCGAGACCGTGCGGGTGCTGAGGCACTGGATGGACCACGGCATCCGGATCTTCCGCGTGGACAACCCGCACACCAAGCCGGTGGTGTTCTGGGAGCGGGTGATCGGCGAGGTCAACCGGGCGGACCCGGACGTGATCTTCCTGGCGGAGGCGTTCACCCGGCCCGCGATGATGCGGACGCTCGGCGCGATCGGCTTCCAGCAGTCGTACACGTACTTCACCTGGCGCAACACCAAGGAGGAGCTGACGGAGTACCTGACCGAGCTGTCCGGGGAGACGGCCGCGCAGATGCGGCCGAACCTCTTCGTGAACACCCCCGACATCCTGCACGCCTACCTCCAGGAGGGCGGCCGGCCCGCGTTCGAGGCGCGGGCGGTCCTCGCGGCGACGCTGTCGCCGTCCTGGGGCATGTACGCCGGCTACGAGCTGTGCGAGAACACCCCGCTGCGGGACGGCAGCGAGGAGTACCTCGACTCGGAGAAGTACGAACTGCGTCCGAGGGACTGGGAGTCGGCGGAGCGCGCGGGGGCGACGATCACCCCGCTCATCACCGCCCTGAACCGGATCAGGCGCCGCCACCCGGCCCTGCGCCGGCTGCGGAACCTGACCTTCCACGACACGGACAACCCGCAGGTGATCGCGTACTCGAAGCGCTCGGGTTCGAACATCGTTCTGGTGGTCGTCAACCTCGACCCGCACCACACCCAGGAGGCTTCACTCTCGTTGAACATGCCGGAACTCGGCCTCGACTGGCACGAGACCGTGCCGGTGCGCGACGAGCTCACCGGCGAGACCTATCACTGGGGCAGGGCCGCGTACGTGCGCCTAGAGCCGGGCGTCACGCCCGCGCACGTGCTCGCCCTGCGACCGTCCCCGCAGACCGGAGGGTCACCCATCTCATGACTGTCAACGAGCCCGTCCCCGACACCTTCGAGGACACCCCCGCCAAGGACCGCGATCCCGACTGGTTCAAGCGGGCCGTGTTCTACGAGGTCCTCGTCCGCTCCTTCCAGGACAGCAACGGCGACGGCGTCGGCGACCTGAAGGGCATCACGTCCAAACTGGACTACCTCCAGTGGCTGGGCGTCGACTGCCTCTGGCTGCCGCCGTTCTTCAAGTCCCCGCTGCGGGACGGCGGCTACGACGTCGCCGACTACACCTCGGTGCTCCCCGAGTTCGGCGACCTGGCCGACTTCGTGGAGTTCGTCGACGCCGCCCACCAGCGCGGCATGCGCGTGGTCATCGACTTCGTCATGAACCACACCAGCGACCAGCACCCGTGGTTCCAGGAGTCGCGGCGCGACCCGGACGGCCCGTACGGCGACTACTACGTCTGGGCGGACGACGACAAGCAGTACGCGGACGCCCGGATCATCTTCGTCGACACCGAGTCCTCCAACTGGACCTTCGACCCGGTCCGCAAGCAGTACTACTGGCACCGGTTCTTCTCGCACCAGCCGGACCTCAACTACGAGAACCCGGCCGTGCAGGAGGAGATCCTGTCCTCGCTGAAGTTCTGGCTGGACCTGGGGATCGACGGCTTCCGGCTCGACGCCGTGCCGTACCTGTACCAGCAGGAGGGCACCAACTGCGAGAACCTCCCGGCCACCCACGCCTTCCTCAAGCGGGTCCGCAAGGAGATCGACGACCACTACCCGGACACGGTGCTGCTCGCCGAGGCCAACCAGTGGCCGGAGGACGTCGTCGACTACTTCGGCGACTTCCGCTCGGGCGGCGACGAGTGCCACATGGCCTTCCACTTCCCGGTCATGCCGCGCATCTTCATGGCCGTGCGGCGCGAGTCCCGCTACCCGGTCTCCGAGATCCTGGCGAAGACCCCGGAGATCCCGTCCGGCTGCCAGTGGGGCATCTTCCTGCGCAACCACGACGAGCTCACGCTCGAGATGGTCACGGACGAAGAGCGCGACTACATGTACGCCGAGTACGCCAAGGACCCGCGCATGCGGGCCAACATCGGCATCCGGCGGCGGCTCGCCCCGCTCCTCGACAACGACCGCAAGCAGATGGAGCTGTTCACCGCGCTGCTCTTCTCGCTGCCCGGCTCGCCGGTGCTGTACTACGGCGACGAGATCGGCATGGGCGACAACATCTGGCTCGGCGACCGGGACGGGGTGCGGACCCCGATGCAGTGGACCCCCGACCGGAACGCGGGCTTCTCCTCCTGCGATCCGGGGCGGCTGTACCTGCCGACGATCATGGACCCGGTCCACGGCTACCAGGTGACGAACGTCGAGGCGGGCATGGCGTCCCCCTCCTCGCTCCTCCACTGGACGAAGCGGATGATCGAGATCCGTAAGCAGAACCGGGCCTTCGGCACCGGCACGTACACGGAACTCCCGGCCTCCAACCCGGCGGTGCTCGCGTTCCTGCGGGAGACCGCCCCCGAAGAGGGGATGGACGGCGATCTGGTCCTCTGCGTGAACAACTTCTCGCGGTTCGCTCAGCCGACCGAGCTCGACCTGCGGCGCTTCGACGGCACCCGGCCCGTGGAGCTCATCGGCGGGGTGCGGTTCCCGGCCATCGGCCAGCTGCCCTACCTCCTGACCCTTGCGGGACACGGCTTCTACTGGTTCCGTCTCAAGAAGGCCTGAGCGGGCGCCAGTTCCCGCTCGACCGGGGTGGGACGGTTTCCCCCGTCCCACTCTGGGCACTGTGAACGACACACGATCCACGCCACGATTCAGGTCCATCCGGGCCTTCTTGCCGGGCCCATACGGATCTTCCCTTTCCGACACGTCCCGCACATCCGGACAGCCATAGCCGCAATCCGGGACACTCTGCGCATTTGAACGCACATGAAAGCCACTTGCGCGCCCCGGGGAAAGGACGCGATGCCATGCCGGAGACCGCATCCACCACCCGGGCCCCGGACGCCCTCCTTCCGTCCCTCGCCCCCCTGCTCCACGAATGGCTGCCACGGCAGCGCTGGTTCGCGGGCAAGGGCCGCCGGGTCACCGGATTCACGCTGGACGCGGCCACCGAGCTGCTGCCCCTGGACGGCACGGGACCCGGCCTGCTCCATCTGCTCGTACGGGTCGAGCAACCCGGCCGCCCGGCCGGGACGCCCGCCGACTGCTACCAACTCCTCCTGGGCGTACGCACCCAGCTCCCGCCCCGTCTCGCCCCCGCCCTGATCGGGCGGATCCGGCAGGGCCCGCTCGCCGGACGGGCGGTGTACGAGGGGCTGCGCGACCCGCGCCTCGCGGGCCTCCTGTACGAGCGCCTGCGCTCCCCGGGCCGCACCGGCCCGCTGCGCTTCCACGCCACCGCACCCCTGCCGCCGGCCCTGGCCCCCCGCATGCTGGACGCCGAGCAGTCCAACTCGTCGCTGGTCTTCGGAGATTCGTTCATCCTGAAGATCTTCCGAAGGGTCAGCCCGGGAGCCAACCCGGACCTGGAACTGCCGCTCGCCCTCGCCGGCGCCGGCTGTGCCCGCGTCCCGGCCCCGGTCGCCTGGTTCGAGTCGGGGGCCGCCACCCTCGGCGTCCTCCAGCCCTACCTGCGGGACTCCCGCGACGGCTGGCGGCTCGCCCTCGACGCGCTCGCCGACGGACGGGAGTTCACGACGGAGGCACGGGCCCTGGGCCGGGCGACGGCCGAGGTCCACCTGGCCCTCGCCTCCGCCCTGCCGACCCGGCGCCTCGCCCGCGCCGAGACCGAGCAGCTGGCCGCCGCGATGGACCGCAGACTGCACGCGGCGGCGCAGGCGGTCCCGGCGCTGCTACCGCACGTGCCGGGCCTGCGGGCCGTGTTCGCGGCGGCGAGCGGCGGCGCGGCGGTGCAGCGCATCCACGGCGACCTGCACCTGGGGCAGACCCTGCGCGGCTCCGACGGCGGCTGGGCGGTCATCGACTTCGAGGGCGAACCGGCGAAGCCGCTGGACGAGCGGCGCACCCCGCAGCCGACCGTCCGGGACGTCGCCGGGATGCTCCGCTCCTTCGACTACGCGGCCCGCACGCACCGGCCCTGGAACGCGGACTGGGCGGCGCGGTGCCGGGCGGCGTACTGCACGGGCTACGCGGAGGCGTCGGGCGCGGACCCCCGTGCGGATCCCGCGCTGCTCCGCGCGTACGAGACGGACAAGGCGGTGTACGAGGTCGTCTACGAGGCCCGGCACCGGCCGGACTGGCTCCCGGTCCCGATGTCCGCGATCGAACGCCTGTCGGCCGCGCCGTGATCCACCCCGGCCGTTGTGGGCATGCGTTCCGCCGGGGCGGAACGGGTGGGCACAACGGAACGGCGCCCTTGCCGGCGCCAGAGGCCCCCGAACCTGGAACCGCACCCCGGCGCGCCGCCGCTCGTGGTGCGGGTCCGGGCACGGAACGCGGAGGCGCCGCTCAGCGCGCCGTCCCGTGTGCCCACCCGTCCCGCCCTGCGGGACGCCTGCCCACACGGGCAGCGGGCGCGGGCCCACCACGGCGACGCCCGTTCGGCCGAGTTTCCCCGTGACCCGCACCACCGTTGCGCATCCGTACCCCCCGTACCCCCCAGGAGGCACCCCCGTGACCGCCCGATCCGCAGGCAAGACGGCCGGCAAGACGCCCCGTAAGGCGCCCCCGCTCGACCCCGGCGACCGGGCCCGGCTGCTCGCCGGGGAGCACCACGACCCGCACGGCGTGCTCGGCGCGCACCCCGTCAGGGGCGGGGTCGTCATCCGGGCGCTGCGCCCGTGGGCGAAGGAGGTCGCCGTCCTCGCCAAGGGGAAGCGCCTCCCGATGGACGACGACGGCGACGGCCTCTTCTCGGTGCTCGTCCCGCTGCTCCGCAAGGTGCCCGCGTACGAGCTGCGCGTGCGCTACGACGGCGACGAGCACGCCGTCCAGGACCCCTACCGCTTCCTGCCGTCGCTCGGCGAGCTGGACCTGCACCTGATCGGCGAGGGACGGCACGAGGAGCTGTGGACGGCGCTCGGCTCGCACCCCACGACGCACGAGGGGGTCGCCGGCACCCGGTTCGCCGTGTGGGCGCCGAACGCGCGCGGCGTGCGGGTCACGGGTGACTTCACGCACTGGGACGGCACGGCGCTGCCGATGCGTTCGCTGGGGTCGACGGGCGTGTGGGAGCTGTTCGTGCCGGGCGTCGGCGAGGGCGCCGTCTACAAGTACGACATCACGCGGCCCGACGGCTCGCACACGGTCCGCGCGGACCCGATGGCCCGTCGTACCGAGTGCCCGCCGAACACCGCGTCGATCGTGACCGAGTCGCACTACACCTGGGACGACGCGGAGTGGATGGAGCGGCGCGGTTCGCGCCCGCCGCACGAGGCGCCGATCTCCGTCTACGAGGTGCATCTGCCGTCCTGGCGGCCGGGTCTCACCTACCGGCAGCTGGCCGAGCAGCTGCCCGCCTACGTGCGCGACCTCGGGTTCACGCACGTGGAGCTGATGCCGGTCACCGAGCACCCCTTCGGGGGCTCCTGGGGCTACCAGGTCACCGGGTTCTACGCGCCGACGGCCCGCATGGGCACCCCGGACGACTTCCGGTTCCTGGTGGACGCGCTGCACCGGGCGGGGATCGGGGTCCTGATGGACTGGGTCCCGGCGCACTTCCCGAAGGACGACTGGGCGCTGGCCGAGTTCGACGGGCGGCCGCTGTACGAGCACGAGGATCCGCGCCGCTCGCACCATCCCGACTGGGGGACCCTGGAGTTCGACTACGGCCGCAAGGAGGTGCGGAACTTCCTCGTCGCCAACGCCGTGTACTGGTGCCAGGAGTTCCACGTGGACGGGCTGCGGGTGGACGCGGTGGCGTCGATGCTCTACCTGGACTACTCGCGGGAGCACGGCGAGTGGCTGCCGAACGAGTTCGGCGGCCGGGAGAACCTGGACGCGGTCCGCTTCCTCCAGGAGATGAACGCCACCGTCTACCGCCGCTGCCCCGGCGTCGTCACCTTCGCCGAGGAGTCGACGGCCTGGGACGGGGTGACGCGGGCGACGGACCAGGTGGGTCCGGGCGGCCACGGAGGCCTGGGCTTCGGGATGAAGTGGAACATGGGGTGGATGCACGACTCGCTGGAGTACGTGCAGAAGGAGCCGGTGCACCGCAAGTACCACCACCACGAGATGACGTTCTCGATGGTGTACGCGTACAGCGAGAACTACATCCTGCCGATCTCGCACGACGAGGTGGTGCACGGCAAGCGGTCCCTGGTGTCGAAGATGCCGGGCGACTGGTGGCAGCAGCGCGCGAACCACCGCGCCTATCTGGGCTTCATGTGGGCGCATCCCGGCAAGCAGCTGCTCTACATGGGGCAGGAGTTCGCGCAGGGCGGGGAGTGGTCGGCGGACCACGGCCCGGACTGGTGGCTGCTGGATCCGGCGTACGGGGCGGAGGCGGACCACCGGGGGGTGCGGGATCTGGTCCGGGACCTGAACACGGTGTACGCGGCGACGCCCTCGCTGTGGGAGCGGGACACCGTGCCGGAGGGTTTCCGGTGGGTGGTGGGCGACGCGGCCGAGGACAACGTCTTCGCGTTCCTGCGGTTCGACGGCTTCGGTTCGCCGCTGCTCGCGGTGTCCAACTTCTCGCCGGTGGTGCGGCACGACTACCGGCTCGGGGTCCCGGACACGTTCGCGGCCTGGGCGGAGGTCCTGAACACGGACGCGGCGCGGTACGGCGGCTCGGACGTGGTGGGCACCGACCCGGTGAAGACCGAGTCGGTGCCGTGGCACGGCCGCGAGGCGAGCGTACGGATGACGCTGCCGCCGCTGGCGACGGTCTGGCTCAGGCCCGCGTGACGGCGGGCGTGACGGCGGGCGTCACGGAGGGTGTGACGGCGGGCGTCACGGCCGGCCTGATGACGCCCAGGCGCTGAGTGGCCCGGGTGAGTGCCACGTACAGGTCGTTGGTCCCGTGCGTGGCGCTCTCCCGGATGCCGTCGGGGTCGACGACGAGGACGGTGTCGAACTCCAGCCCCTTGGCCTGCCGGGGGTCGAGGAGGACGACCGGCCGGGTCAGGTCGGGCCGGGCGCCGTACGAGGCCTCCGGCAGGGCGGCGATCAGACCGGGGTGGAGCTCCGGCGGGGCGATGACGGCGGTCCGGCCGTCCTCGCGGAGCGCGGCGGCGACCGCGTCCGCGGCCTCCCCGACCGGGTCGTCGACGGTCCGGTCCCAGGGCTCGACGCCGGTGGAGCGCACCGAGCGGGGCGGTTCGAAGCCGGGGTCGGCGGCCCGCCGCGCCTCGGCGGCGACGGCCATGATCTCGGCGGGCGTCCGGTAGTTGACGCCGAGGCGGACGTGGTCCCAGCGGTCCTCGACGTACGGGCCGAGGATGCTCTCCCAGGCGCCGACGCCGGCCGGGTCGCCGGTCTGGGCGGGGTCGCCGACCAGGGTCATGGAGCGGCTGGGGCTGCGGCGCATGAGGAGCCGCCAGGCCATGGCGGAGAGCTCCTGGGCCTCGTCGACGATGATGTGGCCGAAGGCCCAGGTGCGGTCGGCGGCGGCCCGCTCGGCGGCGGTGCGGTGGTCCGCCTCCTCGTGGCGCTCGGCGAAGCGCTCGGCGTCGATGATGTCGTGGGCGGAGAGGACCTCGGAGGCGTCCTTGTCGAGTTCCTCCTTGTCCTCGAACTCGTAGGTGCGGGAGGCGAAGGAGACGTCGAGGACGCCCTGCGCGTACTGGATCTGCTTCTGGCGTTCGGCCTCCTCCGCGGCCCGGAGGGCGGAGTCGTCCTCGCCGAGCAGTTCGGCGGCCTCGTCGAGCAGGGGGACGTCGGCGGGGGTCCAGGGTCCGCCGTCGCGCCGGATCGCTCCGGCGTCGGCCTCGGTGAGGTGGGTGGGGTCGGCGAGGTAGCCGGCGAGGAAGTCCTGCGGGGTGAGCGCGGGCCAGAGGGTGTCGACGGCCGCGTGGACCTCGGGGTTGGCGGCGATGCCCTTGGCGAGCAGGGCGATGTCGTCGGGGCCGAGGAAGTTGGGGCCGCCGTATGGGTCGGCGCCGATGCGGTCGGCGAGCTGCTCGGCGAGCGCGTCCAGGATCCGGAAGACGAAGTAGGGGCGGGCCAGATTGTGCGGGAGGGCGGTCTCGCGGGCCTTGTGGCGGGCTTCGAGGGCCATGTCCCAGTCGATGACCAGGTCGCCGTCCTCGTGCGGGACGATCAGCGGTTCGCCGCGCTCGGGGACCCGCTGGTGATCGCGTACGGCCGAGGCGAGGGCGTCGGCCATGGCCGCGGCGCCCTTGACGGCGGCGGCGCGCGGGGTGTCGGTGCCGCCGGCGCGGACGCCGGGGAAGAGCTCGGCGGGGGTGGCGAGGAGGACGCCGGTCTCGCCGAGGGAGGGAAGGACGTTGCCGATGTAGCCGAGGAAGGCGGGGTTGGGTCCGACGATGAGGACCGCCCGCCTGGCGAGCTGCTCGCGGTGCGCGTAGAGGAGGTACGCGGCGCGGTGCAGGGCGACGGCGGTCTTGCCGGTGCCGGGGCCGCCTTCGACGACGAGCACCCCCTGGTGCGGGGAGCGGATGATGGCGTCCTGCTCGGCCTGGATGGTCTGCACGATGTCGTGCATGCGGCCGGTGCGGGCGGCGTCGAGCGCGGCGAGCAGCACCTCGTCCGCGTCCCGGCTCTCGTGGCCGGTGCGGGTGGCGTCGGCGAGGTCGAGGACCTCGTCGTGGAGGGAGACGACCTCGCGGCCCCGGGTGGTGATGTGGCGGCGGCGGGTGAGGCCCATCGGCTCGTACCCGGTGGCGAGGTAGAAGGGGCGGGCGATCTCGGCGCGCCAGTCGACGACGAGCGGGGTCCGGTTCGGGTCGTCCTCGCGGATGCCGAGCCGGCCGATGTGGTGGTCGCGGCCGTCCTTGAAGACGAGCCGGCCGAAGCAGAGCCCGCTCTCGCCCGCGTTGAACGCGGCGAGCAGTCCGGACTGCTCGGCGACCATCACGTCCCGTTCGAGCCGGCCCTGGCTGCTGCCGACCCCGGGGGTGCGCAGCGCCTGCTCGACGGCGGCTTCGGCCTGGTCCCTGAGGTCGTCGAGTCGTGCGTAGAGATCGGTGATGAATTGCTGTTCATTCCGAAATTCCTCGGTTGACAATTCGACTCCCGGCGCGATACAGTGCGTTTATTGAACTTCTCCGTGTTCGTGCTGTGTCCGGACACGGAATCCTCAAATATACGCGAGACAAAGCCCCGACTGTCAATTCTAGTCGGGGCTTTTCCGTGTGCACTGCGGAGTCTCCTGGGGGTCAGCGCGGGGCCGGCGGCAGCAGGGGCTTGCGGACCACCGGGGAGGACAGCACGATCGAGGTCGTCGTCCGGCCGAGGGCCGAGGTCTGCTCCAGGATCTCCTCCAGGTGGATCGTGTCGGTCACGGCGACCTTCAGGATCCAGCAGTCCTCGCCGACCACGTGGTGGACCTCCAGGACCTCGGGGCGCCCGGTGAGTTCCAGGGTGCGGGGGTGCTTCAGGGTGTAGCCGCCGTGCGGGTTCACCCTGATGAAGGCCTGGATGCCGTAGCCGAGCAGGGCCGGCGAGACATGGGCGCCGTAGCCGGTGACCGCGCCGCTCGCCTCCAGGCGCCGGACGCGCTCGGTGACGGCGGCGGGGCTCAGCCGGACGCGGCGGCCGAGCTCGCTGAGCTTGATGCGGCCGTCGCCCTGCAGGAGGTCCAGGATCTGCCGGTCGATGGGGTCGAAGGCGGCCGCCGAGGATTCGTCGGCGGCGGCGCGCGAATGCCGTGGTTCCTTCGGCAGGGCGGCCTGCACTCCCATGTTTCCCCCTTCGATCGGCGAGCGCACAACGTAACACTTGACCCCTGAGGCAAGGGAGTTGAGATTCATGGACATTCTGGTCATCGGCGGCAACCGCTATTTCGGAAAGCGGCTCATCGCGCTGCTCCGGGAATCCGGGCACCGGCTCACGGTGCTCAACCGGGGCTCCTCGCCCGCCCCCGAGGGGATCGAGCAGCTCGTCGCCGACCGCGACGACGAGAAGGCGCTCGCGTCCGTCCTCGCGGGCCGGTCCTTCGACGTCGTCGTGGACCAGGTCTGCTACACCCCGCGCCAGGCCGAGATCGCCCGGCGGGTGTTCGCGACGCGGACCCGGCGCTACGTGATGACCTCGACCGTCGAGGTGTACGAGTACGAGGACTCGGCCGTGCCCGTCGCCGAGGCGGCCCTCGACCTGTCCTCGGTGGCCGTCGACACGGGCCTGCCCTGGGAGGACCCGGAGTTCCTGGAGGCGCACTACGGGGAGGGCAAGCGGCAGGCCGAGGCGGTCTTCGCGGCCGGATCCCCGTTCGCCTGGGCCTCGGTGCGCGTGGCCCACGTCCTGGGCGGCGCCGACGACTTCACCGGCCGGATCGACCACTACGCGCGGCGGATCCGCGCGGGCGAGCCGATCGCCGTGCCGGCGGTCAACCACCCGGCGACCTACGTGTACGTGGAGGAGATCGCCGCGTTCCTCGCCTGGGCGGTCGCGGCCGACTTCACCGGACCGGTGAACGCGCACTCCCACGGGCCGCTCACCACGGCCGACATCTGCGCGGAGATCGAGAGGCTGGTGGGCGGCCGGAGCGTCTTCCGGGAGGTGGAGGTCGGCGAGGTCTCGCCGTTCTCCTTCACCCGCTCGTACGCCATGGACAACACCCGCGCCGTC
Source organism: Streptomyces sp. NPDC059695 (assembly GCF_042733785.1). Classification (NCBI taxonomy): domain Bacteria; kingdom Bacillati; phylum Actinomycetota; class Actinomycetes; order Kitasatosporales; family Streptomycetaceae; genus Streptomyces; species Streptomyces sp. NPDC059695. The sequence goes on along the minus strand of NZ_JBHWFF010000044.1, from coordinate 18,545 downwards.
GGCCTCGGTTACGCGTTCACCGACTCGGGCGAGTGGCTCGCGCGGGCGGTCTCCGAGACGGTCGGGGTGGAGCGCTGATGCGCTACCGGATGCTCGGAGACGTACGCGTCGGGGCGGTCGGCTTCGGCACGATGCCGCTCTCCATCGAGGGCCGCCCGGACGAGGCGCGGGCCGTCGCCACCGTGCACGCGGCCCTGGACGCGGGGGTGACCCTCCTCGACACCGCCGACTCCTACCACCCGCCGGGCGGCTCACCGGGCGAGGGCGAACTCCTCGTGGCGCGGGCCCTCGCCTCGTACGGCGGCGGCACGGACGACGTGCTGGTGGCGACGAAGGGCGGCCGGGGGCGCACCGACGACGGCGGCTGGACCGTCGACGGCCGGCCCGCGCACCTGCGGCGGGCGGCGGAGGGCTCGGCGCGGCGGCTCGGCGGCGGCGCGATCGGGCTGTACCAGCTGCACAAGCCGGACCCGGCCGTCCCGTACGCCGAATCCCTGGGCGCGGTGCGGGAGTTGCTGGACGCGGGCACGGTCCGGCTGGCGGGCGTCTCGAACGTGGACGCCGCGCAGATCCTGCTGGCCCGGGAGGTCCTCGGCGACCGGCTGGTCTCCGTGCAGAACCGCTACTCGCCGGCGGTCCGGGACGGCGAGGCCGAGCTGCGGCTCTGCGCGGAGCTCGGCCTCGCCTTCCTGCCGTGGAGCCCGCTGGGCGGGATCTCGCGGAGCTCCCTGGACGGGACGTCCGCCCAGGAGGAGGACCCGGAGTTCGGGGCGTACCACCGGGTGGCCCGGGCGCGCGGGGTCAGCCCGCAGCGGGTCGCGCTCGCCTGGCTGCTGTCCCGCGCGGACACGGTCCTCCCGATCCCGGGCGCGAGCCGGCCGTCGACGGTGCGGGACTCGGCGGCGGCGGCGTCGCTGACGCTGACGCCGGCGGAACTGAGGGAACTGGGCGGCGCCTGACCCCGAGCGGGCCGGCGCCGTGGCGGGCGTCTCCTCCTCGCGCTCCGGGCGCGCGGCGAGGTCCGGGCGGGGCCTGCCGGGCGGGCCGGTTCAGCGCAGCACCTCCAGCTCCGGCCAGTCGTCGCCGGGCCGGTCGAGGAAGCCGGTGGGCCGCCCCTCCAGGTACCGCCCGAAGAAGGCGGCGACGGCGGTGCGCTGGGCGGCCAGGGAGCGCCGGGGGTCGACGGTGCCGACGAGTCCGGCCGCGTCGGGGACCGGGAGGCGGCGGGCGAGCTGGGGCAGGAGGACCTGGAGGTCGGTGTACGAGCCGTGGGCGGCGTTCCGCAGCCGCAGGGCGTGCCGGGGGCCGGTGGACGCCGCCCAGCACGAGGCCCAGCTCGGTTCGGAGCGCAGGGTCTTCGTGCCGGAGGCCATCAGCAGGAAGGGCTTGGCGAGGCCGCTGTCGGCGACGGGTCCGATGAGGGCGCCGTCGAGGTCGGCCGCCGCGCGGACGCGGGGCTCGTCGTGGGCGAGCTGGGCGGCGACGGAGCCGCCGAGGGACTGCCCGAGCACGCCGGTCCTGGCCGGGTCGGCGGCTTCGGCGAGCCCTTCCGGGAGGGGGTCCGTGCCGGTGTCGGGGCGGTGCCCGCGCGCGAGCCGGTCGAGTGCGCCGAGGACGAAGCGGGCGTCGGCGAGGCGGGCCCGGGAGTGCCCGGCGAGGAGGGCGGCGACGACCTCCGGGGTGAGGTCGTCGGGGAGCGGGAGGGCGCGTTCGACCCGGCTGCCGGGGAACTCGACCTGCTCGGCCTCGTACGTGGAGTCGAGGGCGACGACGAGGTGGCCGCGGCTCGCCAGCTCCTCGACCAGGGTGGTGCCGAGGGCGCGCGAGCCGCCGTCGCCGGAGGAGAACAGCACCACGGGCAGCCGGCCGGCCCGGCGGGCGACGGGCGCTCCGGTGCGGGCGTGCGTCCTGATCCCCCGCCAGTCGGCGGCGCCGGCGGGGACGCCGAGGGCCGGTGCGGAGTGCGCGTCCCAGTCGGCCGCCGCTGCCGGGGGCAGCCAGGGGGCCGTCGGGTGCCCTGCGCCGGGTTCCGCCGGGTACCAGAGGCCGGCCATGAGCTCCCGGTAGGGCTTGGCGGGGACGAGGGGGTCGGGGCGGCTGTCGTCGACGAGGTGCAGCGCGACGGTTCCGACGGGCCACGGCCCGGTGGGCGCGGGCAGGCACAGCGGGACGGGGGTGCCGGGGGCGGGCCCGGGGCCGTGTCCCCCGGACGGGGCGGCGGGGCGGCTTCCCGGGGCGGGAGCCGCCGTGCGGTGTCCGGGGGCGGCGGCCACGGTGGCGAGCGCGGCGGCGCCGAGCGTGCCGAGCAGGGCGCGGCGGTTCGGGGGCATGGGCGGGCTCCTCGGGAGGTACGGCTGCGGGGTCGCCACCAGGGTTCCGCCGCCGGGGGGTGCGGGGCGCCCTGCCGGAGGACGATCCCGCGGGGTGGGCGCGGGTCGCCTCGGGGCGCGCCCGCTCCTCCGCGCGGAGGAGCCCGCGGTGTCCCGGGGTCTCCCCCGGTGTCCGCCGGTGGGGGGACGCCCCGGCGGGCGCGGGGCCCTACCGTGGGGCTCCGGCGAGGACGCCGGACGACGCGGACGCGAGGACGGACACGATGGCCGAGACCGGCGCGGTACGGACGGGCCCGCCGGGTGCCCTCGCCCGGCTGCCGGGGCGGGTGCCGCCCGTGGTGGCGGACGCGGCGCTCGCGGCGGCCCTGTTCCTGGTGACGCTCGGGCCGGGGCGGGTGGCGGACGGTACGGGCTTCGCGCTGCAGACCGCTCTGGTGCTGCCGTTGGTGTGGCGGCGGCGGGCGCCCCGGGCCGCGTTCGCGGTGATCGCCGCCGCGGCGTTCGCGCAGTGGCTGCTGGGTGTCCAGCTGCCGGCCGACGCGGCGTTGCTGGTCGCCCTCGGGACGGTCACCGCGCGGGCGCCGTACCGGTCGGTGTGGGCGGCGGCTCTGGTGGCGGTGGCCGGGGCGGTGCTGGCGGCGGCGCGCTGGGCGCCCGAGGGCCGGTTCCTCGCCTCGGCCGCCGCGATGACGGCGGCGGTCGCCGCGAGCGCGCTGCTCGGGGCGAACGCCCGGATCCGGCGGGCCGCGCGGGCGGAGCGGCTGGCGCGGCTGGAACGGGACCGCGACGAGCGGGAGCGTCGGGCGGTGCAGGAGGAACGCGCTTGGATCGCGCGGGAGTTGCACGACAGCGTGACGCACGGCCTGTCGGTGGTGGTGGCACTGGCGGACGCGCTCGGGCACGCCCGGCCGGCCGACGCCTCCGACGTGACGGCCCGGATCGCGGAGACCGGGCGGCAGGCGCTGACCGACATGCGGCGCGCGCTGGGCCTGCTCCAGGACGCCGGTCCCGACGCCGGTCCCGACGCGGGGCCCGGGGACGACCGGCGGTCGCCGCCGGGGATCGGGCAGCTCGGGGCGCTGTGCGAGCGGATGGAGGCGGCGGGTCTCGCGACCCGGCTGCGGGTGGACGGCGAGGCCGCCGGGGTGCCGGCCACGGCGCAGCTGACGGTGCACCGGCTCGTCCAGGAGTCGCTGACCAACGCGCTGCGCCACGCGCCGGAGGGGTCGCGCGCCGAGGTGCGGGTGTTCTGCGCGCCGGGGGCGGTGACGGTCGAGGTGACCGACGACGGGCGGGCCGGAGGGGCCGGACGGACGGGAACCGCCGGGTCGGGGCGGGGTCTCGCGGGGATGCGGGAGCGCGCGGCGGCCTTCGGCGGGGTGCTGGAGGCGGGCCCGCGGCCGGGCGGCGGCTGGCGGGTCTTCGTACGGCTGGATCCCTGGAGCTCGCCGTGAGCGTCCGGGTGCTGCTGGTGGACGACGAGGAGCTGCTGCGGCTGGCGTTCGGCATGATCCTGCGCGCCGAGCCGGACATGGAGCCGGTCGGGGAGGCGGCCGACGGGGCGGCGGCGGTGGAGCTGGCGCGGCGGCTGCGGCCGGACGTGGTGCTGATGGACGTGCGGATGCCGGGCACCGACGGCATCGAGGCGACCCGGCGGCTGCTGCGCGAGGTGCCCGGGACGCGGGTGCTCGTGCTCACGACCTTCGACCTGGACGCGTACGCCTTCGACGCGCTGCGCGCCGGGGCCTCCGGCTTCCTGCTGAAGAACAGCCGACCGGAGGAGCTGCTGTCGGCGATCCGCGACGTGGCCCGGGGGGACGCCGTGGTCTCCCCCCGGGTGACCCGGCGGCTGCTGGACCGCTTCGCGCACCGGCTCCCCGCCGCCGGGGACGACGGCGGCGGGGGCGGCGCGGAGCGGCTGCGCGTGCTGACCGCGCGCGAGCGGGAAGTCCTGCTGGGAGCCGCCCGGGGCCTGACCAACACGGAACTCGCCGCCGACCTCGGTCTCGCGGAGCCCACGGTGAAGAAGCATCTCGGCCGGGTCATGGCCAAGCTGGGGCTGCGGGACCGGGTGCAGGCGGTGATCTTCGCGTACGAGTGCGGGCTGGTCGGGCCGGGTTAGGCGCGGGCGGCCGTCGGTCGGGGTTCACCGGCACGGCCGGAACGACCGGCCGCATGGCCGGAACGGCCCGTCGCACGGGCGAACGGCCCGTCGCACGGCCGGAACGGCCCGTCGCACGGCCGGAACGGCCCGTCGCACGGCCGGAGCGGCCCGTCGCACGGGCCGAACGGCCCGTCGCACGGCCGGCTCACCGGCGATCGGCCGGCACGCCCGGCCTTGGCGATGCGCGGATGGCGGGCCGCAGCGCCGGGCACGCCGCCGCCCCGCCAGCCCGCCAGCGGGGCGGCAGGGGGCGTCTGGAGGGGGGGGCGCGCCGCGGGCCGCACCCC
>NZ_JBHWFF010000044.1:0-13754 GCF_042733785.1 Streptomyces sp. NPDC059695 | reverse complement strand
CGATCCCGCGCGTCAGATCCGTGTCGCGGGGCGGGCGCTCTTCGTGGGGGGGGTGGTGGTGGGGGCCCTGGGGGGCGCGCGCCCCCCCCCCCCCCAATCCACGCATGCGGGCGGAACGGTCAGTGCTGACGGCGGTCGCGCAGGGAGTCCTTCACCCCGCGGGCCTGCTCCGCGGCCTTGTCGGCGACCTCGCGGGTCTTGCCCTTGACCTGGTCGGTCTTGCCTTCGGCCTTCAGCCGCTCGTTCCCGGTCGCCTTGCCGACGACCTCCTTGGCCTTGCCCTTGGCCTGCTCCATCTTGCCCTTGGCCTTGTCAGCCATCAGAGAGCTCCCTTTCCGAGGAATGGTCGATCAATGGACAAACTAGAACAGAACGGGGCGCATCGCCTGGGGAGACCGGCCCGCACCACACCACGGGCGCGGGCCGGTCCTCCACCCGGTCGGGCCCTGCGGGAAGGGGAGTCCGCGAGCCCGTGAGCGGCCCCGGTCCGCTCGGCGCCCGCCTACCCACATGCGTCACAGCCATGCATGCCGTTTCGTGCGGGAATGACACGGCTTGGTGCCTGGCCCTGTGGACCTCGGGGGGCGCAGGGGATGCCGGGGCCCTCGGGGATGCCGCGGCTCCGGGGATGCCGAGACTCCGGGGATGCCGGGGCCCCAGGGGCGTCAGACCCCCGCGCGGGCCCTTTCCTCGCCCTCGTCCGCCCGCTGATCCGGCACCGCCGCCGCCCCGTGGTCGTCGACCAGCGTCGTCTCGTCGAACGGGACCCGCCCCGCCAGCACCTCCGTGACCCGCGCGCGGTCGATCTCCTTCGTCCACGTGCCGACGAGCACCGTCGCGACCGCGTTGCCCGCGAAGTTGGTGAGGGCGCGCGCCTCGCTCATGAAGCGGTCGATGCCGACGATCAGGCCCACCCCGTCGACCAGCTCGGGGCGGTGCGACTGGAGGCCGCCCGCGAGGGTGGCGAGCCCCGCGCCGGTGACGCCCGCGGCGCCCTTCGAGGCGATGATCATGAAGACGAGGAGCGAGACCTGCTCGCCGATCGACAGCGGGTCGCCCATCGCCTCGGCGGTGAAGAGCGAGGCCATCGTCAGGTAGATCGCGGTGCCGTCGAGGTTGAAGGAGTAGCCGGTCGGGACGGTGATGCCGACGACCGGCTTGCTGACGCCCAGGTGCTCCATCTTCGCGATGAGCCGCGGCAGCGCGGACTCGGACGAGGAGGTGGAGAGGATCAGCAGGAACTCGCGGCCCAGGTACTTCAGGAGCGACCAGATGTTGATCCCGGCGATCAGCCGGAGCAGCGTGCCGAGGACCACGAAGACGAAGAGCCCGCAGGTCACGTAGAAGCCGATCATGATGACGGCCAGCGACTTCAGGGCCGCGGCGCCCGTCGCGCCGACGACGGCCGCGATCGCGCCGAACGCGCCGACGGGCGCAGCCCACATGATCATGCCGAGGATGCGGAAGACGAGCCGCTGGATGTGCCCGATGCCGCGCAGGACGGGCTCCCCGGAGCGGCCCATCGCCTGGAGCGCGAAGCCGGCGAGGAGGGCGACGAGGAGGGTCTGGAGGACCTCGCCGCCGGTGAAGGCGGAGACGAGGGTGGTCGGGATGATCCCGAGCAGGAAGTCGGACGTCGACTCGCTCGCGCCCTCGGCCTGCTTCGCGCCGGCCTCGGCGATCTCCTGGGTGAGGTGGAGTCCGGAACCGGGCTCCAGGAGGTTGCCGACAAGCAGGCCGATCGCGAGTGCGACGGTCGACATCACGAGGAAGTAGCCGAGGGCGAGACCGCCGACGGCGCCGACCTTGGCGGCCTTCCGGACCGAGCCGACGCCGAGGACGATCGTGCAGAAGATGATGGGCGAGATCATCATCTTGATCAGGTTGACGAAGCCGGTGCCGAGCGGCTTGAGCTCGACGGCGACGCCCGGCGCCAGGAACCCGACCGCGATGCCGAGCAGTACGGCGCCGATGACGGCCAGATACAGATAGTGGGTACGGTCCCGGCGTGCGGCCACGGGGTCCTCCTCGTGCTGATGGGTGTCCACGTCCCGGTGGACCTCCGCGACTATCCATCAGCCTGTGACCCGGGTCACTGTTGCGTACGTTTCGTTCACGGCCGAAGCGACCGGCGGCCGGCGGAACAGCACGATTCGGGCACGCGGTGCCGCCCCGCGCGTTCCCACGTGCACACTTACCCGCATGCGTCTCCCCCTCCCCCGTCCCCGCAGCCTGGCCGGCCAGCTCTTCGCGATGCAGGTCGTGCTCGTGGCCGTCGTCGTGGCGGGGTGCGCGGCCTTCGCGTACGTCACGGACCGCGCGCAGGCGGAGGAGACGGCCCGGCGCCAGGCCACGGCGACCGCCGCCGCCGTGGCCGACTCCCCGTCCGTGGCCGCCGCCGCGCGGTCCGCCGACCCGACCGCCGCGCTCCAGCCGTACGCGGAGTCGCTGCGCAGCCACGCGGGCGTCGCCTTCGTGGTGATCATGGCCCCGGACGGCACCCGCTGGACCCATCCGGAGCCGGCGCAGATCGGCCGCACGTACCTCGGCCACATCGAGGAGGCGCGGCGGGGGCGGCTCTACTCGGAGACGCACCTGGGCGTCCTCGGCCCGTCCGTCCGCACGGTGGCGCCCGTCTTCGACGGCGGGCGGGTGGTGGCCCTGGTCAGCGCGGGCATCACGATCGACAAGATCAGCGAGCAGGTACGGGAGCAGGTGGCCGCCCTGCTCGTGATGGCGGGCGCGGCGCTCGCGCTCGGCGGAGCGGGGACGTACGTCGTGAACGCGCGCCTGCGCCGCCACACGCACGGCATGAACGCGACCGAGCTGAGCCGGATGCACGACTACCACGAGGCCGCGCTGCACGCGGTGCGGGAGGGGCTCGTGATGCTCGACGGGCGGCGGCGGATCGCCCTCATGAACGACGGCGCCCGTGAGCTCCTCGGTCTGGACGACGGGGCCGTCGGGCGGCCCGCCACCGACCTCGGCCTGCCCGCGCCGCTGACGGGCGCGCTGCTCTCCTCGGAGCCGCGCGTCGACGAGACGCACCTGACGGCCGACCGGGTCCTCGTGGTCAACACCCGCCCGGTGGTGGGCGGGGAGCGGCGCGGCACCGTCGTCACGCTCCGGGACCGCACCGAACTCCAGGCGCTCTCCGGCGAACTGGACTCCGAGCGGGGCTTCACGGAGGCGCTCCGCTCCCAGGCCCACGAGGCGGCGAACCGGCTGCACACGGTCGTGTCGCTGATCGAACTGGGCCGGGTGGCCGAGGCCGTGGAGTTCGCGACGGCGGAGCTGGAGCTCGCCCAGGCGCTCACCGACCGGGTCGTCGACGCCGTCGGCGAACCGGTCCTCGCCGCGCTGCTGCTCGGCAAGGCGGCGCAGGCCAACGAGCGGGGCGTGGAGCTGGTCCTCACCGAGGACAGCCGCATCGACGACGGCCGGGTGCCGGCGGCCCTGCCCTCCCGGGACCTGGTGACGATCCTGGGCAACCTCATCGACAACGCCGTGGAGGCGGCCGGCGGGATGCCGCACGCGCGCGTGACGGTCACGGTCTCGGCCCCCGCGGGCGAGGGCGAGCTGCTGCTCCGGGTCGGCGACAGCGGCCCGGGGGTCCGCGCCGCCGACCGGGAGGCGGTCCTCGGACGTGGCTGGTCCACGCGGGGCCCGGGCCGCGGCCTCGGCCTCGCCCTGGTGGGCCAGGCGGTCACCCGCGCCTCGGGGACGCTGACCGTGACGGACGCGGAGCAGGGCGGCGCGGAGTTCACCGTCCGGCTGCCCCTGCCGGAGACGGCGCGGGCGCCGGAGGCAGGGCGGACGCCGGACGCGGTGCGGGCGCCGGAGGCAGCGCGGACGCCGGAGGCAGGGCGGACGCCGGAGGCAGCGCGGGCGCCAGGGGCAGTGCGGGCGCCAGGGGCAGCGGGAGCGGCCCAGGCGGTGCGGGCGCCGGACGCGGTGCGGGCGCCGGACGCGCCGCGGACGACGGACGCGCCGCGGACGACGGACGCGATACCGGTACCGGACCCAGCGCAGGCGCCCCGCGCGGTGCCCGTGCCCCGGGAGGGCGGGACCCGCGGTGCCGTCGGCACGGACGAGGAGGTGACCGGGTGAGTACGAGCCCGATCCGGGTCCTCGTCGTCGAGGACGACCCCGTCGCCGCCGACGCCCACGCGCTCTACGCCGGGCGCGTCGAGGGCTTCCGGGTCGTCGGCGTCGCGCACTCGCGGGCCGCCGCCGTGCGGGTCCTGGACCGGACGCCGGTCGACCTGATCCTGCTCGACCTCTACCTGCCGGACGGCCACGGCCTCCACCTCCTTCGCGCCCTGCGGGCCGCCGGGCACTCCGCCGACGTCATCGCCGTGACGTCCGCCCGCGACCTGGCGGTCGTCCGCGAGGGCGTGTCGCTCGGCGTCGTCCAGTACGTCCTGAAGCCGTTCACCTTCGCCACGCTCCGGGACCGGCTCGTCCGGTACGCCGAGTTCCGCGCCGCCGCCGGCGAGGCCTCCGGGCAGGACGAGGTGGACCGTGCGCTCGCGGCCCTCCGGGCCCCGCACCCCGCCACCCTCCCCAAGGGGCTCAGCGGCCCGACCCTCGAAGCGGTCACCCGCACCCTCCGGGCGACCCCGGCGGGGCTGACCGCCGCCGAGGCCGGCGCGGCCGTCGGGATCTCCCGGATCACCGCACGCCGCTATCTGGAACACCTGGTCACGGAGGGCCGGGCCGTGCGCGCCCCGCAGTACGGCCAGATCGGACGGCCCGAGCTCCAGTACCGGTGGCTCGACGGCCCGGCGCGCGGCCACTGAGGGCGCGCCCGAGGTTACCGGCCGGTTCCCCCATTCCTACAGCGCCGCACCTTTGGGGGAACGCACCGTAGCCAGCCGTCACTTTTGGTACTTAGCGTGGCCGCGTGCACCAACCCTCCCCACCCTTCGCCGCCCAGGCCGCGCGCCGGCTCCGCGAGGGCCTCGGCATGGCCCCCGGGCACGTCGCCTACGGCCTGCGGGCGCAGTACGGCCTCCTCGTCAGCCCCGACCTCGTGGTCGCCTGGGAACGCGGACTCGCGATCCCGAGCGAGCAGGAGCTCACGGCCCTCGCGGGCGTCCTGTGGTGCGCCCCGGCGGACCTGATCGCCGCCGCGTCCACCCTGCGCGAGCACCGGGTGGCGCGCGGGCTCCCCGCCGAGGAGCTCGCGCGGCGGGTCGGCGTGTCGGCGTCCGCGTACCAGAAGATGGAGGACGAGGGACGCTGGCGCGGCAGCGAACGCCAGACCGCCGCCCTCGCCGAGGTGCTCGGCCTCGGGCCGCGCGAGCTGATCACCGCGACCGGCGGCGACGAGGCACTCGCCGAGACGCTGCGGGACGCGGCGACGACGCGCTGGCAGGCGTACGTGAAACCCACCGTGAAGCTGGTGCCGCTGCCCAAGCGGATCGTGGAGTCCGCCCTCCAGCAGCTCCACACCGAGTACCACGCGCGGATGACGGCGGTCAGCAGCTGGGGCGCCTCCGGGGCGACCGGCGACGAGGGACGCGCCTACCTGGAGGAGATCAGCGCGCGCTTCTGGGCCGCGGTCGGCCCCTGATCGCCCTGCGGCACCCGTAGATTGGCGCCGTGAGACGACACATACCCTTCGACCGACTCCACAACTTCCGTGACCTGGGCGGCTATCGGACCGCCGACGGCGGGGCCGTGCGGTGGGAGACCCTCTACCGCTCCGACTCCCTCGGCAAGCTCGCGGACGCCGGCCCCGCCGACCTGGAGCGCTTCCGCGCGCTGGGCGTGGGCACGGTGATCGACCTGCGCTACCCGTGGGAGATCGCCGGCAAGGGCCGCCTGCCCGAGACCGGGGAGGTCTCCTGGCACAACCTGTCCATCGAGCACCGCCCCTACGACCAGGAGGCGATCGACCCGGCCCTGGACCCCTGGCGCTACCTCGCCGACCGCTTCGCCGAGGTCGCCGAGGACGGGGCCGAGGAGCTCCGCACGGCCCTGGAGGTCATCGCCGCGGCCGAGGGGCCGCTCGTCTTCCACTGCGCCTCGGGGAAGGACCGCACGGGTCTGCTCGCGGCCGTCCTCCTCGCCCTCCTGGACGTCCCGGACGAGGAGATCCTCGCGGACTTCGCGCTGACCGAGCTGGCCACGGAGCGGCTGATCGGCGACTGGCGGGCCGCCCACCCCGGCCGGGAACCGCGCTGGCCGGGCTACGGCCGGGCGCCCGCCGACGTCATCCGGCTGTTCCTCGCGGACCTGCGCGAGCGGTACGGCTCGGTGTACGGGTACGTCACCGGCCACGTCGGGCTCGGCCCGGAGGTGGTGGCGGCGCTCAGGGCCAGGCTGGTGGAGACCCCGTAGGGGACGGCGCCCTTCCCCCTCAGTCCCGCCGGTCGAAGTCGAAGAGCTGCCCGGCCGCGTCCGGCACGCAGGGCGCCTGGGCCAGCCGTGCCCACGCGGCCGAGCGGTCACCGACGACGGTGACGCAGGTGCCGGGGGTCGCGGAGTCCACGGGGACGATCCGGTACCCCTCGACGGGGGTGCCGAACGCCTCCAGGGCGAAGGACTCGACCCGGGTCGGGTCGCCGCACTCGGAGTCCTCGTACGCGGCGCCGGGCATCCGCCCGCCGGAGGGTATGCCGGAGCAGCCGGGGCCGGAGTCGGGGTGGTCCGAAACGATCCTCCACCGGCCGGCGCCCGCCTCGGCCAGCGAGTAGCGCGGGACGCCCGCGGCGGCGCAGGGCAGCTGGTGGACCTGGCCGGTGCGGGTGCCGCGCCGCTCGCCGAGGCAGAACTCGGTGCCGGTCACCCGGATGCGGACGTCCCCGGCGGCGGGCGCGGTGGGGGTACGGGGCGGGTGCCCGGTGTGGCCGTCCCGCAGGAAGGCGACGACGCTGACGCCGGCCAGCACGAGCCCGGCGAACGCGACGGCCGCGACGAGGCCGCGCCCTATCCGGGACCGCGGCCCGGGCCGCTCCGCGCCCTCGTCCTCCGCCTCGGCTCCACCGGGCCAGACCGGCACGGGCTCGGCGCCGCCGGGGGCGCTCGCCCCGTCCGGATCATCACGGGCGCCCGCGCTCCGTGCCTCCCGCGGATCGGGAGCGTGCTCCCCCGGCGTCATGCGCGTCTCCCCCCTTCACCGGACACGCTCGGGACATGTCCGGGACAGGGCCCAAGCCTTGTTGATCGCGCGCCGGGGCTCAAGAGTGGAAACCGGCATTTCCGGGGGTAATGCCGTGCACGGCCGAGTGGCCCCCACCGTCCACGGGGGACGGTCGGGGCCACTCGGGTCGTTCGGGGTCCCGGGGAAGATCCGGGAGAGGTCGGGGCGGAGGTCCCGGCCCTGCGGGCCGAAGGTCCCGGCACCCGTGGACCGGCCGGGCGGGCGGAGGACCCGGCCCCGGCTCCCGGCGGGGCGCGCGGAGGACCCGGGGTCGGCGGGGCGGCCGAGGTCCCGGGGGCCTGCGGGGCGGGCGGAGGGCCCGGCCGCTTCGGACTAGAAGACCGACTCCGCCTCGCGCATGCGGTCCACCGGGACCGTCTTCAGCTGGGTCACGGCCTCGGCCAGCGGCACCATCTCGACGTTCGTGCCGCGCAGTGCCGTCATCCGGCCGAAGTCGCCGCGGTGCGCCGCCTCCACCGCGTGCCAGCCGAAGCGGGTCGCGAGCACCCGGTCGTATGCGGTCGGCGTGCCGCCGCGCTGGACGTGGCCCAGGATGACCGGGCGGGCCTCCTTGCCGAGGCGCCGCTCCAGCTCGACGGCGAGCTGGTTGCCGATGCCCTGGAAGCGCTCGTGACCGAACTGGTCGATCTCGCCCTTCGCGTAGTCCATGGAGCCCGCGGCCGGGTGGGCGCCCTCGGCGACGCAGATGACGGCGAACTTCTTGCCGCGGGCGAAGCGCTCCTCCACCATCTTGACGAGGTCGTCGACCTGGAAGGGGCGCTCGGGGAGGCAGATGCCGTGCGCGCCGCCGGCCATGCCGGACTCCAGGGCGATCCAGCCGGCGTGGCGGCCCATCACCTCGACGACCATCACCCGCTGGTGGGACTCGGCGGTGGTCTTGAGGCGGTCCATGGCCTCGGTGGCGACGCCGACGGCGGTGTCGAAGCCGAAGGTGCGGTCCGTGGAGGAGATGTCGTTGTCGATCGTCTTCGGGACGCCGACGACGGGCATGCCGGCGTCGGAGAGCATCCGGGCGGCGGTCAGGGTGCCTTCGCCGCCGATGGGGATGAGCACGTCGATGCCGTACTCCCGGGCCAGGTCGGTGGCGGAGTCGGCGGCCTCGCGGAGCCGGTTCCGCTCCAGGCGGGCCGAGCCGAGGATGGTGCCGCCGCGGGCCAGGATGCCGCTGACGGCGTCGAGGTCGAGGGGCCGGTAGTGGCCGTCGAGGAGACCCTTGAACCCGTCCTCGAAGCCGATGACTTCGTCGTTGTGGCCGGTCAGCGCCCGGTGCACGACCGACCGGATCACTGCGTTCAGGCCGGGGCAGTCGCCGCCTGCGGTGAGAACTCCGATGCGCATCGTGCTGTGTCTCCTGCTCGGTCGCGGTCCGTGGTGAGCCACCGCAATTCTCACACGGTCCGCCTGACGGCCGCGCTCGTCGCCTCTCCGCGCGTCCCTCCCGGCGGCCCGGAGGAGGCCTTTCGTCCCAGGTCCACGGGCCCTTCGTCCGGCGGGCGACCTAACCAGTGGCGGGGGTATTGTCAAGGGGGTAATGCCGCCCTATCGGGGCTTTCTGAGCACTGTCGATTGACGCACGGGCCGCGCACGGGTGCCGCGAGGGCACCGCTCGGCCCCTTCCGCAGGACTGGACAGGAGACCACGGCGTGACGCGCAGCGTGTACGTGACCGGGATCGACCGCGGTGACGGCCGCCAGGTCGTCGAGCTGGGAGTCATGGAGCTCCTGACCCGCCAGGTGGACCGGGTGGGGGTGTTCCGGCCGCTGGTGCACGACGGCCCGGACCGGCTCTTCGACCTGCTGCGCGCCCGCTACCGGCTCTCCCAGGACGCCGCGACGGTCTACGGCATGGACTATCACGAGGCCTCCGCGCTCCAGGCCGAGCGGGGCACCGACGAGCTGGTGTCCCGGCTCGTCGACCGCTTCCACGACGTGGCGCGCGACTACGAGGTCGTCCTCGTCCTGGGCACCGACTTCGCCGCCACCCAGCTCCCCGACGAGCTCGCGCTGAACGCGCGCCTCGCCAACGAGTTCGGCGCCTCCGTCATCCCGGTGGTCGGCGGCAAGGGCCAGACCGCCGAGTCCGTACGGGCCGAGACGCGCAACGCCTTCCGGGCGTACGACGGACTCGGCTGCGACGTGCTCGCCATGGTCGTCAACCGGGTGTCCGGCGAGGACCGCGAGGCCATCGCCGAGCGGCTCGCGGCCCGGCTGCCCGTGCCCTGCTACGTCCTGCCGGACGAGCCGGCGCTCGCCGCGCCCACCGTCGCCCAGATCACCCACGCGCTCGGCGCCACCGTCGTCCTCGGCGACGACGCGGGGCTCGCGCGGGACGCGCTCGACTTCGTCTTCGGCGGCGCCATGCTGCCGAACTTCCTCAACGCGCTGACGCCGGGCTGTCTCGTCGTCACCCCCGGGGACCGGGCCGACCTGGTCGTCGGCGCGCTCGCCGCGCACTCGGCCGGCACCCCGCCCATCGCCGGTGTGCTGCTCACCCTGAACGAGCGGCCCAGCGAGGAGATCCTGACCCTGGCGGCCCGCCTCGCACCCGGCACGCCGGTCATCTCCGTGGCCGGCAACAGCTTCCCGACCGCGGCCGAGCTGTTCGCCCTGGAGGGCAAGCTGAACGCCGCCACCCCGCGCAAGGCGGAGACCGCCCTCGGTCTCTTCGAGCGGCACGTGGACACGGCCGACCTCCTCAAGCGGGTCTCGGTCGCGCGCAGCGGCCGGGTCACCCCGATGATGTTCGAGCACGAGCTGCTCGAACAGGCGCGGGCCGACCGGCGCCGGGTGGTGCTCCCGGAGGGCGTCGAGGAGCGGGTGCTGCGCGCCGCCGACGTGCTGATCCGCCGCGACGTCTGCGACCTGACGCTGCTCGGCGACGTGGAGGCCATCCGCAAGAAGGCCGCCGACCTGAGCGTGAACCTCGGCGACACGCAGCTGATCGACCCGCAGACCTCGGAGCTGCGCGACACGTTCGCCGAGAAGTACGCGGCGCTGCGGGCCCACAAGGGCGTCACCGTCGAGCTGGCGTACGACGTCGTCTCCGACGTGAACTACTTCGGCACCCTGATGGTCCAGGAGGGGCTCGCCGACGGCATGGTGTCGGGTTCGGTGCACTCCACCGCGGCGACGATCCGGCCCGCGTTCGAGATCATCAAGACGAAGCCGGACGCGTCGATCGTCTCCTCGGTGTTCTTCATGTGCCTCGCCGACAAGGTCCTCGTGTACGGCGACTGCGCGGTGAACCCGGACCCGAACGCCGAGCAGCTCGCGGACATCGCCGCCCAGTCGGCGGCGACGGCGGCCCGCTTCGGCGTGGAGCCGCGGATCGCGATGCTCTCGTACTCGACCGGCACCTCGGGCTCGGGCGCCGACGTCGACAAGGTGCGGGAGGCCACGAAGCTGGTCCGCGAGGCGCATCCGGAGCTGCG
Organism: Streptomyces sp. NPDC059695; assembly: GCF_042733785.1. Taxonomy (NCBI): domain Bacteria; kingdom Bacillati; phylum Actinomycetota; class Actinomycetes; order Kitasatosporales; family Streptomycetaceae; genus Streptomyces; species Streptomyces sp. NPDC059695. Next base: position 3,153 of record NZ_JBHWFF010000044.1, on the reverse strand, counting down.
GATCGAGGGGCCGATCCAGTACGACGCGGCCGTCGAGCCGTCGGTGGCGAGGACGAAGCTTCCGGGTTCGGAGGTGGCGGGCCAGGCGACCGTGCTGATCTTCCCGGACCTCAACACGGGCAACAACACCTACAAGGCCGTGCAGCGTTCGGCCGGCGCCGTGGCCGTCGGCCCGGTGCTCCAGGGCCTGCGCAAGCCCGTGAACGACCTCTCGCGCGGCGCGCTCGTCAGCGACATCGTCAACACGGTCGCCATCACGGCGATCCAGTCCCAGGCCGAGGAGCTGCCGGCATGACGACCCCCACCCGTGTACTCGTGCTCAACTCCGGCTCCTCGTCGGTCAAGTACCAGCTGCTCGACATGAACGACGGCAGCCGGCTGGCGCAGGGCCTGGTCGAGCGGATCGGCGAGGAGACCTCCCGGCTCGTCCACACGCCGCTCCAGGGCGGGGGCGGTCGGAAGCGGGAGAGGAACGGGCCGATCCCGGACCACGCGGCCGCGCTGAAGGCGGTCGCCGAGGAGCTGGCGGCCGACGGCCTGGGCCTGGACTCCCCCGAACTGGCCGCGATCGGCCACCGGGTGGTGCACGGCGGACTGCGCTTCACCGCGCCGACGGTCATCGACGAGGAGGTGCTCGCCGAGATCGAGCGGCTCGTGCCGGTGGCGCCGCTGCACAACCCGGCGAACCTGGTCGGGATCCGTACGGCGATGGCGCTGCGCCCGGACCTGCCGCAGGTGGCGGTCTTCGACACGGCGTTCCACACGACGATGCCGGAGTCGGCGGCGCGGTACGCGATCGACGTGGAGACCGCCGACGCGCACCGGATCCGCCGGTACGGCTTCCACGGCACCTCGCACGCGTACGTCTCCCGGGAGACGGCGCGGCTGCTCGGCAAGGAGCCGGAGGAGGTGAACGTGATCGTGCTCCACCTGGGGAACGGCGCCTCCGCCTCGGCGGTGCGGGGCGGCCGGTGCGTGGACACCTCGATGGGCCTGACGCCCCTGGAGGGCCTGGTCATGGGCACCCGCTCGGGCGACATCGACCCGGCGGTGACGTTCCACCTGAAGCGGGTGGCGGGCATGTCGGCGGACGAGATCGACGTCCTCCTGAACAAGAAGTCCGGTCTGGTGGGTCTCTGCGGCGACAACGACATGCGGGAGATCCGTCGGCGGGTCGACGAGGGGGACGAGCGGGCGGCGCTCGCCTTCGACATCTACGTCCACCGTCTGAAGAAGTACATCGGGGCGTACTACGCGGTGCTCGGCCGGGTGGACGCGGTGGCGTTCACGGCGGGGGTCGGCGAGAACGCCGCACCGGTGCGGGAGGCTGCGATCGCGGGCCTGGAGGAGCTGGGGCTCGCGGTGGACGCGGACCTCAACGCGGTGCGGTCGGACGAGGCCCGGGTCATCTCGCCGGTGTACGCGCGGGTGGCGGTCGCGGTGGTGCCGACGGACGAGGAGCTGGAGATCGCGCGCCAGAGCTACGCGCTCGTTCTGGACGGAGCGAGCTCGAACGAGTGAACGCTTGAGCGGGCCCCCGCCCATTTGTACTTTCCGCCAGACGGAATATTCCGCAGTGAAACAAACCGATAGGATCCGCCTCATGCGCCGTTCCAAAATCGTCTGCACGCTGGGCCCCGCCGTCGACTCGTATGAGCAGCTGAAGGCTCTCATCGAGGCCGGCATGAACGTGGCCCGATTCAACTTCAGCCACGGGTCCCAGGCCGAGCACCAGGAGCGGTACGACCGCGTCCGGCAGGTCTCCGCGGACACCGGGCGCGCCGTCGGCGTCCTCGCCGACCTCCAGGGCCCGAAGATCCGTCTGGAGACCTTCGCCGAGGGACCGGTCGAGCTGGTGCGCGGTGACGAGTTCACCATCACCACCGAGGACGTCCCGGGCGACAAGTCGATCTGCGGCACCACCTACAAGGGTCTGCCCGGTGACGTCTCCAAGGGCGACCAGGTCCTCATCAACGACGGCAACGTCGAGCTGCGGGTCGTCGAGGTCGACGGCCCCCGCGTGAAGACGATCGTCGTCGAGGGCGGTGTCATCTCGGACCACAAGGGCATCAACCTGCCCGGCGCGGCGGTCAACGTCCCCGCGCTGTCGGAGAAGGACGTCGACGACCTCCGCTTCGCCCTGCGGATGGGCTGCGACATGGTCGCGCTCTCCTTCGTCCGTGACGCCGACGACGTCAAGGACGTCCACAAGGTGATGGACGAGGAGGGCCGCCGGGTCCCCGTCATCGCCAAGGTCGAGAAGCCGCAGGCCGTCGAGAACATGGCCGACGTCGTCGCCGCCTTCGACGCGGTCATGGTGGCCCGTGGCGACCTCGCCGTGGAGTACCCGCTGGAGAAGGTCCCGATGGTGCAGAAGCGCCTCGTGGAGCTCTGCCGCCGGAACGCCAAGCCGGTCATCGTCGCGACCCAGATGATGGAGTCGATGATCACCAACTCGCGGCCGACCCGCGCCGAGGCGAGCGACGTCGCCAACGCGATCCTGGACGGCGCGGACGCGGTCATGCTGTCGGCCGAGTCCTCGGTCGGCGCCTACCCGATCGAGACCGTGAAGACGATGTCGAAGATCGTCGCCGCGGCCGAGGAGGAGCTCCTCTCCAAGGGCCTGCAGCCCCTGGTCCAGGGCAAGAAGCCGCGCACCCAGGGCGGCTCCGTCGCCCGCGCGGCCTGCGAGATCGCGGACTTCCTGGACGGCAAGGCGCTGATCGCCTTCACCCAGTCCGGCGACACGGCCCGCCGCCTGTCCCGCTACCGCACGCAGCAGCCGATCCTCGCCTTCACCACGGACGAGGGCACCCGCAACCAGCTCACCCTGAGCTGGGGCGTCGAGTCCTTCCTGGTCCCGTTCGTGGACAACACGGACTCCATGGTCGACCTCGTGGACGCCGAGCTCCTGAAGCTCAAGCGCCACAACGCCGGCGACACCATGATCATCACCGCCGGCTCGCCCCCCGGCGTCCCCGGCACCACGAACATGGTCCGCGTCCACCACCTGGGCGGCTCGCAGCAGGCCTGACCCGTGTGACGCACGACACGGCGGTGGGGGGCGCCCCCCCGCGGCGGGGGGGGGGGGCCCCCCGCCGCGCCCCGGGGAGCTGGGCGGGGGCGAAGACCGAGGGGGGGGGGCGGGCCCGA